>CAYMEC010000001.1:0-113102 GCA_964389425.1 uncultured Roseovarius sp.
CTGACCGCATGATCATCTGTCTTGATCCTTCCAACATCGACCTGATGAATGATTTTGCGTCTGACCGATCCAAGACCAAGTTTCTTGAGATCAGTTGCGAGTTCACCGATGACTACCTGACGGGCCATGCCAAACGCGTGGGGCTCGCGGGGGAGGAGACATCGCCTGGTACATGGGAGCGTCTCTTGCCAACAATCCGCGGGGACATCGTGTTTGAAAGCGACCGGATCCGGGATTCTGATTTTGAGTTCCTCCATGTGGTCGATCAAAGGGCCTCTATCGAAGACAACGCGAGTGAAATCGCGAGCTTCCTTGATATCCCCATGGACAAGGCGGTAGATGTCGCCAGCACGCCGCACCTTTTTGCCGATTAGGGCGTTTGGTGTTCGAATTGAAGGATGCTGAATCAGCTAACGCGTTGAGATCTTTGATTTCAGGCAGCGTTGCGTGATTCATTGAAAACGCGAAACGCTTTAAGGATCCCGCGATGACTTACTCTTACGACGACCAGAACATCTTCGCCAAAATCCTGCGCGGTGAGATCCCCAATTCCACGGTGCTGGAGACCGCGCACACGCTGGCCTTCAAGGATATCAACCCATCTGCGCCCGTGCATGTGCTGGTCATTCCCAAAGGCCCCTACATGAGCCACGACCATTTCGCGGCAGAAGCGCCGGATGCGGAAATCCTCGACTTCATGCGCGCCACGGCGGAAGTGTGCCGCATGACGGAAGTAAGCCCCGAGGCGGGGGGCGAAGGGTATCGCGTGATTTCCAACTGCGGGGCCCACGGTGTGCAGGACGTGCCCCACTATCACCTGCACGTGCTGGGCGGGCGCGTGATGGGGCCGATGGTCAAGAAAGCCGACTGACAGCGCGAATTTACGCGGCGCGGTCCATCCTGAGTTTACCGTCGTGCAGAAAAAAGAGCCTGTCGAAGACCGACAGGTCCATCGGATTGGGCAAGCGTATGTCAGAGGTATCCGGCATTTGCTTGCCGCTCAGTTCAAAACTGCGATCAATCTGGGAGACCAGAACACAGATTGCGCCCGTATTGATCGCGTATGTCTTGAGCGCAGTCATCTGATCGTTCAGCCCCGGATTGCTGCGCTTCTGATCCATTAATTGCAGGTAATCCACGACGATCAAGGACGGGCGTTTTGCCTTGGCCAAACGATTGATGATGTAACCTGCTGAGATGTCGTCAGAGGTATCTATCATGGTGTCTTGCGCGGTCTTGGGATCCGTTCCGATGGCTTTGAAGGCCTCGGCGACGTCGCGCTCATGATAATCCAGCGTGAAGAAGTAACCCTGCCGTTCGATGTCTGCGGCTTTCACAGCCAGTTCCAGCGCGAGAAGGGTTTTGCCATGACCGGGCCGTGCACCAATCAGGATAAAATGACCCGCCTCCAGTTGCGCCAACACCTTCTGCGCGGGGGATTCAGTGGCATGAGATGACGCAAGGTGGCTCCAGCTTTGGAAGCCTTCCGCACTTGCCACGCGGTCCAATGCGGCATGCAAGGGCAAACCGTCGGCTCGGGCCAAGGCTTTGGCGTTTCGTTTCAAATGGTAAATCGGTGCAGATAACAGCATGTGCCAGTCTCCTCTTTCGAGACGTGTCAGCAACCCCTCCTTATGCGCGCGCTCGAATGAAACAGGCGAGAGATGGATAGGCTCTGCAGGAATGCTGCTTCCCGGATGGAGGGCGGAGGCGTGAGCGCGCCTGTGTGACAGCTTGCGCCAAACGCGGTCTGTGATCAATAGCCGCCCGGTTTGTGGGCGAAGAATGCTTTGGTCACATCTTCGATGATGTCCCATGTCACCCGGGCGCCATCGTGGATCATGTAGGTGTCGCCGGTTTTGAGATGGGCCTCGGCCCCCGTTGCGTGATCGGTAATCCGGCATTCACCCGACAGGATCGTCATCATCTCATCGCCTTGCTCGGTGCAGTCAAACACGCCCTTGGTGCAGCGCCAGATCCCGGCGCGCGTCACATGCCCCGGCCCGCCTGTGTCGAGCCGCCCAGATGCACGCGGGTTGCCCGACACGATGCGGTAGTCGCTGACCGGATTGTCAAATGGCCAGTCCTCCAGCGCCCCCACATCATCCCCGGGCCGGTAATGCATCAGGTCTTCCGCATATAGCCGTTCGGCGCATAGGTGGCGTTGGGCCCGAACATGTCGCAGTAGAATTCATCCACCTCGAATACGCCCGGATTGGCTGCGTCATAGTCTTCGATGGCTTTGCTGGGCCCGCCGCCATAGTTTTCGGCCACGCCCTTCAACTCGGTCATGATGCCGTCTTCCATGCAAAGCATTTCACCTCTCTGCATGTGCTGGCCCAGAAATTCTAAGGCGGCCATGCAAGCCTCATAAGTGTGTGCGCTGTCTTCCAGCACGAACCACGGGCGGGGGGCGGACCAGATGTCAAAGGCGTCAAAGCTCGCGCCCAGATCCATAACATCGCCTTCGATATAGGTCACACGGTCATCGGTCACCTGTGGCTTCTTCACGTCAATCGAGAAAATTGGCGTCTGGCGGCCGTAATTGTTCACCGTGTCGGCCATCCAGATGGCGGAAGCGCCGTGGTGGCTGCCTATTTCAATTATCGTCGCCGGTTCCAGGTCCCAGATGGCGCGGGCTTGAATGGCGGCGTCAATGGGGCTGCGCAGGCATTCGATCCCCTTGTACTGATAGGCCATTACCCCGTCTTGATATTTGCGCAGGAACGGATAGTCGAAATTGGACTTGAAGGAGCGCATCTTTGGCCTTTCTGGATCATTCGTTGAGTGCAAGTAACCGGGCGGTCGGGGCGGGGTCAATCCGCGCATCACCGCCACGCTTCAAATGATTGGCATCATCCCCCTTGAGTGACGCCCCAAAAAGCCCGATATGCACATCCATGGACCAGACAGTTACCCCCTCTTCCCCCGGTTTGCGCGCCCGCGTGGGCGCCATTATGGATGGGCGCCTGGTGCAAAATTTCATCCTGGGTGTGATCCTCTTCAACGCTGGCATCTTGGGGTTGGAAACGTCAAAGACGGCCATGGCGGCGGCGGGGCCGCTGATCCTGACGCTCGACAAGATTTGTCTTGGGATCTTCATTGTTGAGATCATCCTGAAGCTTTTCGCCCGCGGAACAGGGTTTTTCAGATCGGGCTGGAATATCTTTGACTTCATCATTGTGGCCATTTCGCTGGTGCCGAATGCCCAAGGCCTGTCCGTGTTGCGGGCCCTGCGCATCCTGCGGCTTTTGCGCGTGGTGTCGGTTGTTCCGTCCTTGCGCCGGGTCGTGGAGGGCCTGATGAACGCGATGCCGGGAATGGCGTCGGTTTTCATGCTGATGGGGCTCATTTTCTACATCGGCGCTGTCATGGCGACGAAGCTGTTCGGGGCCAGTTTTGACGAATGGTTCGGCACCATTGGCCGCTCCGCCTATTCGCTCTTTCAGATCATGACGTTGGAAAGCTGGTCCATGGGGATCGTGCGGCCCGTTATGGTCGTCTACCCCTATGCCTGGGCGTTCTTTGTGCCGTTCATCCTTGTCACCACCTTTGCCGTGGTCAACCTTGTCGTGGGTCTGGTGGTCAACTCCATGCAGGATGCACACGCGGTCGAAGACAACGCGCGGACCGATGACTACCGCGATGAGGTTCTCGGCCGTTTGAAAGACATTGAGGCCAAGCTGCACAATCTGGACAAGACGTCTTAGCGCGTGCGCGTCAGCTTCAAAAACACATCTTCCAGATCGGCCTGTTCGGTGCGCATGTCGGCGATGGTGATGCCCGCCGCTCGGACATGAGCCAAAACCGCATCTGCCGTCATTTCCCGCGCATGATAGGCCAGTTCCAGCGAACCATCATCGCGGCGGGTTGTGGTCAGGCCGGGTGCATCAGGAAGCGTGTCACTCGCGCCCTCGGGGCGGATCACGATACGGCGCGCGTCCAGCTGCCCCAACAAGGCGCTTGTCTTGTCGCGCACCACCAGATCCCCATGATTGATGATGGCGATCTCGTCGCACATCTCTTCTGCTTCTTCGAGGTAGTGGGTGGTCAGCACGATAGTCATGCCCTGCTCATTCAGCATACGCACATTTTCCCACAGCATCTGGCGCAGTTCGATATCGACCCCTGCCGTGGGTTCATCCAGCACGAGGATATGGGGATGATGGACCAGCGCCTTGGCCAGCAGCATCCGCCGCCGCATGCCACCTGACAATGTGCGCGCATAGGCATGCGCCTTGTCCTCCAACCCCACAAGCGCAAGGATGTCATCGCTTTTGCGCTCTGACTTGGGCACGCCGTACATTCCGGCCTGCATTTCCAACGCTTCACGCGGGGTGAAAAACGGATCTAGGTTCAGTTCCTGCGGCATAACCCCGATGGCTGCGCGGGACTGGCGCGGGTTCACGTCCTGATCGAACCCCCAGATTTTTACGGCACCCGATGTCTTGCGCACCAGCCCTGCAAGGATGTTGATCAGCGTCGATTTGCCCGCCCCGTTGGGCCCGAGCAGGCCAAAGACACAGCCCGCCGGGATATCCAGATCGACGCCCTTGAGGGCTTGCTTCTCCCCGCCTTTGCCCCGGTAGGTCTTGGTCAGGCCTTTGATATCAATTGCTGTCTCTTGCATGGGTCGTCTCTAATGCGTTTTGCGCAAAACCTGAATCACAGATTTGCGCGACATGCAGTCCACTTTTGAACAATGCACGCGTTTCACCTTTGGCTGATGTCTCAGGTAAAAGGCAAAACGCGTTAGAAAAGCAAAAGACCAAAGCGCAGTGCGGATGCCTGCCCGATTTACTGGAGTCTTTTGCGGCCTGATGTCCTATAGAAGATGTGAAAGGGAACGATGGGCAGTCGGACATGGGCAATCAACCTCTCAAAGGCTTTGCGCGGCTGGTCGCGGCCTATCGAAATTCCAAGGCGGGGTTTCGGGATGCCTGGAGCGATGAGGAGGCGTTTCGCTATGAGGTCGTCGCGTTGGCGTTGTCCATGCCCTTGGCATGGTTGGTGGCCGGATCTGCGTTTCAATGGGCGCTGCTTGTGGCGTCCGTTCTGTTCATTGTCATTATTGAAGTGCTCAATTCTGCCATCGAAAACGTGGTCGATCGTATTGGTCCTGAGCGGCACGAAAATGCGCGCAAGGCCAAGGATATGGGATCGCTTGCCGTCTTGCTCGCATGTGGTCTGGCTGGAATCGTTTGGGCATCCGCGATTTGGCAGGCGCTGTTTGGCGGGTAACGGCGCAATTTCGGAATTGACGTAGAGGAAAGCCTCCCTAATAATGAACGGATGTTCAATAAATTTGGGAGGATGGATTGAACTACGCCTCAGCCAGCCCAAGCAAGCGCGTCTTCAAGGCGATCATCGCCCCAGAAGAGTTCTTCGCCCACGCGAAAGGACGGCGCGCCAAAGATGCCGGCGCGGCCTGCTTCCTCGGTGGCAAGCCTGAGGGCGTGTTTGTTTTCATCCCCCTGCGCACGCTCCAAAAGATCGGCGGGCAGTTCGGCGGCGGCGATACAGGCGGCGATGACATCGCGGTCAGAAATATCCTGCTGTGCGCCGAATTGGGCCAGATAGACATTCTGACAAAAGGCAACCTTCGCAGCCCCGTCCGGTGCCGCCAGTGCCACGCGCGCCGCCAGAAGGGAATTTTGCGGGAACGGGTCCGGGCGGTGAAGATCAAGCCCCATGCGCTCTGCGCGCCGTTCCATATCGCGCCACATGTAATTGCCTTTGGCCGCAAAGATGTTGAAGGGCGAGGTATCCCAGCCCTGCGCGGCAAAGATCGGACCCAGAAGGAATGGACGCCAGATCACCGTCACACCCGCCGCCTGTGCCATATCGGGCAGGCGCATGGCGCTCAGGTAGGAATAGGTGGAGGCAAATTCGAACCAGAATTCGATGGTATTCTTGGTCATGGCGTGCCTCCTTCGCTTCCCATGTTGCCCAGCGACATCTGCACCTCACAAGGAAGGGTGTTGACGTGGCGATCAAATAAAGCACCCTGTAGCAATAATGAATCGTCGCATCAAACAGGGGTGCGGAAGACGACAGCCGGCGAAAAAGCGGGCGAACGGGAGGAAACATAGTGGGACACTCGTCATCAGACGGGGGTGGACTGTCGTCCATTCCGGCGCTTTTGCAGCGGAACGCGCGCATCTATGCAGATCGCCCGGCCTACAGGGAAAAAGAGTTCGGGATCTGGCAAAGCTGGACTTGGTCAGATACCGCTAAAGAAGTGGAAGCGCTCGCCCTTGGACTTCTGAACCTGGGTGTCAACGAGGGCGACTTTATCGCCATCGCTGGTCGCAATCGGCCGTATTTCTATTGGTCCATGGTGGCGGCTCAATCCGTGGGCGCCGTTCCCGTACCGGTTTATCAAGACAGTGCCGCAGAAGAGATGACGTATGTCCTTGATCACTGTGGCGCGCGGTTTGCCATCGTGGAAGATCAGGAACAGGTCGACAAGATCATCGAGATTCAGGACAAGCTCGATCAGTTTGAGCACATGATCTATGTCGATCCGAGGGGTCTGCGGAAATACGACCACCACAAGTTACATCAGTATTCCCATGTGCAGGCTCAGGGTCTTGCTGCCCGGGACGAGTTCATGGGCGATCTTGACGCGCGGCGCGGGAAATTGGACTACGCCAGCACCTGCGTCATGCTCTACACGTCCGGCACGACGGGCAAGCCCAAGGGCGTGGTGCTCAGCAATCGCAACATCATCGAGGCGTCCAAGTCCTCGGCTGAATTCGACAAGTTGCGCAAGGAAGACGAAGTGCTGGCGTATCTGCCCATGGCATGGGTCGGCGATTTCATCTTCTCCATCGGGCAGGCTTATTGGTGCGGCTTCTGCGTGAACTGCCCCGAAAGCGCGGAGACGATGCACACCGACCTGCGCGAAATTGGGCCGACCTATTACTTCGCCCCGCCGCGGGTGTTTGAGATGCAATTGACCAATGTGATGATCCGTATGGAGGATGCGGGACGGTTCAAGCAGTGGCTGTTCCATTACTTCATGGATCATGCGCGCAAGGTGGGCTCCGGGATTCTCGATGGACAGTCCGTTGGGGCGTGGGATCGGCTGAAGTATTCGATTGGCAACCTGTGTGTTTATGGCCCGCTGAAAGACACGATGGGTTTTGGCCGCGTGCGCGTGGGCTATACCGCTGGTGAGGCGATCGGGCCGGAGATTTTTGAGTTCTACCGCTCGCTCGGGATCAACCTGAAACAGCTATACGGTCAGACGGAGGCCAGCGTGTTCATCACGCTGCAACCCGATGGCGAAGTGCGTAATGACACGGTGGGCGTGGCCGCGCCCGGGGTGGAGATCAAGATCGCGGATAGCGGTGAGGTGTTCTATCGTTCCGAGGGCGTGTTCGAGGAGTACTACAAGAACCCCGACAGCACGGCGTCGACCAAGGATGCCGAAGGGTGGGTCGCCACAGGCGATGCCGGTTTCTTTGAAGGCGAGAGCGGCCATCTGCGGATCATCGACCGCGCCAAGGACGTGGGAAAGATGGCCGATGGCCAGATGTTTGCGCCCAAGTATGTTGAAAATAAACTGAAATTCTATCCCAACATTCTTGAGGCCGTGGTGTTTGGCAACCAGCGGGACAAATGCACAGCCTTCATCAATATCGACCTGACTGCTGTGGGCAACTGGGCGGAACGGAACAACATCGGCTATGCGTCCTATCAGGAACTGGCGGGCAATAGCCAAGTCCTGAACACCATCAAAAACCATGTGGAAGAGGTGAACCGGTCATTGGCCGCTGATCCGATGCTGGCCCATTGCCAGGTGCATCGCTTTCTGGTGCTGCACAAGGAACTGGATGCCGATGACGGGGAAATGACGCGGACGCGGAAGGTGCGTAGGGGTGTAATCGGCGAGAAGTTCGAGGATCTTCTGACGGCGCTTTATGATGGGTCGGAGGAGATTTCGACGAAGACCGAGGTCACCTATGAGGATGGTCGAAAAGGCTACATTTCCGCGACGCTGAAGATTGTGGAGGCGGAGGTGGTCGCCGCTGTCCCGCAGAAGGTGGCAGCGGAATGAGGCATGCCCTTGCGATCATAGGGATATCTGCGGGTCTGACCCTGCCGGCCTTGGCCGTGACCGGGGATTGGCAGGACCTTCAGGACCGCTGTGAGGTGGCGGTGTTGCAGGGTGAAAAGCTGAACGTGGCGGGGCTGGATGATCGACTGCCGGACATCCTGTTTGACGTTGTAGAAAGCGATCTGCTGGGGCCTCGGGTGGAGATTGAGTTTTCGGCTCTTGGCGGACGGACTGTGCCGACGGGGGTATGGGGCACAGAAGATGGAGCGTTCGAGCTTTGGCTGATTGAATACCCAACGCGGGCCGGGTTTCGCGCGATCTGCGAAGTTCGACAGGCGCGTGACGTGACGGTGGATGAAGAGGCCTTGGCACAGCTTTCGGCCAGTTTTGACCAAATGGATGCAGAAAAGATTAACGTGTCGCGCGAGGGGCTGCGGGCGTTTCGGTTGTCGGGGGAAAATGCGCGTGGGTGCCCCGTGGTGACGAGCCTGTCGACCCATTCGCAGTTTCGGTCCTCAGTAAGTGAAGCGGCGGGTGTGCCTGAATGTGGCGGGCCGTCGCTCGCCAGTGGGGTGATCACGCCGCATGGGATTTTGCCCAAGGGGGAGGGTGAAGATGGTGGGTGACGTGCGCCTGTCGGCGACACCCCACCCGCCATCCCTTTGGGGGTGGTACGAGATGGAAAAGAGAGGGATATCAGATGCTTGATGCATCCGAAGGCTACACCACGGAGGATGGTCGCAAGATCGGTGGGGTGGTGATGGAGATGAAGAACATTACCCTGCGATTTGGCGGGGTTGTGGCCATTAAAGACATCTCTTTCGACATCCGCGAAGGGGAGATCCGGGCGATTATCGGGCCGAATGGAGCGGGCAAGTCGAGCATGCTGAATGTCATCTCGGGGTTTTACAATCCGCAGGAGGGGGAGGTTTGGTATCAGGGCAAGCTGCGCCCGCCGATGAAGCCGTATCAGGTGGCGCGGCAGGGAATTGCGCGGACGTTTCAGAATATTGCGCTTTTCGAGGGGATGACTGTGCTCGATAACGTTATGACCGGGCGCATTCGACAGATGAAGGCGGGGCTTTTTGCGCAGGCGATCTGGAAAGGGGCCGCCGAGCGCGAAGAGGTCGAAAACCGCGAATTTGTTGAGAAAATCATCGACTTTCTGGAAATTCAGAGCATCCGAAAAACGCCTGTCGGGCGGCTGCCTTATGGGCTCAAGAAGCGGGTGGAACTGGCCCGTGCGCTGGCGGCGGAGCCGTCGATCCTTTTGCTGGATGAGCCGATGGCCGGGATGAACGTGGAAGAGAAGGAGGACATGTCGCGCTTTGTCCTTGATGTGAATGATGAATTTGGCACGACCATTGTCTTGATTGAGCACGATATGGGCGTGGTGATGGATCTGTCAGACCGGGTGGTCGTGATGGATTATGGCAAGAAGATTGGCGATGGCACACCCGATGAGGTGCGCGGCAATCAGGCGGTGATCGACGCCTATCTGGGGGTGTCGCATGACTGAAAATGGCACGTCGGTATTGCGTCGGTATTACGTCGGTATTGCGTCTGTGCTGTTTGCGGCGCTTTTCAGTGCTGGGTCGGCTCAGGCTGGCGGCTGGGAGGAGTTCATCAAACGCTGCCTTGTGCCGATGGAAGTGGGGCAAGAGCCCTCGGTCATCGGGCTTGATCTGAAAGACGGCGACCCTGTCGGGCAGGCCTTTGACCTTCCGGGGGAGACGCATATCGCGATCCGCCCCCCTTACCAGGATTTTGGAACGCAATGTCTAATTGTCACGAAGCCTGTTGAAGTGGCCCGAGATGCGTTCGACGAATGGGTCGCATCTGTGGTTGAGGTGGGCAGGTACACGCCTGACCCGGAAATCCAGAGCCGGTGGCTCACGAGTGAAGACAATCTGGAGGCGCTGGCCCTCGATGTTTGGGAGGAAAGCGGCTCCATGGTGTTCCAGCTTTCCGTTCTGGAGAGCGGGTCATGACGAACGAAGCGCGAGAGGAGACAGCACATGCCTGATCAGTTGGTCTGGGGAATGGAAGTTGTGGTGAATGGGCTTATGGCCGGGGTGCTGTATGCGCTGGTGGCCTTGGGGTTCGTTCTTATCTTCAAGGCGTCGGGGATTTTCAACTACGCGCAGGGCGTGATGGCGCTTTTTGCGGCGATGACCTTGGTGGGGATCATGGAAGGCCGCGTGCCGTTCTCGCATCTCATTAATGCGGTCTTTGGGACAAAAGTGCATCACTTCGGTTGGACCGTGCCGGCGCTGGCGGGGATTATCGTGACGGTGCTGGTCATGATCGCGCTGGCCTGGGCGGTGAATTATTTCATCTTCCGACATTTGGTGAACCAGGAACCGATCCTGCTGTTCATGGCGACGATTGGCCTGGCTTACTTCATGGAAGGGTTTGGCGATCTGATGTGGGGTGCGGACATCAAGAAGCTGGATGTGGGCCTGCCGCAAGGGATCAATGAGACGATAGATGAGGTCACCTATACCATCTTCGATTACGGGTTCTTCATAGACAATCTGGATATCGTGGCGACGTTCGTGGCGATTGCGCTGGTGGCGTCACTGGTGATCTTTTCGCAGTACACCAAACAGGGGCGCGCGATGCGGGCCGTGGCGGATGACCATCAGGCGGCGCTGTCCGTGGGGATTTCACTCAACTTCATCTGGGTGATGGTTTGGTCCTTGGCGGGGTTCGTGGCCTTGGTGGCTGGGATCATGTGGGGGACAAAGTCGGGCGTGCAGTTTTCGCTGTCACTGATTGCGCTGAAGGCGTTGCCGGTGCTGATGCTGGGCGGGTTCACGTCGATCCCCGGGGCGATCATTGGCGGGTTGATCATTGGCGTGGGTGAGAAGCTCTTTGAGTTTGCCATTGGGCCGATGGTCGGTGGGGCGACGGAGAACTGGTTTGCCTATGTGCTGGCGTTGATTGTGCTGGTGTTCAGGCCACAGGGGCTCTTTGGGGAGAAGATCATTGAGAGGGTTTGAATGGCGTCTTGCAAACGCTCCGGGGGGGCGTTTGAGCCGCTCAAAGGGCGGAGCCCCGGTTGGCGTGGTCGAGTGTGCTTCAACGCTCTGGCGCGGAATCAAGGCCCTTGGGCCGCCGCGCCTTCGGCAGGCCCCACCCAGGGCCTGGCGAATGTGTCGGGTTGGCGCATCGCTCGGATGTACAGCGGGCTTGAACGATAAAGGTTCACTGACCGCGGGTCAGGATCGCCAGACCGGGGCCTGCCAAAACCGCTCTGTTGGTTTCAAGGCACCCGTGACGGGCATGAATGGGGAGGGGCGGTATGCTCTATCGTGAATCCGGGGATTTCTCGACGACCTATCAGCAGGACGGTCAGACCTTTCCGATCAAGTTTGACCGGTATCGCTATTACGCGCTGATGGCGGTGGCGTTTCTGGCCGTGCCGTTTCTTGTGAATGACTATTGGGTCAATGCGATCTTCCTGCCGTTTCTGATCTATTCCATCGCGGCGATTGGGCTGAATATTCTGACCGGCTATTGCGGGCAGGTGTCCTTGGGCACGGGCGGGTTCATGGCGGTGGGGGCTTATGCCTGTTACAAGCTGATGACCGGTTTCCCGGAAGTGAACATCTTCTTCCACATCATCCTGTCGGGCGGGATCACGGCGGCGGTGTGCGTGCTGTTTGGCCTTCCAAGTCTGCGGATCAAAGGGTTCTATCTGGCCGTGGCGACGCTGGCCGCGCAGTTCTTCCTTGTGTGGCTCTTCAATAAGGTGAGTTGGTTTTACAACTACTCCGCCTCGGGCCAGATCAACGCGCCGGAGCGCACGATTTTTGGCTACGCGATCACCGGGCCGGAGGTGATGCCTTGGGTGGCGTATCTTTTCTGTCTGGCCTTCACGGCGGCGAGTGCGATCATTGCGCGGAACCTGACGCGCGGGTCGGCGGGGCGGAAATGGATGGCCATTCGGGATATGGATATCGCGGCGGAGATCATCGGTGTGGATCCGCTGCGGGCGAAGCTGAGCGCCTTTGCCATTTCGGGTTTCTTTGTGGGCATTTCGGGTGCGCTGTTCTTTGCGGTGTATCTTGGCGCGGTTGAGGTGGGCGAGGTGTTCGGGATTGTGAAATCCTTCCTCGTGCTCTTCATGATCATCATTGGCGGGTTGGGATCGATCTTTGGTTCCTTTGCCGGGGCGGCGTTCCTCGTACTGTTGCCGGTGATGTTGAAGCTGGCGCTGGCGGATAATGTGGAGGTCAGCACGGCCTCGGATGTCGCCTCCTGGATCTTCTTCTATATCGCGGCGGCGTCCTTTGTGTTGCTGGTGGTGGCGCTTGTTCAGAAGATCATCGGCAAAGGCGGCGGGCTTGCGATCCTCTGGGGTGGCGTGGCGGTGGTCAGCTTCTTTGCCTCGGCCCTGTTGGGTGGGGGGCTTGGCTGGCCCACGGATATCGTGGCGCATCTGCAATTGATGATCATCGGGCTTCTGATCGTGATCTTCCTGATCATGGAACCGCATGGGCTGGCGCAGCTTTGGCGCGTGGCGAAGGAGAAATTGAGACTTTGGCCGTTCCCGCATTGAGCGGCCATCGAAAGACGGCGGGAAGAACCCGCTCTGATAACATCGGATAATGACCAAGGGAGGATTTGAACCGATGAAGACCAAACTACTGACCGCTGTGGCGGCAACCATGATGGCGGCAGGGCCGGCGCTGGCCGATCTTGTCGTCGTCGACACATCGTACCGCACCGGGCCTTATGCGGCGAACGGGATCCCGTTCTCGGATGGCTATCAGGATTACTTTACCCTGCTCAATGAGCGGGATGGCGGCATTGGTGGTGAGCCTGTGCGCGTTGTGGAATGCGAGACGGGCTACAACACCGAAAAAGGTGTGGAATGCTATGAGGCCACCAAGGGCGAAGGCGCGTTGGTGTATCAGCCGCTTTCCACCGGTATCACCTATCAGTTGATCCCCAAGGCGACGGCGGATGGTATCCCGCTTCACACCATGGGTTATGGCCGGACATCGGCCAAGAATGGTGAAGTGTTCAAATACGTGTTCAACTACCCGGCCAACTATTGGGATGGGGCGAGCCTCGCTGTGACGCACATCATGGATCAGAATGGCGGGGATATCTCCGGCAAGACGATCGCGCTGGTGTATCACAACTCCGCCTATGGCAAGGAACCGATCCGGACGCTGGAAAGCCTTGCGGAAAAGCACGGGTTCAACCTGACGCTGCTGGCAGTGGATCACCCGGGCCAGGAGCAGAAATCCCAGTGGCTTCAGATCCGTCGCGAAAAGCCTGACTACGTGCTGATGTGGGGCTGGGGCGTGATGAACCAGGTGGCCATTCAGGAAGCCGTGAACATCCGTTTCCCGATGGAAAACTTCATCGGCATCTGGTGGTCCGGGTCCGAGAACGACGTGAAAGCGGCGGGGGCGGATGCCAATGGTTACAAGGCGCTGACCTTCCACAATCTGGGCAGCGACTACCCGATCTATGACGACATCCAGCAATATCTCGTGGATACCGGCAAAACCGCGGGTGCGGGTGATCAGGTCGGCACGGTGCTGTATAACCGCGGCATGTACGCGGCGATGTTGGCGGCAGAAGCCATCAAGACCGCGCAGGGCATCCATGGGGTGAGCGATATCACTTCCCAGCAGATGCGCGACGGGATGGAAGCACTGGAGATCACGGAAGCGAAGATGGCGGATCTGGGTCTGCCGAACTTCGGGCCGGAGTTCAAAGTCAGCTGCCAGAACCACGGCGGGAACGGCTTTGGTGCTGTGTCGCAGTGGAATGCGGATGCGGGCTCCTTTGAGCTGATCACCGAGTACTACCAGTCCGATCAGGACGTGATTGCACCGCTGGTGGCCGAAGATTCTGCGGCCTTTGCAGCGGAAAGCGGGATCACGCCCGGTTGCTGATGTGAGGCGATCTTTCCGGCCGCAGTGCTTGATGCTGCGGCCGGGATTTTAGGTATTTGTGACAAGAAAGAAGCCCCAGAAACGTACGGGAGGCGCGGCCTATGCTTGATGCTGCCAAGACAGATGAGACGCTGCTTGAAGTCAACAATATCGAGGTGATCTACAACCATGTGATCCTCGTGTTGAAGGGCGTGTCGCTCAAGGTGCCCAAGGGCGGGATCACCGCGTTGCTTGGCGGGAATGGCGCGGGGAAGACGACCACGCTGAAATCCATTTCGAACCTGCTGAAGTCAGAGCGGGGGGAGGTGACGAAAGGGTCCATCAAGTATCGCGGTGAGCGGGTGCAGGATATGTTGCCCTCTGATCTTGTGAAGATGGGCGTCATTCAGGTGATGGAAGGGCGGCATTGTTTTGAACACCTGACCGTCGAGGAGAATTTGCTGACGGGTGCTTATACGCGCGGGTCGGGGAAGGGCGATATCGATGCGGATCTGGAGATGGTCTATTCCTACTTCCCGCGTCTCAAGGAACGGCGGAAAAGCCAAGCCGGTTACACCTCGGGCGGGGAGCAGCAGATGTGTGCCATCGGGCGCGCGCTGATGAGCCGACCAGAGACGATCTTGCTGGATGAGCCGTCGATGGGCCTTGCGCCACAATTGGTGGAAGAGATTTTCAACATCGTGAAGTCCCTCAATGAGAATGAGGGGGCGACATTTTTGCTGGCCGAGCAGAACACCAATGTGGCGCTGCGCTTTGCCCATTATGGCTACATTCTGGAAAACGGGCGCGTGGTGATGGACGGGCCTGCCAAGGATCTGCGCGAGAACCCGGATGTGAAGGAGTTCTACCTGGGCATGTCGGAGGAAGGGCGGAAGTCGTTCCGCGATGTGCGCAGTTATCGCCGCCGGAAACGGTGGTTGAGTTAAGTCTTCAGGAGCTTCGCGCGCATTTCCTCAATCAGGTCCAACGCTTCCTCGCGCGTGTTGCGGATGTTGGGGCGGAAGTTTTGGGACTCAGAACGCATGCGGATCGTGTCTTCGGTTTCGGACCCGGCGGCGAAGCGGACGGAGCCGAGCGAGCCTGCCTTGTTGAGGCGTTTGCCGCGATGAGCGTAGCGGACCCAGGCACCGGGCAGGATCTTGCAGCCATTGAGATTGACGAGGAAGAACCAGCGGCGATCGCTTTCGATGATTTTCTCTTCAAGGTAGTCGTAGAAATCATCGACGTCCCGGCTGTGATGGAAGGTCATATGCGAGAAATCAGCATGCATGATGACGGTGTCAGCGTCGAAGGTGATACGGGCGGCAATCTCTTCACTCGTATAGTTCGGTTCATGCACGATCTTGGCGCGGCGTTTGTTGGGCAGGGACCGGATGCGCGTGAGGGCGGCGTCCCGGTCCGAGAAAAGGTTGGGATCGAAGGCTTCGGTATTGGCGGCGCGCAAGATTTGTTTGCGCGTCTCCTCGGAGGCGTCAAAGCGCACGGACCCCATGGAATGGGCCATGTTCAGCGCGCGACCGCGGCGAGAGTAAGCCGTCCAGGCGGCGGGCTCAATGCGGGTGCCGTTGAGATTGACGAGGAAGAACCACAGCGCCTCGCCCGTGTCGCGGATGCGGGTTTCGAGGCGATCGTAGAAGGCGTTCACATCGAGGCTGGTGTCAAAGCGGACATTCGAAAAATCCGCCTCCATGATCTTGTCAGCGGTGTGGAACGTGATGCGCTTATCCATCTCAGCGACGGACAGCGCGGGTGTGGCAAGTGTGGCCATAAAATCTGTCCCGGGGCGTCAGACAATTCGCCCACATATTTTTCAATTGCGCTAGACAATGCATGCGGGGCGGTTCGTCTTCAACCTGTCATGCTGTCGCGCAGCACAACTCAAGCGGAGGTTTGCTCATATGAGCCGGTATTTTGATGATCTTGAGACACGGTCGGCGGATGCGCGGGCGGCAGATTTGGCGCGCGCTTTGCCGGAGCAGATCGCAAGGGCGCAAGGGTTGGCGGGCTATTCCGGGCGGCTGGATGGTGTTGAGGCAGAGGCGGTGACAGACCTTGCCGGTCTGGCACGATTGCCAGTGTTGCGGAAGACAGATTTGGGGGCGGCGCAAAAGGCGGATGGGCCCTTTGGTGGGCTGACGACACGGGCGCCATCGGGCTTTGCCCATGTGTTTCAAAGCCCTGGTCCGATTTATGAACCCGGCGGGGACGGCCATGATTGGTGGCGCATGGGGCGGTTCCTGAAGGCCTGCGGGATCGGTGCGGGCGATATCGTGCAGAATTGCTTTGGCTATCATCTGACGCCGGCGGGGATGATCTTTGAGAATGGCGCGCGGGCTGTGGGCGCGGCTGTGCTGCCGGCGGGCACAGGCCAGACAGAACTTCAAGCGCGGGCGGCGGCGGATATTGGGGTGACGGCCTATGCCGGGACGCCCGATTATCTGAAGGTGATTTTGGATAAGGCGGATGAGATGGGGCTGAGCCTCGGGATCGCACGCGCAGCTGTTTCGGGGGGCGCGCTTTTCCCGTCGCTGAGGCAGGAATACGCGGATCGGGGGATTGCCTGCCTGCAATGCTATGCCACCGCCGATCTGGGCAATATCGCCTATGAGAGCGAGGCGATGGAGGGGATGATCGTCGATGAAGGTGTGATCGTGGAGATTGTCACACCCGGCACGGGCGATCCCGTGGCGCTGGGGCAGGTGGGGGAGGTGGTGGTGACGACGCTCAACCCGGATTATCCGCTGATCCGCTTTGCGACCGGAGATATGAGTGCGGTGCTGGAGGGGGAAAGCCCCTGTGGCCGGACCAACATGCGCATCAAGGGCTGGATGGGGCGCGCGGATCAGACGACGAAGATCAAGGGAATGTTCGTGCGGCCGGAACAGGTGGCGGATCTTGTGAAGCGTCATGATGACGTGGTGCGCGCCCGGGTGATTGCCGCCCGAGAGGGGGAGATGGACGTGATGCGGGTGCAGATCGAAGGGACGGGCGCGGCGGAGGAGTATGCCGGGTCGGTCGCGGATGTGCTGAAGCTGAAGGGGGAGGTGGAAGTCGTCGCGCCCGGCAGCCTGCCCAATGATGGTTTGGTGATCGAGGATCAGCGGGAATACTGACCTGCCCGCTTATGCCGGTTCAAGCGCGGTGAAAGCGGTTGGCGTCGTAAGCGGAAAGATCCATGTTCGGGGCGTCACCGTTGATGAGCGCCGCGACAAGGCGGCCGGTTTTGGGGCCTGCGGTAAGGCCGATATGTTGGTGGCCGAAGGCGGCATAGGCGCCGGTGGATCCGATCTCTCCGATCAGCGGCAGGCTGTCAGGGGTGGAGGGACGGAAGCCCAACCACTCTTCTGCCTCGTCAAATCGGAGGTCGGGGAAGGACTTGGCGACGTGGTCGCCGATGATCCGCAACGCGGCGCGGTTGGGTGTGTTTTTCGTGTCGCCCAGCTCCACCGTGCCGGCGCAGCGCAGGCCCGACGACATTGGCGTCACAGCGAATTTGCCGCTGACGATCATCATGGGGTTCCTGGGGCTTTGGGACGGATTCTTGAGATGCAAGTGATGGCCACGTTCGGCGATCATCTCCACATGGAGGCCCAGTTTGGCCATCAGCGGTTTAGACCAGATGCCTGCCGCGAGCACCACGCGGTCGCAAGGCAGGGGGCCTGACGCGGTGATCACGGAGGTGACACGGCCGTTTTCGAGGGTGATGTCCTGCGCCTCGGCTTGGAGGTAGGTGCCGCCTTCCTCTTCCAGTACGCGGGCGAGATCGGCCACGTAGGCGCCCGGATTGAGGATGTGGCCAAAATCCTTGAGTTGGGCCAGAAAGGTGCAATGGGGGGCGAGCATCGGCTCTTCTTCCTGCACGGCGGGACCTTCGATGATGTCGGGCGTCAGGCCATGTTCTGCGCGCGTCGACCAGGACAGCGCGTCGGCCTCGTAGTCCGCGCGGCTTTTGTAGACGAAGGAAAACGCGCTTTCCGCGATCCAGTGCTCGGCGCGGGTGCCGCGGGTCAGGGCGCGGTGCTGATCGACCGAGCCATGCGTGATGCCTACGATGCCGTCCACCATATGGGGCAGGTACGCTGCGTTGGCGTTGCGCAGGAATTGCCAGAGCCAGGGGGTCATCCGGGGCAACGAAGACCATTGCAGGAAGAGCGGCGATTTGGGGTTCAACAGGTACTTGAGCGCGGTCTTGTGCAGTCCCGGCGTGTTGATCGGTGTCATGGACCAGCCCGCCAGCAGGCCTGCATTGCCATAGGACGCGCCCGCGCCGGGATGATCACGGTCGATCAGGGTGACCTTATGCCCGGCACGGCGCAGCCAGATCGCGGAGGAGAGACCGCAGATGCCCGCGCCGATAACGATGATGGAGAGCGGTTTGGTCATGATCCGGGCGCGTCAGGAGCGATTGTACTTGATGAAGGGTGTGAGCGTGCCGATCCGGTCATAAAGCTGTCGCGCGGTGCTGTTGAAATCCTGTGTCATCCAGTAAACCGTCGGTGCGCCGGCGGCATCGGCGGCCTCATAGACGGCTTCAATCAATTTGCGGCCCACGCCCGTGCCTCGTGTTTCGGGTTTGGCATAGAGATCTTGCAGGTAGCAGACGGGTTCCAGTTTCCAGTTATGGGCATGAAAAATGTAGTGGACGAGTCCCACGGGCACACCATCCACGAAGGCCAGAAATCCGCATTGGTCCGTCAGGTCAGGATCGCAAAGCCTGTCGAACGTGGTGTCATAAACCTCATCCGGCAATTCGGTTTCATAAAATGCGAGGTAGGCTTCCCAAAGGTCGGACCACGCCGCTTTGTCGGCGGGGTTGATGGGATGGATGCAAATCGCATCGGATACGGTTGTGGACATGGTCGCTATCCCTTTCTACCCGGGCAAGCCTGTCACAAAACAGTGGGTCTTGTCAGGCACTCACGCAGAATTTTGCTCAGGTTTTCACCGCAAGATTTGCGTCTTGGGCCGGGATACCCCATTTAACAAGAAACAATTGCTGGAGACAGGCCCCATGCGATCTTTCAAATTTGCCACTGTGCTTGCCCTTGTGTTGGGTCTTTCGGTGCCGTTGCAGGCGCAAGAGGTGCCCACGGATTTGCCGGATATCAAGCCGGAGGACGTCTCTGTGGGTCAGCTGGTGAGCTTCGTGAACGCGATGATCGCGGCTGAAAAGGTTCGGCAGGAATACCTGGCCAAGATCGAGGTCGCGGAGACAGAAGACGAGATCAAGGCCCTTGTGGCAGAAGCCGATCAACGCGGTATGGCCGAGGTGGACCGGGTCCGCGGTATCACGCCGGCGGAATACATGGCCATTTCCCTCGCCGCGCGCGACAGCGAAGAGTTGACGGAACGGATCAAGCGTCGCCTTGAACAGATGAGACAGTCGCAGGCCGTTGACGTTACGGAGGGTCGTGCGCAGCGGCCTGAAGGTGTTGAGCCGATAGAGTAGGCGGGTTTCGCCATCCTCTGGGTTTGATCAGGTGTAAGAACGGCGCGGACCCAAGGGTCAAGCCCGCCGCGCTTTATTCAGCCGCCATGGCCTCGGGATCGGCCAGGGTCACGATATCCATCATGATTGTATTCAGCTCAAAATCCTTGGGCGTGTACACACGTGCCACGCCCATTTCGCGCAGGCGCTGGGCATCGTCATCCGGGATGATGCCACCAACGATGACGGGAATGTCTCCCAGACCCTCTTTGCGCATGCGGGCCATCAGATCTTCGACCAGTGGCAGGTGTGACCCCGACAGGATCGACAGGCCCACGACGTGGGGCTTGTCGTCCAACGCGGCGGTGACAATCTCTTCAGGCGTCAGGCGGATGCCTTCGTAGGAAATAGACATCCCGCAATCGCGAGCGCGGAAGGCGATTTGTTCGGCGCCGTTGGAATGGCCATCAAGGCCCGGCTTGCCCACAAGGAAGCTGAGGCGACGGCCCAGACGATCAGACACGGCATCGACCGCATCACGAATATCATCCAGCCCTTCGGTCTTGTTGGATGGGCTGCCGGACACGCCGGTGGGCCCGCGATATTCGCCATGGACGCGGCGCATCTCGGCGGCCCATTCGCCCGTGGTGACGCCAGCCTTTGCGGCGGCGATGGAGGCGGGCATGACGTTCTTGCCGTCCGAGGCCGCCGCGCGCAGATCGGCGAGGGCGGCCTTCACAGCGTCGTTGTCACGCTCGGCGCGCCACTGATTGAGGCGGTTGATCTGTTCGTCTTCCACGGCTGGGTCGACCACCATGATGCCACCGTCTTCGGTTTGCAGCGGGGAAGGTTCGCCCTGGGTGTATTTGTTGACGCCCACGACGACGGTTTCGTTTTTCTCAATCCGGCCCAGACGGTCTGCATTGCTGTCTACGAGGCGGGACTTCATGTACTCAATGGAGCCGATCGCGCCGCCCATGCTTTCGAGGGTCTTGAGTTCCTGCCGCGCGCCCTCTTTCAGTTCATCGACTTTGCGATCCACGGCGGGGTTGCCATCGAAGAGGTCATCGAATTCCAGAAGGTCGGTTTCATAGGCGAGGATCTGTTGCATGCGCATAGACCATTGCTGATCCCATGGGCGGGGCAGGCCGAGCGCTTCGTTCCAGGCAGGCAGTTGCACGGCACGGGCACGGGCCTTTTTCGAAAGCGTCACGGCCAGCATTTCAATGAGGATGCGGTAGACGTTGTTTTCGGGCTGCTGTTCTGTGAGACCGAGGGAGTTCACCTGCACGCCGTAACGGAAGCGGCGGTATTTGGGGTTGTCGACGCCGTAGCGCTGTTCGAGGATTTCATCCCATAGATCCACGAAGGCGCGCATTTTGCACATCTCGGTCACAAAGCGGATGCCCGCGTTGACAAAGAAGGAAATGCGGCCGGCGAGCGCGGGGAAATCTTCGGCGGGCACGCGTGGCTTTAATTCGTCAAGGACGGCGATGGCGGTGGCCAAAGCGAAGGCGAGTTCCTGTTCGGGTGTCGCGCCGGCCTCTTGCAAATGGTAGGAACACACGTTCATCGGGTTCCATTTCGGCACGTTGGTGTAGCAGTATTCGGCCACATCCCCGATCATCTTCAGAGATGGTTTGGGCGGGCAGATATAGGTGCCGCGCGAGAGGTATTCCTTGATCAGATCGTTCTGCACCGTGCCGGTGAGCTTCGTGACATCGGCGCCCTGTTCGTCGGCCACGGCGATGTAGAGCGCGAGAAGCCAGGGTGCTGTCGCGTTGATCGTCATGGAGGTGTTCATCTGTTCGAGCGGGATGTCGTCGAACAGCGTGCGCATGTCGCCCAGATGGCAGACCGGCACACCGACCTTACCCACTTCGCCGCGTGCGAGCACGTGGTCGCTGTCATATCCCGTCTGCGTGGGCAGATCGAACGCCACGGACAGACCAGTTTGCCCCTTGGCGAGGTTGGTTCGGTAAAGCGCATTGGAGGCCTTGGCCGTTGAGTGGCCCGCATAGGTGCGGATCAGCCAGGGACGGTCTTTTTCAGCATGGGTCATGGCGGCCTCAAGGATCAAACGAGTGAATCGGTTTGCGCAATTTTCTTACGTCAGCGGAGTGATAGCCAGAATAATATGACGCGTCAATTCGCTGCGTTGCGGCATTTTAAGGCAATGATGCTGGGCTTTGAAGGGTATGCGATCCCTTTTGGGGCATCTGTTTGCGTCAAATCCTTCATTTGCAAAAAACGCCTGAGGTCTACATACCGTCGCACCATGAACGGGTATACTGCCTATATCATATGCACCAGCCCCCGCAGCGGCAGCACGTTGCTGTGCCGTGTTTTGAGTGAAGCGGGGAATGCAGGCGTGCCAGAGTCCTATTTCCATGAATCATCTCTATCAGAGTGGCTCTTGGACTACGGCTTGGATCAAACGGCTTTCGTGACGTCGAAAGATGCGTTGGAGGCGGTTTTTCTTGCTGCGGTCGAAGAGGGAAAAGGCAAGAGCGAGGTCTTCGGCCTGCGCCTGCAACGTCAAAGCGCTGCGTTTTTCCTCAAGCAGTTGGAGGTGCTTTTTCCATTTCAGCCGGATGACATGTCTCGGATCGAAGCGGCCTTCGGGAAAACACTTTTGGTTCACCTGACCCGGGAAAACAAGCTGGACCAGGCCATTTCTTATGTGCGTGCGCAACAGTCGGGTCTGTGGCACATGGCGCCAGACGGAACTGAGATCGAGCGTTTATCGCACCCCAAAGACTCGTTGTATGATCGCGCGGCCATTGAAAGACAGCTCGTGCTTTCGGAGCAAATGGATGAAGAATGGTGCGCTTGGTTTGATCGGGAGGGCGTGAGGCCTGTCCGTATCACGTATGAAGAGTTGGCCGCTGATCCTTACGCGACAGTGCGCGACCTTCTTGCAAAGCTGGGGCATATACAAGAGCAGAAGGCGGGAGGTACGCCGCCGACTGTGAAGCTTGCGGACGAGACAAATCAAGAATGGGCCCGCAGGTTCCTTGCCGAAAGGCACCACCGATAAGTTTAGTTGGCGCATCCCACGGAGTGATTTTGTATTTTACGCGACTAAACAGCATGTTAATCCAAGGTCACTTGCGTATGGCCAAAGAGATTGTTTTCTGATGTGACGCCCATGGGACTCCAAGATGTCAAACTTCAACGAAAAAGAGTACCTTGAAATCAATTCTGATGTTGCAGCTGCTGTGGCACTTGGGCAGTTCAAAAGCGGTTTGCACCACTATGAACAGTACGGCAAACACGAAGGGCGACTAACATCGATCAAGGCCTACAATGAAAAGTTCAAGTGGCGGACCAAGCGCTCCACCATCGCGCGTCATGCGAACATATGGAAATGGATTGGCGAACGCGCCAACAAGCCCGACATAAGTGTTCTTGAGGTCGGATCACGGTCCGTGGCATCAGATTGTACTTGGAAGTCGTTCGTACCGGAATGCGACTACACGGGTTTTGACGTTATGCAGGGGCGAAACGTAGATGTGACGGGCGACGCACATCGCCTGAGCGATTATTTTCCAGATAAGAAGTTTGACTTCATCGTCAGCTTCGCTGTTTTTGAACACTTCGCGCTGCCTTGGCTCGTCTCAGAGGAAATTGCGAAACTCTTGAAGGATGGTGGCATAACGGCCCATGAAACGATGTTCTCCTATTCAGAACATGAACTGCCTTGGTTCTTCTTTCAATTCCACAATAACGGCCTGGAAAATTTGTTTTGCCCTGAACTGGGGTTCGACTTGATCGATTCCGGTCTGGATAATCCGATCGATGGTGTTTTTGCGAGCGATGCAGACGAATATCTTGCTGGCACGCGCGTACCGGACCTGTTTTGTCATTCGGCAATCATTGCGAAAATGGACAAGACGGCTGCATCGAAAAATTTTAGATGGATCGACGTTGCTGATAGAATAGCCAAAACCTCAATGTACCCCGAAAAAAGTGGCCGATACGGTCATAAGCAAGAATGACGCTGGAGAAGCGAAGCACCTAGTAACAAATGCCATAACTATACCAAAACATTGGATCTTCGGTTTGGAAATGCCTAACGCACTTGGCAACATGCCGGGGAGAAGCTTAGCCTAGGGCTGTCCGGGGGAAATCCAGATCATCTTGGTGGCAGATCGAAAGCCGAAGACGTGGCGCAGGGGGCCAAGGTGTTCTTCGCTCACCGGTTCAAAGGATTGCCTCAGGTAAAGCGCCTTGGCGCGCGGGTTGGTGTCGATGACGTCGAGGCGCACGGCGGACAGGCCCATCTGCGCGGCGTGGGATTTGATGGCGTGGAGAAGATGGGTGCCGATGCCCTGGCCACGGGCGGCCTCGGACACGAAGATGCCATCCAGAAGGAGCGTGCCGGGTTCGATGTCGCGTTCCAGAAGTGCCAGCAGCGGGGCGCGCCAGAGGGTGCCCGGCCAGCCATAGACGCGGGCGAGATCGCGAAGGCCGCCGCCGACCAGACCGCCGGCATGGGTTTTGAATCCGGCAAGACCGAGGATGCGGCCCGCACCGTCGCGCGCGACCAAGGCGAAATCGGGGTTTAGGACAGAGGCGATGAAATCCACCGCGCGGTCATCGGGGGCGAGAAGGCGGGTGAGTTTCAGGTGGAAGGCCTGCCAGAAGAGCCGGGCGACCTCGCACGCCTCATGAGGGGCAAAGCCTGGGACAATATGGATATCTGGTGCGTCATCCATAGCCTTGATAAACTCAATTACTGACGAATTCACAAGGACCATAAATGACCGCGACCGTTGAACTGCCGATCTGGTTGTTTGTGCTGATCCTTGTTTTTGCGGCGGTCACCTTTGCCTCTCATTTCCTGTTCCCGTCGGTGCGGTGGTTTTTCCGCCGCCGGATGGAGCGCGTGGTTGGGCGGCTGAATGAACGGCTGGAACGGCCGATTGAGCCATTCAAGCTGGCGCGGCGCTACGACATGATCCAGCGGCTGATCTATGACCCGGAGGTGAGCCAGGCGGTGTCAGATCATGCCAAGCGCACAGGTGTGCCCGAAAACGTGGCCTTTCAGACGGCCCAACGCTATGCGCGGGAGATCGTGCCGGGGTTTTCGGCGAGCATCTATTTTGGCTTTGCGATCCGGGCGGCGCGGTGGCTGTCAAAGGCGCTTTACCGCGTGCGGATCGGCAATTTCGACGAGGTGTCGCTGCGCGAGGTGGACGAGAACGCCACGATTGTCTTCGTGATGAACCACCGGTCGAACATGGACTACGTACTGGTGACGTGGTTGGCGGCAGAACGGTCTGCGCTGTCCTACGCCATCGGGGAATGGGCGCGCATCTGGCCGCTGTCACGTCTCTTCCGGGCGATGGGGGGATATTTCATCCGGCGCAAATCCCGGACGGAGCTCTATCGCCGTGTGCTGGCGCGCTATGTGGGTATGGCGACGGATGGGGGCGTGACACAGGCTGTATTTCCGGAAGGGGGACTGTCGCTCGATGGAGGATTGGCACCGCCGAAGCTGGGCTTGCTCAAGTACATCGTGGAGGGGCGCCGGGACACGGAGCGCGACGTGGTGTTCGTGCCTGTCGCGCTGAATTATGACCGGGTGTTCGAGGACCGCGTGCTGGTGGAGGCGGGCAAGGCGGGCAAGCGGCGGTTCGGGGCGCGGATCACGGTTGTGGCCGGGTTCATCGTCAAACAGTTCTGGCTGTGGCTGACGCGGCGCTATCACCGGCATGGTTACGCAGCGGTGAGTTTCGGCGCGCCTTTGTCGCTCAACACCTTTGAGGCGGAGAATCCGGGCGCGGCGGTGGAGGAATTGGGCGAGCGCCTTATGGTGCGCATCGGGGGGGGAGTGCCGGTGTTGCCGGTGCCGGTGGTGGCCCATGTCCTGTTGGCACAGGACGCGCCGGTGACGCAGGAGGCCCTGACAGAGGCGGTAGGCAAGCTGCTGAAACGCGTGCCCCACGCCCATGTGCACATGCCGCGCGAAGATGATGCCTATCTGGTGGAGGTGGGTCTGCGGAACCTGCGCAAACGCGGGTTGGTTAAGGATGGGCCGGATGGTGTTGAGGTGGTGGCCCCAGAGCGCGATCTGGTGGCGTTTTATGCGAGGTCGATTGGGCATTTGGTGGGGTGATCAGACGAAATCGGTTCTGACTTCGACTTCTGACCCTCACGGACTGCGGGACATTCGCCTATCGCGCCAAAGGTCAATCCTGAGCGTCAAACGTGCGATGCAACGCAGTGTATTTTGCCAAGCAAATCACCTGAACAACGCGGAGACGTTTGGCACAATGCCAAGAATGACTTTCCCATTCAGCCCTCGATTGGGTGATCTGACCGGCGGCCACTGAGGATCAGGGTAGTTATAGCTGGCACCGTTTCGTGCTTTGGCCTGGCAATGGCCGCGCCGATGGCCACGTCGGCCACCGCGGCCATTGAAGCCTTTGTTGCCCGGGCTGGATGCTGGAGGTCCCATGGACCCACTGAGCGAGATATCATCGGAAAAGAACCTCAGACCATCATCGCGCTTTCCAACGAAGAAGACCCAACCGCCCTGAGGTCCGGTATGGGCGTTCCAGAAGCCGCCCGGCAGTCCACCCGCGCCGCCATTGCCGCCGTTTCCCGGTTGTCGGTTACAAGACAGTGGCCCGGAATCGCCCCCTAGACCGGGGCCGCCGCGCCCGCCATTGCCACCGTTCCCGCCATCCCCTGATCGACCCACGTCTGGTAAATCCATGTTGATATCAACGCGCGACGTCGGATCAAAGTTCACCTTATCCGCCATGAAATAGAGAAATGGACGCAGTGGATTGTCCCCTTTCCGTCCGAGATCACCATGGCCGCCGTGTTCCCCATGATTTCCATGACGCCCCCCGTAATAGCCGGAACCATGGTCGCCATGTTTGCCATCCTTGCCGCGTTTCCCGTTGTTAATGGTCAATGGTGCAAGGCCAAAGCTGATCGGGCCTGTGATCGAAATTTCTTTGGCAATAACGTACCATCTTCGGGTTTCAGAGCCCCAATCTCGAGGATCCTTGATGGCACTTGCCGGGTACAGCAACCGGGATCCCGAATGAATGGTGAGCTGTTCAGCCTTCGTGAAATATTCCCGGTGGGATCTGCTGTTTCTCTGAATGTAGAGATCGGGAGTGTAATCTCCCTGGATATCGAGGATCGGTTCCTTCGGTAGATTGGCCAGTGCGTTCCAAAACGCCTCCGTGCCAAGCCGATTTAACTTGAAAATGTCATCCGCTGTGAACTCCTCCGGCGTGTACGACGTTGACCGCACGCCGGGCGACGCCTCATTCGGGCAGATTTGTTCTGCGCCAACATCGTGCTCAGTTTCCGCGTCGATGCTATCGGCATCAAATTTTTTTTCGTCAATCATATCTGTTTCGCTTGCTAAAGTATTCTAAAATCTGACTTTAAGACGAAGCATCTGATCGGGCAAGTTGGCCGTATGCTGGTCGCTTTACGCACGGTAAGACCGCGACTGGATTGAAAGCGGAAGCGTGTTTTCTGCTTCAGCGCACATTCAACATGAAGGTAGAGCGTGGCATTCTGCATCTGCAAAGTCATAAAATTACAAAATCAGGCGTTTTGGCATTGCAATGTTGCGCGGGCGATAATATCCCTCGCCTGACGACCGCGATTCTGCACTGCGGCAATTTCAGTTAAGGAGACGCACATGGCCCTCGATACGGAAACGAGCATCGCCCCCTACGACGCGCCGAAAAAAGACCTCTATGAGATTGGCGAAATGCCGCCCCTCGGCCATGTGCCAAAGCAGATGTATGCCTGGGCCATTCGGCGCGAACGTCATGGCGTGCCGTCCAAGAGTTTTCAGGTTGAGGTGGTGGACACCTGGACGCTGGACAGCAATGAAGTGCTGGTGCTCGTGATGGCCGCTGGCGTCAACTATAATGGCGTCTGGGCCGGTCTTGGAGAGCCGATCAGCCCCTTTGACGGGCACGGTCAGGATTACCATATCGCAGGTTCGGACGCGTCGGGCATCGTGTGGCAGGTCGGGTCCAACGTGAAGAACTGGAAAGTGGGGGATGAGGTTGTCATCCACTGCAACCAGGACGATGGCAATGACGAAGACTGCAATGGCGGCGACCCGATGCTGTCACCGACCCAGCGGATCTGGGGCTACGAGACGGGTGACGGGTCTTTTGCGCAGTTCACCAAGGTGCAGGCGCAGCAATTGATGCCGCGGCCCAAGCATCTGACGTGGGAAGAGTCGGCGTGTTATACGCTGACGCTGGCCACCGCATACCGGATGCTGTTTGGGCATCATCCACATGAGTTGAAGCCCGGGCAGAACGTGCTGGTTTGGGGAGCGTCGGGCGGTCTGGGGTCTTATGCGATCCAGCTGGCCAATACCGTGGGAGCCAATGCGATCGGTGTAATCTCTGACGAAGACAAGCGCGACTTTGTCATGTCGATGGGCGCCAAGGGTGTCATCAACCGCAAGGAGTTCAAATGCTGGGGGCAACTGCCCACGGTGAACAGCCCGGAATACAATGAATGGCTGAAGGAAGCGCGGAAGTTCGGCAAGGCGATCTGGGACATCACCGGAAAGGGTGTGAATGTCGACATGGTGTTCGAACACCCCGGTGAAAGCACGTTCCCGGTGTCGTCGCTGGTGTGCAAGAAGGGCGGCATGGTTGTGATTTGTGCCGGCACGACCGGGTTCAACTGTACCTTTGACGTCCGCTACAGGTGGGTGCCTCAGAAGCGTTTGCAGGGCAGCCATTTTGCGCATCTCAAGCAGGCGGCATCGGCGAACCGTTTGATGATCGAACGCCGCCTTGATCCATGCATGTCCGAGGTGTTTCCGTGGGATCAAATCCCCGATGCGCATACCATGATGCTGAACAACGAGCATAAGCCGGGCAACATGGCCGTTCTGGTGCAATCGCCTAAAGCGGGTTTGCGCACAGTGGAGGAAGTGCTGGACGCGGGGCGTTGATCTGCGCTTAAAAATAAGCGAAAACGCTGGAAAATCAGGGGCTGAGCGGGATCTTTGAGTCGCGCTCGGCCCTCGCTGTTTCTGGGGAGGGTAAATTCGTGAATACCCGTAAAAGGAGAAGTTTGCTAAGCTCTGTTAAGGTTTCGTTAAGAAACATTAAGGAGTCTGACGATGCAACAAGAATGGATACTCGACGTGATCGCCGATGTGAGGTCATTCGCCCGTCAGAACGATCTGCCGGACCTGGCGTCGCACATGGATACCGCTTGGCTTCTGGCCTCGGCGGAGATCGCGTCGCTGTCGAAGGACGGTTTCGGCGATGAATGTGGCGCTGCCGCAAAGACTGGAGAGCGTGCTACGGTCGGTTGAGGCCGCAACACAGCGTGACGAGTTACAGGACGCGGTTCTGCACCTGCGCGATGTTCTCGGGATCGACCATCTCATTTACCACTGGGTATCCAACACGGGTGATCAGTTCGCCGTGGGCACCTATTCGCCCGAATGGGCCGCCCGCTACGTTGAGCGGGATTATCAGCGCATCGATCCGGTGATCACGGGGGCCTATCAACGCTTCCACCCGGTGGATTGGCGGCGTTTGGATTGGTCCACCAAACCGGCCAAGGCGTTGATGGAGGATGCCGCCAAGCACGGCGTTGGTAATCAGGGGTTTTCGGTGCCGTTGCGCGGGCCAAACGGGCAATTCGCGCTGTTTACCGCCAACCACAGTTGTGATGAAGAGACGTGGGACAATTTCATCGAAACCTACCGGCGTGATCTTCTGCTGGTGGCCCATTACTTCAATCAGAAAGCGCTGGAATTCGAACCTGATCGGGTGCCCGGCGTGCGGCCGAGCCTGAGCCCGCGAGAGGTGGATGCGATGACGCTTCTGGCGCTGGGCTATGGCCGGGCGCAGGTGGCACAATCGCTGGCGATTTCAGAGCATACGTTGCGGGTCTATATCGAAAGCGCGCGGCATAAGCTGGGGGCAATCAACACGGTGCATGCGGTGGCGCGAGCCCTGTCGCTGGGGCTGATTATTGTTTGATGCGCCGCTCCGCGCTTTTAGGGATCAACCCCTGCCATCGCGCAGACAATCGCCCATTCGAAGGCCGTCACGGGTTGGACGGACAGTCGTGAATTGTTGACGAGCACCATTTTTTCCAGCCGGGGATCGGCCTTGATCTGTTCCAGGGTGACAGGCTGTGAGACTGGCCCAATGGCCTTGATATCCACGCATTCCCACCGGGGATCGTCAGTCGTGCTGTCGGGGTGGGCGGTGGCGATGACCTCGACGATACCCACGACCGATTTTTCCTTCATGGAGTGGTAGAAGAAACCGCGATCGCCGATCTCCATCTGGCGCATGAAATTGCGCGCCTGGTAATTGCGCACACCGTCCCATTCTTCACCTGCGTTGCCCTTGGCAACCTGGTCCTCCCAGCTCCAGGTATTGGGTTCGGATTTGAAGAGCCAGTATTGCATCAGATGACCTTGTTCCACGGGATCAGTTCCACGCTTTCAAAGAGCCCGGCATGGCCATAGGGGTCGCCCGCCACGAACGCCTCTGCCGCTGCCATGTCGGGCACGTCGAGCACCACGAGAGAGCCGCACATGTCGCCTGCGTCATTCAGCAGGGGTCCCGCTTGGCTGACGATGCTGTTGGCCTTGAGATAAGCCACATGGGCGTCGCGGTTATCGAGACGGGTCTGGAGCGCGCCGGGTTTGTCGCGGGCGATGAGGGCGATCAGCATGTTTCTTCCTTCAATGGTCGTTTGAGCAGCATATCCATGGCCTCCGTCACCCGCAATTCGCCCGAGGCGAGCGCAGTCACGGCGCGGGTGATGGGCAGATCGAGGTCTTGACCCATGTCGCAGACGGCGCGGGCAGTGGCGATGCCTTCGATTGTGGTATTCTGGGGCAGCGGGTCTTCGCGCCCTATGGCCAGCCCGGCGCGGTAGTTGCGGGAAAGATCCGAGGAGCATGTGAGAACCAGATCGCCAAAACCCGAAAGCCCGCTGAGCGTGAGAGGGTCTGCGCCCAGCGTTTCGGCGACGCGGCTCATTTCCGCAAAACCACGGGTCATGAGCGCGGCGCGGGCGCTATCGCCCAAACCCGCCCCGATAGCGGCACCGCAGGCGATCGCGATCACGTTCTTGAGCGCGCCGCCCAGTTCCGCGCCGATCACATCCGTGCTGCGGTAGAGGCGGATATTGGGCGTGGAGAGCCCAGATTGCAGTTCTGTAGCGAGTGTTTCGTCGGCGCAAGCGAGCGTCAGCGCCGTGGGCAGGCCGCGCGCGATATCAGCGGCGAAGGAGGGGCCGGTGAGGACAGCGACGGGGGCGTCGGGGATGGCATCCGCGATGATCTGGCTGGGGCGCAGGCCAGTGCGCAGTTCAATGCCTTTGCAGCAGGCGACGATGGGGGTGTCTGCGGGCAGCGCCACATTTGACAGAAAGGCGCGGAGTTTCTGGGTAGGGATGGCGAGCAGGATGGCCTTTCCGAACTCTTCTTCATTTGTCACTGTAACCGCATCGGGGAGCGCCACGCCGGGAAGTCGACGCGCGTTTTTCCGGGTGGTGCGCATCTCTTCGACGTGATCGGCGTCACGGGCCCAAAGGGTGACGCTGTGATGTGCCGCCAGCGAAATGGCGAGGCTGGTGCCGAACGCCCCTGCACCCATGACGGTGATCATGCCTTGGCCCCTTTCTTGCCGCTGCCCAACATGGCAGGGCTGGTTTGATCCAGCGGCCAGCGGGGGCGGGCAGAGAGGGTGAGATCATCGCGGTGACCCGCGAGGTGGGCCTCAGCCCCCGCATAGGCGATCATGGCGGCATTGTCGGTGCAGAGCGCAAGCGGCGGCGCGAGGAAGCGGGCGGCGTGGCCCTGCGCCACCTCTTCCAATGCGGCGCGGATTTGCATGTTCGCGGCCACGCCTCCGGCCACTGCAATGGCGGGAGGGGCGTCGTGGTCGTTCATGAAGAGCCGCAGCGCGCGATCGGTTTTGGCGCGCAAGACCTCGGTCACAGCAAGTTGGAAGGCGGCGCAGAGATCGGCGCGGTCCCCAGTGCGCAAGCCGTCATGTTCGTCGACCAGCTTGTCACGAGCGCGCAGGAGGGCGGTTTTGAGGCCGGAGAAGCTCATATCGCAATCGGCGCGGTCAAGGAGAGGGCGGGGGAGTGGGATGCGCGTTGGGTCGCCATCGCGGGCACAGGCCTCCACCGCCGGGCCGCCGGGCTGGGGGAGGCCCAAGAGGCGGGCGACTTTGTCGAACGCCTCGCCCGGCGCGTCGTCGATGGTGCCGCCCAAGCGTTTGAAATCGTCGGGCCCGCGCACGATCAGGAATTGGCAGTGGCCACCAGAGACCAGGAGCATCAGGTAAGGATAGGGCAAGGCGTCAGTCAGGCGCGGCGTCAGGGCGTGACCGGCTAGGTGATTCACGCCGATCAGGGGCAGGCCCGCGCCTGCGGCCAAGCCTTTGGCGCACATCACGCCGGACAGCACACCGCCGATGAGGCCGGGGCCAGCGGTGGCGGCGATGAGGTCGATATCGCGCAAGGAAAACTGTGCTTGCTCCAGCGCTTGCTCGACGCAAAGGTCGAGCTTTTCGGCATGCGCACGCGCGGCGATCTCGGGCACCACGCCGCCAAACTGGGCGTGCAGCGCGCTTTGGCCGTGAACGATGGAGGAGAGGATCTCGGCGTTTTCGCCCACGCGCACCACTGCGGCGGCTGTGTCATCACAGCTGCTTTCCAGTCCCAGAACGGTAAGCTGATCCATCATGGCGGGCCGTTGCGATTGCGCTGTGGGCCGAGTACCACTTGGGGCATGGACAAACAACTGACGGTTTTGATCACGCGGCCGCAGCCCGGGGCGGATGCCTTTGCGGCGCTGCTGGCGGACGTGCCGGTGGTGGTGTCTCCGCTGATGAAGATCGAGCCGGTCGACGGGGATCTGAGCGCTGCGGATGTGGTGGTCATCACGTCGGCCCATGCGATCCCGGCATTGGATGGCCAGACATGTTACTCAGTTGGTCATGCGACGACCGAAGCTGCCCGGGCGGCCGGGTGTGACGCGATCATGGCCGGAGAAACGGCAGAGGCGGTGGCCGAACGGATCATTGCGGATAGTCCCAAGGGAAAGATCGTCTATGCGCGTGGGCGGCACGTGGCCTTTGACATGGTTGGCGCGCTCAGGGCGGCGGGGCTGATGGCGTCGGACGTGGTGGTCTATGATCAGCGGGAGGCGCCGCTTTCCGAGGATGCCGAGGCGCTTCTGAGCGGGGGTTCCCCTATGATCGTCCCGCTTTTTTCTGCCCGGTCGGCGCGACTTTTCTTCGATGCCTGCCCCACGGGCGCGGATCTGCGGGTGATTGCTATGAGTGACGGGGTGGCCCGAATGGTGCCTGCCCCCCATACCCGGCGCCTCCGTGTTTTGCCCATTCCGGATGCAGCCGCCATGGCGGACGCTGTGCGAAACGCAACCTGACGTTGGAACCGACTTGAGCAGGGTCAGTTAGAACAGTAGGGTCAATGGGCGGTGACACGCCGGCTGCGAGAAGGTGATTCAGGTGGCAAAGAAGACGACGACGCGAAAAGACACTTCGCGCGGGAAAAAACCTGCCGAAGAGGTGGAAGACGCGGAAATCGTGGATGGCGCTGCCGAGGGCGGCGCCGAAGACACGGTTGAGGCGGTTGCCGCCGAGGATGCGACGGATGATGTGGCGGACCCCGCCCCGTCTGACGACCTGCCCGCGGAGGAAGAAGACAGCGTTCCCGATGCCGAGGCACCTGCGGATGCAACCGAAACGGAGGTTGTGCCGGTCGCGGCTGACAAGCCTGAGCAAAGCGCGTCTGGTGGAGGAGCGCTTGCATTGATCTTTGGCGGTGTTGTCGCGGGTGCCATCGGTTTTTTTGCGGCCCTCGTGGGCGTCGGTGTCGATGAACCCCCGGTGCCGGAACCGGTGGATCTGTCCGGGATTGAACAGTCCATCGCGGATCAGAGCGGACGTTTGGATGAACTGGCGGGGCTGATCACTGAGCCATCTGTACCTGCGGATCTGAGCGGTGTGGAAGCAGACATTGCCGCACTGACTGCCAGCATTTCCGCTCTGGAGGCCCGCGTGGCCGCCGTTGAGGCGCGCGAGCCGGTGGCCTCGGGCGCTGTTGATCCGGCGCTGCGGGATGATCTGGAAAATCTGAAATCCACGATTGCCGCGCTGGAGGCCGAGAATGAAGCCGCCAAGGCGGATGCAAGATCAGCGGCGGAAGCAACGCTGCGCCGCGCAGCCATGACGCAGGTTGAAACGGCATTGGAAAGCGGTGCCGGGTTCGGCGACGTTTTGGCAGACCTGACCGGGATGGGTGTTGAGGTGCCTGCCGCGCTGTCGGATGCGGCGGATGGTGTGCCGACGCTGGCCAGCCTGCAAGAAAGTTTTCCGGACGCCGCGCGCGCCGCATTAGCCGATGATCGTGACGCGGCGGCAGAAAGTGGCGAAACGGGCGGCCTGACCGGCTTCTTCAAATCGCAACTGGGTGCACGGTCTTTGACCCCGCAGGAAGGGGACGGCACGGATGCTGTTTTGTCCCGCGCGGAGGCGGCCTTGCGCGAAGGGCAGTTGAACGAGGCCCTGTCGGAGATTGAAACACTGCCGGAGGTCGCGCAGCCCGCGATGGCCGATTGGGCGGCCAGTGCTGCGGGGCGCGCGGCAGCGCTGGACGCGGCGAAAACGCTCAGCGACAGTCTGAATTAGGATCGGAAACCCTATGATTTGGTCCGTTACAAAAATTATCGTTTTCATTGGTCTTGTGATCGCGGCGAGCTTTGGTGCGGTGTACCTGCTGGAGCTTGACGGAGGCGTCACCATTCAGATGGCCGGGCAGGAATTCGTTCTGACGCCTTTCAAGGCCGCCATTGCGCTGATTGTGCTGGTCATCGCGATCTGGCTGTTCCTGAAACTGGCGTCTTTCCTGATTGCCGTGCTGCGCTTCATCAATGGCGATGAAACCGCGATTTCGCGCTACTTTGATCGGTCGCGACAGGAGAAGGGCTATCGCGCGCTGTCGGAAGGCATGATGGCGCTGGCTTCGGGTGAAGGCGATCTGGCCATGACGAAGGCCAGCAAGGCGGAACGCTACCTCAAAAAGCCCGCACTGACCAACCTGTTGACAGCGCAAGCCGCTGAAATGACTGGCAACCGCAAGAAGGCGGAAGAGGTCTACAAACGCCTGCTGACCAATGAGAAGACGCGGTTTGTGGGGGTGCGCGGCTTGATGAAGCAGAAGCTGTCGGATGGTGACACGGACACGGCGCTGAAGCTGGCGGAGACGGCGTTTGCGTTGAAGCCCCGGCATGTGGAGACGCAGGATACCCTTCTGCAATTGCAGGCCAAATCCGAAGATTGGAAAGGCGCTCGGGAGACGCTGCGCAACAAGTTGAAATACGGGTCCATGCCGCGCGATCTGCACAAGCGGCGCGATGCCGTTCTGGCGCTGACCGAGGCGATGGAGGTGCTGTCGGAGGGCAACACCGAAGAGGCGGGCAAGGCCGCGATCGAGGCCAACCGCCTGTCGCCTGACCTGATCCCGGCGGCGGCAATGGCCGCGCGGGCCTTTACCCTTCAGGGCAACAAGCGCAAGGCGGCGGGTATCATCCGCAAGACATGGGGCACCACCCCGCATCCTGATCTGGCAGCGGCCTTTGCCGAGATTGAACCCGAGGAAACGCCGGATGCGCGGCTCAAACGGTTTGCGAAACTTTTCAAGCTGCAACCCGACCACCGGGAAACGAAACTGGTGGAAGCGGAATTGCATATCGCGGCCGAGGATTTCCCGTCTGCGCGTCGGGCAGTGGGAAAGCTGGTGGAGGACGAACCAGACGCCCGTTCGCTGACCATCATGGCAGCAGTGGAACGGGGCGAAGGCGCGTCCGACGTGGTTGTCAAAGGCTGGCTTGCGCGTGCCTTGTCCGCGCCGCGTGGGCCTCAATGGGTCTGCGACGTGTGCCAGCATATCCACGCCGATTGGCGCGCGATCTGTGAACACTGCGGTGCGTTTGACAGCCTGTCCTGGCGGTCCCCGCCCGAGGCTTCTGTTACCTCGCCTATCGGGGTGGAGATGCTGCCCCTTATCGTCGGCGCGATCGAGGACAAGAGCGACGAAGAAACGGTCGATGATGCAGAGATTGTCGAGGCGGAGCCGGTGGACATGCCCGACGATGCCACCGCCCAGGACCCGGAAACGGCGGCGGAGGCCGAGACCAGAAATTAGCCCTTTTCGCATTGAGGCACGGGTGCTATAGCGCCAGCTCACGGGGCCGCTGTAGCTCAGCTGGTAGAGCACGTCATTCGTAATGATGGGGTCGGGGGTTCGAGTCCCTTCAGCGGCACCAGTTTTCATTGTGCTACCGCGCGGAGCGCTATTTTTGTACAGGCTTGATGCGGCGTTCGGAATTGGCGTTTTGCGGTATTCTGAGAAATCAGGTGTCCCTGCAACCTGCCGCTGATTCCAGGTTTTAAACCTGGGTCGGCGTCCTGTGTGAAGGGCCAAACCGAACCGTGGGCATTTGCCATCCGGTAGACGCGTGCCTAATAATCAAAAAAACAAACGAAGAGCGCGAAACATGGCACCAGCGGGCAAACTGCCTTCCGATGTTCAGTCCACAGAAACGCATGGACCGCAACTTCTTAAATTCGTGGGTATGCAGGTTCGTGAACGGCGCCGCTTTTTGGGAATGACGATTTCCGACTTGTCGGCGGCCTCGGGCATTTCGATGTCCAACCTTTCAAAGGTCGAAACGGGGCATGTATCGCCGTCTCTGACCTCTCTCGAGGCGATTGCAACCGCCCTGGGCGTGTCCGTTTCCTGGCTTTTTCAGGGTTACAAGGATGAAGGGTTTCTGGTGCAGATCCCCAAGGGCAAAGGATTAATCACTGAGCGCCCAGGCAAAAGCGGTGGGCACGTGTTCGAGCTTTTGTCGAACAACACAGGACAGGTGCAATCATTACAACCCTACCTGATCACCCTGAATGAGGACGGACCACAGCGCGCGAGTTTCAGCAACAGGGCGATGGAGTTTGTGTATGTGCTGAGCGGCGTGTTCACCTATCGGTACGGCACGCGGATACTGGAACTGTCGCAAGGGGACGCCTTGATTTTTGACGGGCGCACTTCGCACGGTCCCGAAGAGATCAAAGACGGCCCGGCACAGTATCTTGCCGTGTTGATCCAGCAGGGCAATGACACGATCTAAAGCGATGCAGGCGTGACGGTGTCGAGGAAAGACGCGTCCGTGCAAGCCGTCTGAAGCCAGGCCTGAGCCTGAGGCAATTCATAGTCAAAGAAGTACTTACAGGCCGTGCGTTTGCCATCTGCAAAAGCCGCGTCCACGTCGGCCCTTTGCGACGCATTGGCAGATCGCAGCCAAAGCCACGCCACGACAAAGTGGCCAAAGGCGTTGAGGAACGGCGTGGCATTCCCAAGCGCCCGAACCTTGCCTGCAGTGTCGATATTGGCGTCGATCACGGTCGCTGCCTGCGCGATCTGTTTTTCAAACGCGTCCAGCCGTTTGCGCATTGGCGCAAGCATGTTGTCTGACGTGATGCCCGCGACAGTGTGATCAACTTCAGCAAAGAGGATGTCGAGATTGCCGCGCCCGGAGCCGAGAACCTTTCGTCCCAAAAGGTCCAGCGCCTGAATGCCGTTCGTGCCCTCGTGGATCATGTTGAGGCGGTTGTCGCGGTAGAGTCGTTCAACGGGAAAATCCCGAGTGTATCCATAGCCACCCAACACCTGAATGGCGTCGCGGTTGGCCTCCAGACCAAATTCCGATGGCCAGGCTTTGACAACAGGTGTCAGCAGGTCGAGGAGCCTGTCGAGCCGTTCGGCGTCTTGCGGATCAGTCGACAGGCGACGGCGATCGACCAGCGTGCCCGCGTAAAGGCAGAGCGCAAGCCCGCCTTCCGAGAGCGCCTTCTGGCGCAACAGCATGCGTCGCACATCCGGGTGATCCACCAGATGAACCTGCGGGGTATTTGGATCGCGAGTGTCGAGCCGCCGTCCTTGCCGCCGTTCCTGCGCATAGCCCAGCGCATAGCGATAGGCGACCGATGCGAGCATCGCCCCCCCGATGCCAACACTGATCCGCGCTTCGTTCATCATGTGGAACATCGCGGCGAGGCCTTCGTTCTGATGTCCGACCAAAGTGCCGATGGCGGGTGCATCGTCACCGAAATTCAACAGGCAATTGGACGTCCCGCGATAGCCCATCTTGTGGTTCAAACCGGCCACTGTCACGCCGTTGCGGCCGCCAACCTTGCCGTCTTCATTCACGTGGTACTTAGGTACTGCGAAAAGCGATATGCCACGCACGCCGGGTGGTTGACCCGGCAGCCGAGCCAGTACCAGATGAACGATGTTTTCCGCCGCATCATGATCACCTCCGCTGATCCACATCTTGGTGCCTGTGATCTCATACGCGCCATCAACGCGCGGATGCGCCCGCGTGCGCAGATCGGACAGAGATGACCCTGCATCCGGTTCAGACAGGCACATCGTACCGAAGAAACGTCCCTCCAGCATGGGACCAAGGAAAAGGCGCTTTTGCATCTCGGATCCGTGGACAGAGAGCAGGTTGCCCGCCGCGCGGGTGAGCGACATGTAGGCATGGGTCGCCGGGTTCGCGCCTTTCATCATCCCGTTGCAGGCGTGATTGATCACGACGGGCAGTTGCATCCCTCCATGATCCAGCCCTGCATGGGCCGCAAAAAAGCCGGCTTCGCGCAAATGCCCCAGTGCTGCCTTTGCGTCCGGCAGAATGCGCACCTCTCCGTCCACCAACTCAGGCTCCTGGATATCGCTGAGCGCGGCATGGGGCCAAAGGTGATCCTGTGACAGGCTTTGCGCCAGATCGAGTGCCGCGTTGAGCGATGTGCGATCATGGTGATCGTATAACCCGGTGTCGCAAAGCGCCTCGGCTTGGAATAGATCAAACAGAAGAAAGTCTATGGTCGCGCGGTCGATGAGTTGGGTCATGGAATGGTCTGACCTATGGGTTCCACGCGCAGGGGGGTCGCATTGGTCCTGCCGAAATCCCGCGCGAAGAGATGGCCATCTTGAACGGCCTGCACAATCGGGCCGGGGGCCACGCAATCCCCGATGTAGGTCAGGCTTTGGATGCCTGCATCCGCGAAGGAGCCACGCGCGGCTTCAAACGTGTCACGCAGGGCGGTGTTCGGGGCCGCAGAAGTGACCATGACAATGCTCGCGTCGTCGATGTGTTCTTCTGCACCGGTGAAATTGGCGCGCAAGGTTGCGCCGCCTTGCGTGATCTGTGCGATGTTTCGGCTGGGTTTGATCGTGATGCCAAGTTCAGCCATGCGGGCCTGAACATGGGGAAATTCGAGGGTGAATTTGGTCCAGGATCCCAGCTCTGCCGCGGGCGTCACCAACGTCACGCGACAACCATCGCGCGCCAGCTTTTCGGCGATGACGCTGCCCATGTAGTAATGTTCGTCATCAAACACGACGACATGGCCCGACAGATGCGCCCCCGCCATCACATCACTCGCCGAATAGACATGCGCGCTGTCCCAACCCGCCACTGGCGCAAGGTTGACACGGCCTTCCCCCGTGCGCCGCCACGTTGCCCCTTCGGCCACGGCGACATGGGGAATGCCCATCTCAAGCACCTCATCTGCGGTCAGGCGCTGGCCGGGGAAAAGCCGCGCATTGGGCATCTGGCTCAGTTGAAAGGCTCGGTAATCCGCCACCCGCCGCCACGCGGAAAGACCCGGCAGGGCACTTTCAAGGATCACCCGTCCGCCCAGTTCATCGGATGCATCCGATAGCATTACCTCATGCCCCTGTCGCGCCAGCGTCAGCGCGGCCTCAAGCCCCGCCGGGCCGCCACCGATCACCAGAACCGTTTCACGCGTCGTCGCAGAGGCGATTACCTCCGGGTGCCAGCCACGGGACCATTCTGCGCCGATGGTTGGGTTTTGAGTGCATCGGATGGGCGCGCCCAGCAGCACATTCGTGGTGCACATGTTGCAGCCGATGCATTCGCGGATGTCTTCGATCCGGCCTTCCTTGATTTTGCTGGGAAGGAAAGGATCCGCAATGGAAGGCCGCGCCGCCCCGATCAGGTCCAGTTGCCCTTTGTGCAGGAGGGAGATCATCCGATCTGGCGATGTGTAGCGGCCGACGCCCACGACCGGCTTTGTGGTTAGCGTTTTAACGAATGCGGTATAGGGTTCCTGATATCCTTCCTCGAAGAACCGGGACATGCCGGAATCATTGGACCAGTCCGAGACATTCACGTCCCAAAGATCCGGCAGTTCCGCCAGTGCCGCGATTACCTCAGGTGCTTCGCCATCATGTTGCATGCCGTCTGCGCCTGCCAGTTCCTCCACGGCAAAGCGCAAGGCCACGGCGGCGCGGCCCTCGGCCACTTCGCGGGTGTCTTCCAGCACTTCACGCAACAGGCGCATCCGGTTTTCCAGTGATCCGCCATATTCATCCGAGCGCTGATTGTAGCGCGGCAGAAGGAACTGCATGGGCAAGGACAGATCGTGTGCGGCGTAGACGTAGACAATATCCGCCCCGGCCTTGATCGCCCTCTCGGCCGCCGCTTTGTGCCAGCCTCGGAAGGCCGCTATATCTGCCTTGTCCATGGGTTTGGCCACGTATGGCCCGAAACCTGCATAGGGCAAAAGCGACGGGGCCAAAGGCCGTTCCCGCGTCAGCCGATTGGCGGCCATGCGCCCGGCATGGGCGAGTTCAACGCCGAAAAGGGAACCGTGGGCATGCACCGCTTCGGCCTGCGCGGCCACGGCGGGGATGTCATCATCACTCCAGAGCCGCATATGGGGGGCGGACATGTGATCCGATGAGGGATGGATCATGCATTCTTCGGTATTGATCACGCCCCAGCCGCCTTCGGCTTTCATGGCACGGTAGGCGCGGGCGTGATTTGGCCACGTGTAGCCCATGCCGGTGGCGTGCGGGGCCTGATAAAAACGGTTGGGGGCCGTGACCGGACCGATCTGGATCGGCTCAAACAGGATATCGTAACGCGGGTCTCGGGCCATGACAGAAGCCTAGCGCAGCTGGAAGAGCGCAGCAGCCCCTTGCCCGCCCCCGATGCACATTGTCACAACCGCGTATTTCGCGCCGCGCCGCTGTCCTTCCATCAGGGCATGCCCGGTCAGCCGTGCCCCGCTCATTCCATAGGGATGACCCACGGAGATCGCCCCGCCATTCACGTTCAGCCGGTCATTGGGGATGCCGAGCGTGTCGCGGCAATAGACAGTCTGCACCGCGAAGGCTTCGTTGAGTTCCCATAGGTCAATATCGCCGATTGTAAGGCCGTGACGTTCCAGCAAGCGCGGCACGGCCAGCACAGGTCCTATACCCATCTCATTGGGCTGAAGCCCTGCAACGACCATCCCGCGATAGACGCCCAAGGGTTCCAGCCCTTCGCGTTCCGCCGCGCGCGCTTCCATCAGGACACAGGCGGATGCACCGTCTGACAGTTGGCTCGCATTGCCGGCCGTTATGGTGAACCCGTCGCCTTTCACCGGGGCGAGGGCGGTCAGGTTTTCCAAGGTGGTGGAGGGGCGATTGCCTTCGTCTTTGTCCAACATGACCTCTTGTCGGGAAACCGCGCCCGTCATCTTCTCTTTGACCTCTTTCACCGTGGTAAGGGGCACGATTTCATCGTCGAACCGGCCTGCCTCTTGCGCCGCCGCCGTGCGCTGTTGGCTTTGAAGGGCGTAGGCATCCTGCGTCTCCCGCGCGACGCTATAGCGTTTGGCCACCACTTCAGCCGTGTCGAGCATGGGCATAAAGAGATCGGGCATGTTTTCTGCGATCCAAGGCTCTTCCTTGTAGCCCTGATTGCGCGCATTCTGGACCAGTGTGATATGTTCGATCCCACCGGCCAACATCACGGGCGCGCCTTCCATGACGATCTGTTGGGCTGCCGCTGCGATGGCCTGCAAACCGGAGGCGCAGTGACGTGACACCACGAGCCCGCCGGCGCCCACTGGCACGCCGCCACGCAGGGCGGACATCCGCGCGATGTTGAAGCCGCAAAACCCCTCGGCCATACCGCAGCCCATGATCACATCCTCAATCCGCGCGGGATCCAGCCCGGCCCGCCCGACGGCATGCTGGATCGCATGCGCCCCCAATGTGGCAGGATGGGTCGCGTTGAATGCACCCCGATAGGCCTTGGCAATTGGCGTGCGCGCAGTGGAGACGATGACAGCTTCGCGTCTGCTCATGATTGAACCTCGCTGTCTGCAAAGTTTGTGCCGGTCTTGGCCAGCTCTACAAGGCAGGATGATGGCGTCCAGAAATCATGATCCTGATCGAAGGCTTTGATCCTTTCAAGGACATGGGACAATCCAAGCGTTTCAGCCCAATACATCGGTCCACCCCGCCAGCGCGGGAACCCATAGCCATTGACCCACGCCATATCCACATCGGACGCGTGCCTGGCAATCCCTTCCTCCACGATCCGCGCGCCTTCATTCACCACGGCCAGAAGGCAGCGTTCGACGATCTCTTCTTCCGTGATATCGCGTGGCCTGATCCCTGCGGCCTTGGCCGAGGTGTCAATGATCGCCAACACCTCCGAGTCCGGTACACCCTGTCGGGTGCCATCGGGATACAGATAGAACCCGCGACCCGTTTTCTGCCCGAACCAGCCCCGTTCACAGATCAGATCGCCCACATCGCTATAGCGCTCATCAGGGTTGCGCAGGTGGGCGGTGGATTTGCGTTTGGCCCAGCCTATGTCCAGACCGGCCAGATCGCGCACGGCAAAGGGTCCCATGGGAAATCCGAAAGCCACGAGGGCGGCATCCACTTGCGCGGGCGTGGCGCCTTCTTGCAGCAGAAATTCGGCCTCACGCAGGTAAGCTGAAAAGCTGCGATTGGCGATGAAACCGTGGCAGACGCCAGAGACGATGCCGGTCTTGCCGAGCTTCTTGGACAGGTCGAGCGCCGTGGCCAAGGCGGTGTAAGAGGTCTGTGCCCCGCGAACAATTTCCAGCAAGGGCATGATGTTGGCAGGGCTGAAGAAGTGCAGGCCCACCACGTCTGACGCGCGAGGCGCGGCGGATTTGGCAATCTCATCAAGATCAAGGTAAGACGTGTTCGACGCCAGAACCGCCCCCGGTTTCGCATGCGTGGCCAATTCAGCGAACACGGCCTTCTTGACGTCCATGTCCTCAAAGACAGCCTCAATGATCACATCTGCCTTGCCCAGATCGGCCAACCGGGTGGACCCGCTCAACCGCCCTTGCATCGTGTCACCCTGTGCCTGTGTCAGATGGCCCTTGGCGACACTGCCTTGCAACGTTTTGGTGATGCAGGCGATGCCCTTGTCCAAAGGCTCTTGCGCCCGTTCCAGAATGTGAACGGCGAACCCATTCGTCAGGCAGGCCACCGCGATGCCCGCGCCCATCGTGCCCGCGCCGAGAACGGCGATGTGTTGCACCGGGCGTGGGGTGACAGAGCTGTCTACATGGCCCTTCAGGGCACGCCGCTCCGCGAAAAACATATGTCGCATCGCGGCGGCCTGCGGGGCTTTCACCAGCCGTTCATAGGCGGCGCGTTCGAAAGTGAGACCGTCGGGCAGTGGTAACCGCCGCGCGGCCTCAATCGCGGCGATGGCGGCCAAGGGCGCGTCCTCTCCGCGACGGCGGCGGACCGCTTGGGTGCGCGCGGTGTCAAATACGTCATCAGCGGCATCCTCGACAGATCGTTCGCCCACCGGCAAGGGGATGCGCCCCGCCAAGAGTTCAGTGGCGAGCATATCCTGCGCTTCGGAGTCTTCGGCTACAACCGCGTCAATCAATCCGGTCTTCAACGCGGCCTCCGCCGTCACCGGTTTGCCCGTCACAATCATGTCCAGCGCGGCCTTTGCCCCCACCACGCGCGGCAGCCGTTGTGTGCCACCCGCACCCGGCGGGATGCCCAGATTGACCTCCGGCTGGCCCAGTTTAGTGCCCGGCGCGGCCAACCGCCATCGGCAGGCCAAGGCAATCTCCAACCCGCCGCCCAAGGCAGACCCGCGCAGCCAGATCGCCACCGGCACGGGACAGGCATCCAGAACTGCGATCAATTCTGACATGAGCGGCTCGCCTTCGGGCCAAGCCTTGCCTTGCATCGAGATATCCGCCCCAGCCAGCACACCTGTTCCACCGGGCACCAACAAGATGGCATCGGCCCCGTCTTGCACTGCTTTTTCAACGGCCTGCATAACGGCACCGGGAAGCCCCGGGCTCATGGCATTGACCGGAGGGTTGTAAAAACGGATCGTACAGACTGAGGCACCGCCCCCAGGGGTGTTTATCTGATGGGAAAGCGAAAAAGGATTGCGCATCTAGTCCCCCGTTTGTTTCGTGATAGTGCAACAAATATTTCTTGTAAAGAAAGTTCGCGACGGTATCGTTTGACATCACGCATGAGGATCAAGCACCATGACAGACCAGCCGACCGCGCTCTCCACCATGATGGAAAAGCCGCTGCTTCTGTCACAGGTCGTGGATTATGCGGCGGAGGTTTTCGGCTATCAGGACATTGTGTCCGTCGGTGCAAACGACGCGTCCGAGACACTCAGTTTCCGGGCGTTCGCGGATCGGTGCCGCCGGGCCGCACGGGCCATGCAAACGCAATACGATATTGCCATGGGAGAGCGGGTGGCGACGCTGGCCTGGACAACGCGGCCCCATCTGGAACTCTATTTCGCCCTGCCCGGCCTTGGGGCAGTGATCCATACCGTGAACCCGCGCTATTCAGACGCGCAGATTGTCTACATCCTCAATCATGCGGGCAACCGCGTGGCCTTTGTCGATCCGGACCAGATGGAACGCGTGCAGGGCTTGGCCTCGCGCTGCCCGAAACTGGACCATGTCGTGGCCCTTGATGATGCGTGGGACGACCTGGTTTCAGACGCCGACCCGCTGGAGGCTTGGCCGGAGTTCGCGGAAACGGCCGGGTCCTCCATGTGCTACACATCCGGCACCACGGGGGAGCCCAAGGGTGTGGTCTATTCCCATCGCTCGACCGTGCTTTATACGCTGAGCGGGTTGGCAACGGGCAAGCTGCCTTTGGGCACCACGGCCTGCGTGCTTTTATGCGTTCCGATGTACCATGTGAACGGGTGGTGCAAACCGTTTCAGGCCATGGTGACCGGGTCAAAAATCGTGCTGCCGGGCAAATCGATGTCCGGGGCCGCGCTGCATGAGATGATCAAGGCGCATGGCGTCACTTGCGGCTTTGGCGTGCCCACGGTTTGGCAGGGCCTGGTGGAGCATCTGCGCGCAAAGGGTGTCGGCGCAGGCAGCTTGCAGAGCATCGGATTCGGCGGCGGACGTGTGCCACGCAATCTTCTTGCGACGTTGCGAGATGATTTTGGTGTGACGGTCGAAACCGGCTACGGCATGACAGAGACAACGACGGGTCTTGGACTTGGCAGCGATGGTCCGGATTTCTGGGCAGGCGATGCGGAAACGCAGCTGGACCTTCTGGCCCGGCAACGGCCTATTTTTGGCAATGAATTGCGCTTGGACACAGCGGGCGACAAGACAGAGGGCGAATTGCAGATCAGGGGCCATTTCGTGATCTCGCAGTATTTCGACAACGCCGCCGCCGATGCCACGAGCTTCACCGAAGACGGTTGGTTTCGTACCGGCGATATTGTCTCGATGGACGATCTGGGCCGCCTGACAGTCGAGGATCGGCTCAAGGATCTCATAAAGTCCGGGGGGGAGTGGATCAGTTCATTGGCCTTGGAACAGGCCGCGTGCCAGCACGGTGATGTGACGGAGGCCGCCGCCATCGGCTTGCCGCACCCCAAATGGTCTGAGCGGCCGCTTTTGGTTGTCTCGGCGCGGGAGGGATCGCACCTGACGGCCGAGGAGGTGAGCCAGTTTCTGAACGGCAAGATTCAAAGCTGGTGGCGTCCAGATGCGGTGGTGTTTGAGCAGGATCTTCCGCGAACGGCGACAGGAAAGACCGACAAAAAGGCATTGCGTGCGGCCTATGCCGGATGGTCTTTTGATGGCTCGGGCACTCTTCGACGCACGTAGGGATCAGGCGCGTTTGCCCACGATGCTGACCCCGCCATCCACCACGATGGTCTGGCCCGTGACGAACCCCCCGGCGGGTGAGGCCAGCCATATGGCCGCCCCTGCCACCTCGTCGGGTGTGCCCATGCGGCGCAGCGGATAGGCGGAGGTGGTTTTTTCCAGTTTTTCAGGATCTTCCCAAAGCGCGCGCGCAAAATCGGTTTTCACAAGCCCTGGCGCAATGCAGTTCACCCGCACGCCTGAGGGCCCATGTTCTGCTGCAAGGTTGCGCATGAGCGCGGCCTCTGCTGCCTTGCTCATCCCATAGATGCCCAAACCGTCCGAGGCTTGAAGCCCGGCGATGGAGGTGACGAAAATCACGCAACCGCCTTGCCGGTCCGACATGGCCGGGATCAACGCCTGACAGATCAGAAGATTGGCCTTGATATTGGTCTCGATGATCTTGTCGAAGGCAGCAGGTTCCACATCCAGAACAGGGCCGAAATGCGGATTGGCTGCGGCATTGCCGACAAAGATGTCCACTTTGCCGAAGGCCTGTACGCTTGCGTGGGCCAAGGCGGTGGCATCTTCGGGTTTGGAGATATTGAAGGGCAGTGCCTTCGCTTCGCCTCCGGCGGTGCGGATTTCCGTTACCACCGCCTCGCAAGGCGCCGCTTTGCGGCCATTGATGATCACTGACGCGCCGGCCTTTGCCATCTGAAGCGCGATGGCACGCCCAATGCCGCGTGACCCGCCCGTCACGAGCGCGGTTTGTCCATCCAGACGAAAAAGGTCCATTGCCTATCCTGACTTTGAAGCGGGCTTGAGTTTGACTTTCCCAACTCCGATGTTTCCTTTCAAGCAATTAATTTTTACTCTGGAACAACTATCCAAAAGGGAGACCGCCCCATGACCGCATGCAACCTGTCCGGAAAAACCTTCGTTGTCACAGGGGCCGGGGGTGCGATCGGGCGGGCTATCTGCGTGTCGCTGGGCCGATACGGGGCGACCGTGATCGCCAATGACGTGGGCGCGGGTCTTGGCGGTGAAGGCAGCTCATCAGACCCTGCCAATCAGACCGTGGCAGCGGTTGAAGCAGCAGGCGGGCGCGCCGTGGCAGACGGCCATGACATCACCGATCCAAAGGCGGCAGCGGCCATCATGGATCACGCGGTTGACCAGTTTGGTGGTATCGACGGCGTGGTGAACAACGCCGGCATCCTGCGCGATATGATCTTTCACAAGATGAGTGTGGAGGCCTGGAAATCGGTGATCGATGTGCACCTGATGGGGAGCTTTTACATCTCGAGCGCCGCCGCCTCGCATTTCCGCGCACAGGGCCGTGGTGCGTTTGTCCATATGACGTCCACCTCCGGCCTGATCGGCAATGTGGGTCAGGCCAATTACGCGGCGGCCAAGTTGGGCCTTGTGGCGCTGTCGAAAAGCATTGCGCTGGATATGGCGCGGTTCGGAGTGCGGTCGAACTGCGTCGCGCCGTTTGCATGGTCGCGGATGATCTCATCCCTGCCGCAAGAGACCGAAGAGCAGAGAGCCCGTGTGGCCCGGATGCAGAAGATGACACCCGAAAGCATCGCACCCATGGTGACCTATTTGCTGAGCGATCTGGCCGCCGACGTCACGGGGCAAATCTTCGGCATGCGTGCCAATGAGCTCTATCTCTTTTCCCCGCCACGTCTGAGCCGCCGCCTGCATGCTAAAGACGGCTGGACACCCGACAGCATCGCGAACAACGCCGCGCCAGCGCTCAAGCCGGATTTCTGCCCGCTGGATACCTCCGCAGAGATGTTCAACTGGGACCCGATCTAGGCGCGGCCATAGGCATCAAGCACAAGGCCGTTGAAGAACACCACGGCCTCTTCGCGATTGGGCATCAAACGGTTGCGCGCTATGGCGCCCGTACGCAGGCCCTGCTGTTGAATGGCCACGGCCTCCCCATCTTCGCCAAAGGTTTCTTCCCAGAGCGCGATCCAGTCTTCGACCAATGCAGCACTCGTGCCCTTGGGCGTAAAGTAATGGACCTTCTGTTCGGTGCGCTCCGGACCCAGCGGGCGCATCTGGCTCAGGATCATCAGGTGGTCCTGTTGCAGGATCAAAAGGCCGGGGAAGATGTTGAGCGACCGGTAGTTGTTGGCCCTCAGCGCGACCCCTGTTTCCGCTGGCTTGGGCGCGAAACGGCTGGCCATGAACGTGTCGTTGAAGCGCGTGTCGACGGATTTGATATCGGAATCATAGGCGGCGGAAAAACTGCCGCGATGGATGTGATCACAGTGATAGCATTCCACGAAATTGTCATACCAGACCTTCCAGTTCGACGGCACGTCATGCACCGTCTCGCGCACGAAATCATAGGCGTCGGGATCAAGTTCCACGCCCAATCGCTTTGCCTCGGACGCCATCTTGGGATGGGCGTCAAGGAAGCCGGGCGCGTCCATGTCAGGGTTCACGAGCACCGCGGAGCCCCATTGAAACACCTGGACGGGCTTCAGCGACAACTCGGATTTATCGAACCCCGGCTCATCCTCCATCCCCGGCGCATTGGCCAGTTCGCCTGTCGCGAGATAGCTCCAGGCATGATATTTGCAGGTGAGGCGGCGGCACTTGGCCTGATCTTCGGTCGCGACCTTGTAGCCGCGATGCCGGCACATGTTGACGAAGCCGCGCAACACACCGTCCTTGCCCCGGATCACGACGACAGGAATGTCGCCTGCCATGCCAATGGCCGAATTGTCAGGCTTCGCCACGCGAGAGGCCGGGCAAAAGTAGGTCCAGGAGCGCCGAAAAATGCGGGTCAGATCCAGATCGTGGATCTTGGGGCTTGAATAGAAAGATGTGGGCAGGCCCCAGCCTTCGGTCAGGTCGGCACGCAATTGGGCGGCATTCACGGGCGGGTCGGTATCAAACACGTCTTTCATTCGGCGGCATCCCTTCATGCAGAATTGCGGGCCTGACCCGGCAGCAGGGCGCATGTATACGCAACCCAGACCAGGCGGTTGACAAAGATCGTCGGCTCTTCGCGGTTGGACACGCATCGAGAGGGTCGCGCGTCCGGGGCTGGGACGTTGGCCTGCGGGACTTCGGCCATCGTGTCGTCTTCCGTCGAGGTCTGGTGCGAGGCGTAGGGCAGGCTGCGCAGGTCCTCGCACGCCAGGTGTTCGGTGCTTTTGAAGACATGAGATGTGACGCCACCCTCAAGCCCATAGTCAAGAGGCCCTTCCCTCACATCCAAGGCATCCGCGCAGGAGCGGGCATGGATGGTCGGGCATTGATGGCGATCGGTACCATTGTCATACCGGAGTTTCCGATTGCCGCATTTATGGATCGCGCGTCGTTTGCTGAACGCGCAATCGACCGCCGCCTTATCGGCATCGATCCTGTCCGTTTCGAAGCTCAGCACATGGGGCGTGAACGTGGATGCTGGCATGGATTATGCTCCGGGATTTGCCGCGTCGTACAACGATAAATATCAAACAAAAAGACAAAATGTTTGATGATGTCAAACATACCACGTAAGATCAGACTCGGGCAACACATATATCCCCAGCCGAAAGAAAGTTTTCCCGTGATGAAATCCACGCTTGCCACGCCCCCGATTGATCTGACCGCGATTGGGGAGGAATTGCGAACACTCAGGCGCGCCAAGGGGGCCACGCTGCGCGATCTGGCAAAGGCTGCGGGCCGGTCGCCGGGATATCTCAGTCAGGTTGAAACCGGGTCCGTGATCCCGTCGCTGGAGACCGTCAGCCGCATTGCATCGGCTTTGGATGTGGAGTTGAGCTGGTTTTTTCCCAATGAGGCCGGCCCCAATGATCGTGAACGCCGCATTTTGGTCCGCAAGGAAGCGCGCAGGCGGCTCAGCCGGGTGTATTCGCTCGATACCACCGCGCTGGGCTATCAGGATTTTCTGCTCTCGGCGGATCTTAATCTTGATCTGTGTTCGGGGCTGTCACGGTTTGAGGTGGGTGGCAAATCGCGTGGCGAGGCTACGCCCAGCCATGGCCATATGAACGGCTACGTTCTGAAAGGTCGTGTGAAGCTGACCCTCGATGAGGAGGTGTTCGTTTTGTCCGCCGAAGACAGTTTTTCCATCGATCTGACGCGACCCCATAATCTGGAAAACGACCATGATGACATTTCCGAGGTGATTTGGACGATCACGCCCGTGCGGTTGGACTATTGAGCCCATGGCGGGCTTGACGCCATCGAGCTTTCGCTTGAAGAATGTTTTTGTTCACCTCAGGGGATAAGAATGCGGCGGGCCGAAACAACACTCACGGATCATCTGCTTACTCTGGTGGACGGTGAGACGCCCAAACCGGACCCCGGCGAGGTGATTGTTGACGTTTCCGCGGCCTATGTTGCCCCGTTTTTGAACGACCTCATCCCCCCTGATACCGCCTTTGTCACGCCGCCGCGACCCTTCGTGCCGGGTATGGATGCTATTGGCAAAATTTCTGACATTGGTGCGGGCGACACCGGGTTCTCAGTGGGGGATATGGTCTTTGTGGATTGTCTCATGGATGACCGTTGGGACGGGCATGGCGGCCAGGCCGCCTTTGCCGGAAACTTTGCCGTCAGCCATGACGCCAGGGCCCTGTTGGCGGATTGGCGTGATGGTACGTTTGCCACGCATATGCGCGCGCCTGCATCCAATGTCACCGCTGTTGCGCCCGCGTTGAACGCTGCACCGGCCCAAACCCTCTGCCGGTTGGGGTGGTTCGGAACGGCGCTGTCGGCGCTGCGCAAAGGCGGCTTTGCGTCGGGGATGAGCGTCGCGGTGATCGGGGCCTCGGGGCAGGTCGGGTCAAGCGCGGTCATTTTGGCCCATGCCTTGGGTGCGGGTCAGGTGACAGCGGTGGGGCGTGATGTAGCGCGGATGGCGCCATTGCAGGCGATTGACCCGGCCATCGCACTGGCCGGTGAGGTTCCTCTTGGCTGCGATCTCGTGATCTCCACCAGCGATGGTGATTGTGGCCCGATGGTAGAGGACGCGCTAAGCCGGTTGGCGCGGCGGGGCACATTGGTGTTGGTCGCCTCGCCGAACGCACCTTTGAGCGTGTCGGGGATTGTGCTCAGGGAAGTAACGCTGTGCGGGTCGTTCTGGTTCCCGCCACAAATGCCCGGGGAACTGGTGGGGATGATTGCGGAGGGCAGGCTTGATCTGTCCGTTCTGACGGCGCATCCCTTCGCTTTGGATGACGTGAACGCAGCGCTTGAGGCTGCGCGTGACATGCCCCCCTTACATCATGTCGCGCTGATCCCATGACTGGGGCGGGCGCGCGCACGTGCCGGATGTCGAGGCGGAGGCATTTCTGGCCAAGAACGACCCCGAGAGCAGTGACCTCGTATACAGTCTCAACATGTTCGATGCCACCGGCGGACTATCCATCGGGGTCACGGTGTGACAAGGCCGTGCCAGCTTGGGTGCCAGCGGCGCGTGCTAGCCGCAGGTGATGAAAAACATGGAACTTCGCTTTGACGGGGCCCAAAGCCGCGCAGAATTTGAACTGGACGTGCATAGCCTGCCGGCGCAGGACGGTGCCGCATCCTCTTGATCTTTCCGGGTCGCCTGTCGAAACTCGCGGGCATGTCAACAGGAGTCGTCTTTCATGCCGTTTGCGCTTCCCTCTGATTTCGACATCCTGCAAGGAATCGCCATCGTGTTCCTGTTTCTGGCGTGGTTTGGGTATTCGGCGATCCTGTCCACGATTTCGCGGGGCTCGCTCAACGTCCAGCTGACCACCGTGAGAACGCAATGGCTGGCGGCGTCTCTGAAGCGATCGCAGAAGCCGTTTGATGCCATCCTGCTGGGCAACATGGTCAATTCCATCGCCTTCTTCGGGTCCGCCACGCTGATCGTGCTGGCGGGCATCTTCAGCCTGTTTGCGGGCGTTCAGGCGGTCTATGACACCGTGCTGGATCTGCCCTTTATCTCTGACACCAGTTTTGAGCTTTTCGTGATCCATATGGCGGTGGTGTGCCTGACGCTGACCATTGCGTTTTTCTCTTTCACCTATGCGCTGCGAAAGCTGATCTATGTGTTGGCATTGGTGGGCGCACTGCCCGAAGGGAAATTGACAGGGTTCCAAAAAGAGCAAACCGACATCATGGTCAAAAGCGCGTCCCTTGTGTTGACCGAGGCGCTGAAGACATTCAATTTCGGGATACGGGGATATTACTACTTTGTCGCGGCGCTGGGCCTTTTCGTGTCGCCCTATCTATGCATCGTGCTGACGGTTTTCATGACGACGGTTCTGATCTACCGCCAGATCGGCACCACCACATCAACCGCAATCAACGACTATGTCGATGCCCTGAAAGAGTATAATGACAACCTGAAGTGACGCGAGGGCTATAGTGCCATGGCTGCACGCAATCCTTCCAACACCGCTTCTTCCGCCGTTCGCGGGTTCACACAGTCGCCAATGGCGATAGGGCTGAGGCCGAGGTTCATCAAATCCTCTTCAAGCTCTGCCACGCGGACGGATGCGTGGTGCGACACAAGCGTGTCCACATTGTTCAGAACCACCGGTTGCTTGCTGGTGATATGCTGGAAATACACGGTGTCGGCATCCGCCCCGAACAGGCGTAGGTACGGCACGATTTCGACGCCGAGCTTGTGCAACTCCCCCACCGCATGATCGCGCACCATGGAGGGGATCCGTTCACCCGCCACGATGCCGTTGACGGCCAGCCGGACGTGGCAGCCGTTTTGCGCCAGCATCTGCGCCAGTCCAAGGCCCACCCAATCCGATCTCCAATCCCAGATCACCACGGACTTGCCGACATTGGCCTCCCCCCGAATGACCGACCAACTGTCCACCACATGGGCGTCGTCATCCAGCGCCTCAAGCTGCGGCAATTGCGGTCGCGCACCGGTGGCGAGGATTACCGCGTCGGCCTGAAGCGCGGCGATGTCACTGGCGGCAAGCGCGGTATTGAGCCGGACATCCACGCCATGGATTTCCATCTCGCGCGCAAGGTTTGTAACGATCCCGCCGAATTCAGACCGGTCGGGCAAGAGTTGGGCGAGCAGTGCCTGGCCTCCCAGCCGGGCGTCCTTTTCGTAAAGCGTCACCCGGTGTCCGCGTTCGGCGGCGACAGCAGCAGCCTTCATGCCGGCAGGCCCGCCGCCCACGACGACCACTGTCTTGACGTCCTGCGTTTTGGGCTTGTTGTAGTAGTCAAGTTCGCGACCCGTCTCCGGATGCTGAATACAGGAAATGCTAAAGCCCTTGAGGCCATGCCCGATACACGCCTGATTGCACCCGATGCAGGCGCGAATGTCATCCACGCGGCCTTGCTTGGCTTTCAGTGTAAACTGCGGGTCACAGATATGAGCGCGCACCATGCCGATCAAATCTGCCTGCCCCGTGGCCAACAGGCGCTCTGCCTCTTGGGGTTGGTTGATGCGGCCTGCCACGAAGACGGGTAAGGAAACGGCCGCTTTTACATCCGCTGCCAGTGGAGCAAGGTAGCCCGGTTCATGCACCATATGCGGGATGATATGCATCCATCCATCATAGGTGGCCGTGGTGGCGGCGATGATGTTGAAATAGTCAAGCTGCCTGTCTTGTTCCAACAGGTGCAGCGCCTCGAGTGTTTCCCCGGGGCGCATGCCTTCATCATCCATCTCATCGGCAGAGATGCGAATGCCCAGCAAAATGTCATCACCCGCAGCCTGCCGAATGCCCGCAATGATCTCGCGCAGGAATTTCATCCGACCTGTCAGCCCACCTCCAAATTCATCTTCGCGCTGGTTGAGCCTTGGGTTGAGAAACTGCGAAGGCAGATACCCCATAGACGAGATAACTTCGATGCCATCCAGCCCGGCCTCTGCCATGCGCCGTGCGCCAGAGGCATAGCTTTCAATTATCTCCCAGACTTGCGCGTTGGAGAGCGGTTTCGGAATATTCTTGTAGACTTCATCAGGGGTTTCAGAGGGGGCAAATGTCTGGATGATCGATCCATCAACCGACACCCCCGCAACCCGACCGGGGTGGAACAATTGCCCAACGATGCGACAGTCATAGGGCTTTCCGATCTCCGACAGCTTCCGCAGGCCGGGTATGCAGGTGTCCGACGTGACAGACAGGCGGTTTTGGGGCTCGTAGGTTGGATGCACCACATTGACTTCCGTGATGATCATCCCGATCTCTGCTTCGGCACGCGCTTGGTGATATGCCAGAAGCCGGTCGCCCACTGTGCCGTCAGGTTCAATCAACCGTGTCGCATGACCGGCTGAAAAAGACCGGTTTTTCACCCGAGTTCGCCCTATGGCGAGTTCGGAAAAGAGATGCGGGAATGTCATAGCGTCCTATCAAAGTCAGAGAAGCTCAGGGTTGTGTAACGAATCCTAACTGCCTAGTCGGTGCGCAAGATTGATAAGGTTTGAATGTCAGGCCTGCATTGGTAGTTCCCTTGGCATGGCAGTGTACGACCGAGCCAACAAACAATTCTTGTGTTATGCAAACCACGCTGAAGCACCATGAGGACCCGACAAATCAAAAAAATATCCAGGCAAAGCCACGTCAGACGGGCGGCCGCTTATTTCACATTAAACAAGAATTATTTCTTGTAAAGAAACCAAAGGCGCGGGGTTCAGCAGCCATTCGCGCGCTGCAACCAACATTGGCTTCGGGTTTCATGGAACACCAACCGCTCTTGTTTGAAGGGCCTAGCGCCGTGGCGACCTCCACATTCGAATTGCCACGTCTACCGACACATGAAGAGCCACATCAAAACCGATGCGATAGCTTTCTCATGCAGGGTCTTCGGCTACATGAAAGATCAGACCAGGACAGAGACTCGCGCGCCAGAGCGCGACAGTCAGTCCTGTTCTACGTTGCGCAGGCGCGGCGCGTGAATGTGGGACCGTACGAAGATGGCCGCGGCCACGCCGGCAAGTGCGCCGAAGAGATGTGACTCCCACGATATGCCGGTCTGACCGGGCACCATGCCCCAGATGATGGAGCCGTAAAGCACGACGATGACGACGGACGTGGCCAGCGTGACGGGAGAGCGGTCGACGAGACCGCGCGCCACCAGAAACCCGAACCAGCCGAAGATCAGACCGGATGCGCCCACATGGATGGCTGTTTCGCCAAAGAGCCAGACCAGCGTACCGCCCAGGCCCACGATGATCCCGTTGACCGCGATCAGCGCGCGGGTGGCCGTCAGCGCCAAGAGCCCGCCCATCATGAGCAATGGCGGAGTGTTGGAGATCAAGTGGTCGTAGCTGCCGTGCAGGAAAGGCATGCCGATCACGCCGTCAATCCCACCCATATGCCGAGGGATCAGGCCGAACAGCGTGTTGAGACCGTAGCCGGAAAAATCGTTGAATGCCTGAATGCCCCAGATGGCAGCCATGAAGGCGAACAGGGCAGCGAGGCGTCGAAAAACAACTTGGGTATCTTTGCGGCGGATCATGCCCGGGGGTGTACCATAGCGTCTGAAGCGATCAAGCCGCGATCAATTGTGCGATCCGGTAAAATTATCTGACCAGATTTGTTGCCGATAGGAAACTTTCGCGCTAGGTAACCACCAACGGCATGCGACGGCATGCAGGCAGGAACGAGGAGCGCGACATGACCCAACGCATCGACAAACACGGCCTTCAGGTGGATGAGCAACTGGCGCGGTTCGTCGATGACGACGCGCTGCCCGGAACCGGGGTAAGCGGGGATGATTTCTGGTCCGGTTTTGCCAAGCTGATCGGAGACATGGCGCCCAAGAACCGCGCGCTGTTGGAGCATCGCGATGCGATCCAGGCGCAGATTGATGACTGGCACACCCGCCGGCGCAACCAACCCCATGATCATGAAGGCTACAAGGCGTTTCTGAAAGAGATCGGCTATCTGGTGGATGAAGGCCCGGATTTCGAAATTGAGACAGCCAATGTCGATCCGGAGATCGCGCTGATTCCGGGGCCGCAATTGGTCGTGCCGATTACCAATGCGCGCTACGCGCTCAACGCGGCGAATGCCCGTTGGGGCAGTCTTTATGACTGTATGTATGGCACCGATGCGATGGGAAGCCTACCACCCAAAGGTGGGTATGATCGCGGTCGCGGCGCGCGGGTTGTGGCGCGGGCACGGGTGTTTCTGGATGACGCCTTCCCCCTTGAGGGGACGAGCCATGCCGATGTGCGACGGTATCATGTCCGGGACGGGGTGCTGTTGGTGGATGAATGTCCGCTGGCTGAACCGGAGAAATTCGTGGGCTACCGCGGCAATCCGCGTGCGCCCGATGCCGTGCTGTTGCGGAACAACGGTTTGCATGTGGAGCTGATTTTTGACCGGGCGCATTTCATTGGGTGCCGCGATCAGGCGCTGCTGGCGGATGTGCTGATTGAAAGTGCCGTTTCGGCGATCATGGATTGTGAAGACTCCGTTGCCTGTGTTGACGCTGAGGACAAGGTTCAGGCCTATGGCAACTGGCTGGGCCTGATGCAGGGCAACCTGGAGGCGACGCTGGACAAGGGTGGCAAGACCATCACGCGGCGGCTCAATGACGATCGGCACTACACGGCTCCGGACGGATCGGACCTGACGCTCAAGGGGCGTGCGTTGATGTGGATCCGGAATGTGGGGCATTTGATGACGAACCCCGCCATCCTGGATGCGGATGGCAATGAGGTGCCAGAGGGGCTGATGGATGCTGCGATCACGACGCTCATTGCCATGCATGACCTGAAACGCGACAGCGGCAATTCGGTGCATGGGTCGGTCTATATCGTGAAGCCAAAGATGCACGGGCCGGAGGAAGTGGCCTTCGCAGATGAAATTTTCACGGGCGTAGAGGCCTTCCTCGGGCTGCCGCAATACACCGTCAAGATCGGCGTGATGGATGAGGAACGGCGCACCTCGGTGAATCTCAAGGAGTGTATCCGGGCGGCCAAGCACCGGGTGGCATTCATCAACACAGGGTTCCTTGATCGCACGGGCGATGAAATTCACACCAGCATGGAGGCAGGCCCTTTCAGCCGGAAAGACTTCATCAAGCGCAAAGCGTGGATCGGTGGGTATGAAAACCAGAACGTGGATATCGGGCTGGAGTGCGGGCTGTCGGGAAAGGCGCAGATCGGCAAAGGCATGTGGGCCATGCCCGATATGATGGCCGCCATGATGGAACAGAAAATCGAGCATCCCAAATCCGGGGCCAATTGCGCCTGGGTTCCGTCACCCACGGCGGCCACGCTGCACGCTCTGCATTACCACGCCGTCGATGTGTTCGCGGTGCAGGCCAAGTTGAAGGCCGGCGGGCGGCGGGCCTTTGTGGACACGCTCTTGGATATCCCGGTGGCGAGCTATCGGAAATGGTCAAAGCCGCAGATCATCAAGGAAGTGGAGAACAACGCGCAAGGGATCCTCGGATATGTGGTGCGCTGGATCGATCAGGGCGTGGGCTGTTCCAAGGTGCCTGATATCAACGATGTCGGCCTGATGGAAGATCGCGCGACCTGCCGGATTTCGTCGCAGCACATTGCCAACTGGCTGACCCATGGTGTGGTCAGCGAAGACGAAGTGATGGCGGCGATGAAAAAAATGGCCGAGGTGGTGGACCGCCAGAACGAAGGCGATGCCGCCTATCGGCCCATGGCACCGGGGTTCGACGGGATCGCGTTCCAGGCGGCCTGTGATCTGGTGTTTGAGGGGCGCGTGCAACCGTCGGGCTACACGGAGCCTGTTTTGCATCGCCGCCGGTTGGAGCTAAAAGCAGCCAACGGTTAAACGGAGGACAGACCATGGCAGAGATTTCACTCACCCGCGCGCGTAAGATCATTCGCAAGACGCTGGAGAAGGGCCGGGCGGAGGGGTTCAAGCCGCTTTCCGTCGTGGTGCTGGACACGGGCGGGCATGTGCGCGCCTTTGAACGCGAAGACGGCGCCTCTCCGGGACGGTTCGAGCTGGCGCGTGGCAAGGCTTACGGCGCGATCATGTTGGGGCTTGCGGGCCGGGCACAGATGGCGCGAGCGGACCAACAGGCGTATTTCATGACCGCTATGAATGGGCTGTTCGACGGGAAGGTCGTGCCGGTGCCGGGCGGTATCCTGGTGCGCGATGCGAATGGGCGTGTTGTGGGCGCTGTGGGCGTGACTGGGGATACCTCGGACAATGACGTGATTGCCGGGGTCGCCGGAGTTGAAGCGGCGAATTTGACGGCGGAAGAGTAGAGTTTTGACCTGGCGCGAGACCAAAGCCCTAAGGAGGGTCTCTTCCTAGCTCAAATCAAAAGCCTTCTTGCGAATGAACGCACCGAAGTCTTCGCGTTCAGGCACGCTGTATTGCCGGGCTTTGTCCTGAGACCAGCCATAATTCGGGGCCTCTCCGAACCTTTCTGGGAACCTTTGTGCGGCATAAGGCCGATGCGCAGTGCGGGCTGTATCATAAGTCCCAACAGCCTCTCGCAGGCCGTCTTCACTGTAGCGATCCACGTGGGTCGTCACATGAAGTGGCAACCGCATTGACACCTGAGGATCTTGCGCTGGATACCCCACCGCGAGCCCGGCAAACGGAAACACGTGGTCTGGCAGGTCCAGCATGTCTGACACCGCTTGCGCCTCATTGCGCACCGCAGAGATCGGGCAGCATCCCAGCCCGATAGCCTCGGCCGCCGTGACGAAGGCCCCGAGTGCGATGGCGGCATCCGCGATGGCGTTGAAGACCGCATCGAAGTGATCATTGGCGAAGGGGATACTGTGCCAGTCATGCAGGAGCCTCTGCCGCCGGTTGTTGCCGCAGAAGATCAGGATTGCGGGCGCCTTCTGGACCCATGTTTGGTCCGGGATCAGCGCGGCCAGTTCGCGGCGTTTCGCGGCGGCACGCAGTTCAACGATGTCACGCTGCTGTAGGTCGCTTTTGGTGGGCGAGGACAGCGCCGTGGCACAGAGAATGCGCAGAAGATCGGATGGCACCGGGTCTGGTTTGAAGCTGCGGCAGGACCCGCGCGTGGCCATGGCTGTGAGCGCGTTGAGATCAAAACCCGACGGTGCGTTCCCGAGATCGCCAAATCGCGTGCTCAGCGCGTCAAGCAGGCTTGTGTGTTTGGTCACCAGCTCAGTCCTTTTTTTGATAGTTTTTCTTACATAAAGAGAAAGAAATTATCGCGTAGAATAAGGTTTCCTATCAGGTATATGTATATCGAACAGGAAGCTATGGAAACTCGCCACCGTGGACAGCGATAAAACCATTTCCGTCACGATCGAACGGGGCGCGGATGCGCAAGAGCAATTCGACGTGCCGGCCTATGACAATCAAACGGTTCTGGATGTCGTGTCATGGGTGCAGCAGAACGTCGACCCGACGCTGAGCTATCGCTTTGCCTGTCGCGTGGGAATGTGCGGGTCTTGCGCGATGATGGTCAATGGCGTGCCTCGCTGGACCTGTCGGACGCATATTTCCAAGGTTTTGCAAGAGGGTAGGGTCACGATAGGGCCGCTGCGCAACCTGCCAGTGATCAAGGATCTGGCCGTCGACATGGATCCGTTTTTCGACAAATGGGTTGCAGCGGAGGCGGTGCATCACGGTGGGCTGACGCGCGACGACCCGATTGCGCCCGTGGATGAAGGAAGCCCGGAGCGACAAGAGGCCAATGCCGGGATCGAGTGCATCAACTGTTCGGTTTGTTATGCCGCCTGTGACACGGTGGCAGGCAATCCCGACTATCTTGGCCCGGCGGCGTTGCAGCGGGCATGGACGCTGCTGAATGACGCCAAGGATGAAGGGCGCGTGGCAATTCTGGATGCGGTTTCTGGCTCTGGTGGGTGCCACAATTGTCATTCCATGGGATCCTGTACGGCCTACTGCCCGAACGAATTGGACCCGATGTCAGCCATCGCAGGGTTGAAGCGGGAAACGGCGAAGCAGTTCTGGAAATGGGGGCGCAAATGATCTCTTTGCGTCTTTACATGGCCCAACGCGTTTCCGCGCTGCTGATGGCGCCTTTCGTGATCGGGCATTTGGCAGTGATGATTTATGCGATCCAGGGCGGGCTGTCCGCGGCAGAAATATTGGGGCGGACGCAGGGGTCCGTGCTCTGGTTTTTGTTCTATGGCGGGTTTGTGATGGCGGTGTCCGTGCACGGGGCCATTGGGCTTCGGACGGTGGCCCAGGAATGGGGCGGGTTGAAAGGCAAGCCGTTGGAGGTTTTCATGTGGGCTGTAGGGGCGGGCCTGTTCATCATGGGGGCGCGGGCCGTTTGGGCCGTGACGTTTGCATGAGGGTGCCGAGAAACGCAAAGGGCATCGCGTCACGGGCGCATCCGCTATGGCTGGCCTATATTCTGCATCGGGTGTCGGGGCTGGCGCTGGCGGTGTTTCTGCCGTTTCACTTCTGGATTTTGGCGCTGGCGATGACGGATGCGGAGCGGCTGGACGGGTTCTTGTCCTTCACCGCGAATGGAATGGTGAAGCTGGCGGAGTTCGGCCTCGTCTTCCTGCTGGCGGTCCACATGTTCGGCGGGCTTCGACTGATGGCGATGGAGTTCCTGCCCTGGTCGGCACCGCAGAAAACACTGGCCGCCGGGGCGACCGCTGTGTCTTTCCTGATCGCCACCCTATTTTTCATGCAGGCGATATGATGATGCAAATTGATCGACACGACACCGATATCCTGATCCTCGGCACTGGGGGAGCAGGGCTTTTTGCGGCGCTCCATGCGCAGCAAAGCGCACCGGACGGCACCAAGATCACCATCGCTGTCAAAGGTCTGATCGGCAAATGCGGCTGCACGCGGATGGTGCAGGGCGGCTATAACGTGGCGCTGGGCGGGGGCGACACCGTGGAGCGGCATTTCATGGACACGATCCAGGGGGGCAAATGGTTGCCCAATCAGGACATGGCGTGGCGGTTGTGCGAACAGGCGGTGGTGCGCATTCGGGAGTTGGAAAATGAAGTCGGCTGTTTCTTCGATCGCAACCCCGATGGGTCGCTGCACCAGAAAGCCTTTGCCGGGCAGACAGCGGACCGGACGGTGCACAAGGGCGACCTGACCGGGATCGAGATCATCAACAGGTTGATGGAAAAGGTGCTGGCCAGCGGGTTGGAGAAACTACAGGAACACCGTGCGATTGGACTCATTCCGACGAAGGATGGGTCCGCGCTGGCCGGGGTTCTGATGATCGACATGCGCAGCGGGCGCTTCCGGTTCGTGCGCGCCAAAACGGTGTTGATGGCCACGGGCGGAGGGCCGACGATGTATCGGTACCACACGCCGTCGGGCGACAAGACGATGGACGGTCTTGCCATGGCGCTGCGCGCCGGGCTTCGGTTGCGCGATATGGAGATGGTGCAGTTTCATCCCACCGGGCTGTTGGCGGGTGATCACACGCGGATGACGGGCACAGTGTTGGAGGAAGGCTTGCGCGGGGCTGGGGGGCAGCTGATCAACCACGCGGGTCAGCGGTTCATGTTCGATTATGACGGGAAGGGGGAGCGGGCCACGCGCGACGTCGTGAGCCGCGGGATCTACGCCGAAATGCGCAAGAACAACAATCCGGAGCAGGAAGGGGTGTTCATTTCGATGTCCCATCTGGGGCCGGATTTTGTGCGTGAAAAGTTCAAGGGCATGGTGAAACGCTGTGCCGATAGTGGTTTCGATCTGGCCGCCGGTAAGGTCGAGGTGGTGCCTACGGCGCATTACTTCATGGGGGGTGTCGTGGTCGATGTGGACACGCGGACGGAGATGGAAGGTCTTTACGTCGCTGGGGAAGATGCCGGTGGCGCGCATGGGTCAAACCGATTGGGCGGCAATGGGGTGGCCAATTCCACCGTTTATGGCGGGGTCGCTGGCGATACGATGGGCGCGGATCTCCGCGCCATGGGTGCCCTGCGCGATCCGGATGAAGATGTCTTGTCGGCTGAGGTGGAACGCGCAGTGTACCCGCTGTCGCGCAAGCCTGATCTGGTCTTGCCCCTGCGCAAGGAGCTCCAAGAGGTCATGTGGGAAGACGTGGGCGTGATGCGCACCGAGGGCGGCATGCAGCGCGGGCTGAAGGGGATCGCGGCGGTGTCGGACAAGCTGATGGACGTGGGGGTGGATGGGTCGAACCTCGCCTTCAACCTGACCTGGCATGACTGGCTGAACCTGCGGTCGCTGTGTGATGTGTCTGAGGTGATCACGAAGGCCGGGATCGCGCGGGAAAATTCGCGCGGGGCGCATTACCGGGAGGACTTCCCGGAGCCGGGGGAGATGATCGACAGTGAGTTCACCGTGGCGCAGATGAAGGGCGGTGAGGTCGCCGTGACGAACGAACCGGTGGAGTTTTCCATCGTGAAACCCGGAGAGACGATCCTGCCGGAGGGCGAACCTGAGACATTGGTGGCGGCGCAGTGACTTCTAGTATCCATGAACTCTACCGTGAGCTTGGCGCTGACTTAGGTCTCGATGTTCCAGATATTGCGTCATACCACAGTGGACCATTTTCAACCGCAGTTGTTCTTTCAGACCCCGGTGGGAAGTTTACTGCGGGCAGTGGGGCTCAGACTACGCAAGAAATTGGCGTTGAGAATCCTGACCCTACTGCGGCTTTTCTAAAGAATGCTTGCTTGGAAGCGGGTTTGGATATTCATGAGTACCTGCCCTTGAATGCACTTGCAGGCTTTGATCTGCGGCCGAACAACAAGAACCTTCGACTTTGTGCAAAGCTCAATTCTCAGATCATACGGGTCTCTGGGGTTCGTGTAGTAATTCTCGGAGGAGCCTTGGCTAGGCGATCACTCGATTTTCTGGATATAGATCGCAGCGTGGCGGTAGTTGAAATGCCACATCCTTCCCGGCGTGGTAGGGCAAATGCAAGCCGCAATGGGCAACAAGGAAGTACAATGGTCAAGGCGGCGTTTGTGCAAGCCAAGAGAATTGTAAGTAACTCGGGAGCAAACAAATGATCCCAATTCAGCTAATCCAATCCACTGCCGAAGACCTGATGGCCAAGGCCGCCATTGAGATCCCGCAGGATTACCTCGAAGGACTGAAGGCCGCAGCGAAGACCGAAGATGGCGATCTGTCGTCTTTTGTCCTGAAGGCCATGTTGGAGAATTACGAGGCCGCCAAGGAAGACGGGCGTGCCATGTGTGGGGACACAGGCGTGCCGCGGTGGTTTGTGAAGCTGGGCAATGAAGCCAGTGTGGAAGGCGGCATGGTGGCGCTGGAGGCAGCGCTTCGGCGGGCGACTGCGAAGGCGACCTTTGACGTGCCGCTGCGGCCCAACCGGGTGCATCCTCTGTGGCGGACGGATCATGACAACAATGTCGGCATCGGCGCGCCGGAGATTGAGTATGGGTTTGAGCCCGAAGGCGAGTGGGTGGATCTGATCACGGTCCACAAGGGCGGGCTGTTTGGCACAGATTACCGGATGCTTTTCCCCTCGGACGGGATCCAGGGGATCAAGCGGTTCTACCTCGATACGCTGATGGCCTTTGGCAAACGCGGTCTTGCTTGTCAGCCTGCAATCATCGGGATTGGCCTTGGGGGGTCAAAGGACATCTGCATGACGCTGGGCAAACGTGCGTCGATCCTGCGCACGGTAGGCAGCCGCAATTCGGATCCGCGCATTGCGGAGATGGAAGATGAGTTCAAAGAGCTTGGAAATTCCATCGGCATGGGCGCGATGGGGTTTGTGGGCAAGAACATGGTGATCGATTGCAACATCGAGGTGGGGTACTGCCATACAGGCGGGATGCCCATGTCGGTGCATGCCTTTTGCCTGTCGTCGCGTCGGGCCGTGGCGCGGCTTTTCCCCGATGGCCGGGTGGAGCATCGCACGGATCCCGATTGGTTCACTGACTATCAGCGACGTGAGACGGTAGAGTGGGAAATTGCGCGGGAGGCCGCCGAATGAGCCCGCGTGAGATTACCCTGTCCACCACACCTTCGGATGAGGACATTGCGCAGCTCAGGCTGGGGGATGTCGTCTACCTTGACGGGCTGATGTACACGGCGCGCGAGGGCGTTTACATGCGCGCGTTGGAAGACAAGGCGAATATTCCGATGGAATTGCCGAGGGATTCAGCGGCCAATTTCCACTGTTCTCCGGCGGCGCGGATCAATGCGGATGGGTCTTTTGACATGGGGGCTGTGACGGCCACGGCGTCTTTCCGTTTTGCCAAATGGTTGCCGGAATGGATGGCCAAGACCGGCGCGAAGCTGATCGTGGGCAAAGGGGGCATGTCATCCAAGGACTACAAGGAATACTTCGTGCCCAACGGCGCGGTCTATCTGTCGACCGTGGGTTACGGCACCGGTGCTTTGCTAGGCCGCGGAGTAGAGACTGTGGAGGCCGTGCATTGGAACGAAGAACTGGGTCTCGCGCAGGCGATGTGGGTGATCAAGTGCAACCGGATGGGGCCGTTTATCGTCGCCTCTGATCTGAATGGCGACTGCCTTTTTGAACGGGAGAATGCCAAGATCGCGGAGAATGTGGCCCGGGTATATGAGGGCACCAAGCCAGCTGTTCTGAAACGGTACGGCGAAAGCGACGATCGTGCGGATGAGGTGATTTGATCAGACCAGTTCGCTGATCAAAATACCCAAACCCATTACCAGGTTGAGCAGGATCAAGAGCCGCCGAAACGCCGTGTCGCTGAGCCGTTTGAAGACGAAAATCCCGGTCTGCGTCGCGATGAGACCCACCGGAATGGTGACAAGCAGCGCTTTCGCCGCAGTCGCGTCATAGGCACCTTTGACAAAGAGCAGGGCGACGGTGGTGCAGAGGATCGCCATGTTGAAGGGTTGCAGGACCGCGCGGGTCTCGGATTTGGGCCAGGGTCTGAGAGATAGCCACAGCATCGGAAGCGCGCCCGATAGGCCCGCTGATCCGCCGAGGATACCGCCTGTCAGGCCGATCCCGCTGTCGAGCCACGGCGTGGGGCGGGAAAATTTGGGAAGTGCAGTTCGAAAGCCGAAATAGGCGCCGAAGATGATCAGCAGCGCGGCGATCGCGTAGCGCAGGAAGCTGGCCTCAATAACGCTGAGCAGCATGATGCCGAGCGGCACGCCGGCAAGGCCGGGCAGGATGAAACGCAACAGGCGTTTGGGCTTGGTAAGTATCTCTTTGCGAACGACCCACATGCCTTGCAGACCAGCCAGAACCGCCAAAAGGGCGACCAGCGCGACGGACGTGACTGGATCCAGTACCAAAAGGAAAAAACCCAGCGCAAAGAGGGCAGTGCCGGAACCGGAAAGCCCATTGATAAACCCACCCGCCGCCGCGCCAATGATGAGAAAAAGGATGAGTTCAAAGCCCATCAGCCGGGGCACTCTGATGCGATGACGGTGGTCAGGGCGGTGAACAGTTCTTCCATCGCGCGGGCTTTGATTTGATCCTCACGGTAGGCCAACCCGAGTATACGTTCGGGGGCGCTTTGACCGAGACTTATTTCCTGCACCTTGGGTGTGCCGGGTGGGCGTACAGCAAGACGGGGGACGATGGAAACACCGAGATTTTGGTGCACCATGGAGGTGATCGCCTCCAGACTGTCGAGTTCCATCGCCTCGGACACGCGGATGCGTTGGGCAAGGATCCAGTTGTCGATCACGCTGCCCACAACTGCATTGCGGTTGAAGCGGATAAAGGGGCGGGTTTTCAAAAGGCGGATCGGGTCGGTGTCCGTCTCGGACGGGCCGGTGATCAGTTGCATGGGTTCCTGAGCCAATTCGCGGAAGACGAGGCCGCGAGGCATCAGGTGGGGTCTGGACACGATGGCGGCATCAAGCGCCCCGCGCTCCACCTCCAGCAGAAGAGGGCGGGTGAGGGCAGGGCGGATTTGCAGGCCGATTTTGGGATACTTTTCCTTCAAGACCGCCATGGCGAGTGGCGCCAGCCCGGTGAGCGTGGTGGGCATCGCACCGAGTGAAATTGTGCCAGAGAGCCCTCCATCAGCCAGAACGGACGGGATCAGGTTGTCATAATCCTGAATGATCAGGCGGGCCCGAGCGACGACCTGATGGGCCAGCGGGGTGAGTTCGGGTGTGCGGGTGGTGCGATCAAACAGAGCGACGCCCAGGTCGGCTTCCAAGCTGCGCATTTGTTGGCTGACGGCAGCATGGGTGACGTGCACGATGTCCGCCGCCGCGCTGAATGTCTTTGCATCGGCAATGGCGACGAGCGTTCTGAGGTGTTTGATCGTCATTGACTAGAACTGAACTGGGTTCGGCTGAGATACTGTAGGATTTGTTTACAGGACTGCGCGTTTCGCAGGCCTATATTTCACGAAATCTAACAGATATTCCAGCCCGGTCTGCCCGGTTCGATGTGTGCTTGGCACGAGGCAGGCACGCTTTGCGTATCAGTCCTCGCGCGTTTTCGTGCGAACACGATGACCACGCTGCCAGGACCTTTGCCGGTCTCGCTCTACAGTCGCGCCCGCATTGGCAGGTTGATCAGCACCGCAGTGCCACGTTGGTTGGAGGCCGTTGTCGCCGTGATCGTGCCGCCCAATCGCGTCACCAGTTTTCGTGCCAGGGTCAGGCCCAATCCCGCACGCCCTGTCTCTTCCCGGCGACGGAGCATGACCAGACAGTCGAAGACATTTTCACGCGCTTCCAACGGGATGCCGGGACCATCATCTTCGATGGTGATAAGCACGCGATCCCCTTCGGTTTCGCTGGCCACATGGATCTGCCCCGTGCGCCGATCATGGTGGTGCAGCGCGTTTTCCAGCACCGCTTTGAAAATCGATTGGACAGCTTTCCGCGGAAGATAGAGCGTGTCCAGCGCGTCCGAGACGTGCAGTTTGAATTCGGATGTATCAGCAAGATCCGCCCATGCGCGGCGCGCGGCCTGTTCCACGGTGACGCGGGACGGTTCATCCGGGGCGCGCCCCGCATTTGACAGACCGATCAACCCGTCCAAGAGGCCCAGCATGTCATTGGCGCTGCGTTGCATCATATCCAAGTGTTCCCGTACGTCCCTTGGAACAGTCAGGCCGTGTTCCTGCATGTCTTCGTTGATCCAGATCGGGAGTTCGGCCAGAGCACGCAATCCGGCCTTGAGATCATGGTTCAGAACACGCAGAATTTCCTTGTGATCTTGGTCTTCGAATGAGGGTTCAGGTATACGAACCGTCTTCAGTTCTGGCATGTCCAGATTCATGTTCTGCAAATGCTGCATTTTGACATCACCTTCTGGTTACGGTCACGTGACATGGCGCGCTTGGTTTGACGGCGACATCAGGGCGCGGCCCGTACCACACACTGCCGCCGTCTTCGCCCCAATCAGTTCGGTCGACGGCCCAAGTTGAGGCCGTGATGTTCGGCTTCATCCAAAAAACGCCAAATGGCGAAGCAGCTGGCTTCGATGTCGTCGATAGCGTCCGGCGACGGCATCTGCCGCCGGGCAATGCATTGGCGCAGGAAATTCGCGGTCTGATAAATCTTAGACAGATGTTGCTTGGTGTTGGCCGAATAAAGCTGTGCCACCTCATCCATCACGCCATTAACCATCTCAACCCGTTCGGCGTTGGTGGTTTCGGTCAACGCCGCCTCATCCAGAGCTTCAGTGATGACGGTTTTGAGCCCCGCGACCGTCATCGAGCCCTTATCGAGGTAACTGGCAAATCCGTGGCGCACGGCCTCAGCAAGAATGCCATCATCGGAAACCCCCGTGACCAGAACGGCTGGTGTTTCTGAGGAAAGGACACTGGATTTGATGATCTCCATGGCGTCAGAACTGGTTTTGCCGTTGCCAAGGGAATGATCGATCATGCAAAGATCGTAGATTGCTGATTTGAACGCATCCTCGAATTCCTCGAGGGTTTTTGCGGTGTTGATCACCACGTCGGACCGGATTTCCGAAATCATCCGGGATACGCGTCGAAGATCAAAATCGCTGTCATCCAGAATTAGGATGCGCAGGCCGTCGGCAGCAACACCGGTCGTGGGATCTTTGATGGGAAGAGCGGGTTGTAGCATTGTATTCTCTGATCTCGTTGAAAGTGGCGGCATCGTGAGCGCTAAACTCTAATTCATGGTTAAGGCTTGGAGCGCCATCGCGGCTTAGCACCGGATTTTAATCCGGATTTTAGACATTCTCTTGAAAGCAGGAGGTCAGGATTGCCCGTGATCGTGCCGGTCAGCGGAACATGTTTTCGCCAAAGCGCACAGTGTTCAATCCTGCGGAACTGTTTTGCGTGTTCCGCAGACCTGCCAAGACCGAAGTCTGAGTAGTGTCTTTCCTAAGATGCGCTTTTTGGCGCTAGATCAGTCCCGCTTCTTTGAACAGGTCCAGCACGTTTCCTTCCGGCCGGGCGCCGTAATGGCCAATCACTTCCCTCGCCGCGATACAGCCCATGCGGCCCGCGACCTCAAGCGATTGACCCGTGGCCAGACCGTAAAGGAACCCGGCCGCGAACTGATCGCCCGCACCGGTGGTATCGAGAGGGCTGACCTCATCCACATCGACGCGCACCGTGGTTTCCCCGTTCTTGATCACGACCTCGTCGCCTGAACGGGTGCAGACCAACAATTCGCATTCCTTGGCCGCACGATCCAGCGCCGTGGTGAAATCATGGGTCTCATAGAGTGTTTTCCACTCGGCCTCATTGCCGACCACGAAATCCAGTTCCTGCAAGAGGGCGTGAAAATCGTCTCGGTGGCGTTCTACGCAGAAGGGATCGGACAGGGAAATTCCCGCCTTGCCGCCCCCGGCCTGACAGGCGCGTGCTGCGGCCAGAAATGCAGCCTTGCCCTGAGGTTTGTCGTAAAGATACCCCTCCAGAAACAAAAGCTGCGCATTTCCTGCAACATCGTCGTCGACGTCATCAGGGCCGAGCTCTGTCGAAATGCCTAGGTACGTGTTCATCGACCGTTCCCCATCCGGCGTCACGAAGATCATGGAACGCGAGGTCGGAAGATCCGCGGACGCAACCGGAGCGTTGGGGACATGAGTGCCCACTTCAGTCATTTCGCGTACGTAATCAACGCCCGGCGCATCATCGCTGACCCGCCCGATAAAAGCGGTGGAAATCCCGAGCGCGCCCAGACCCGCGATGGTGTTAGCGACAGACCCGCCCGCCATCTGCGTACGGTTCTCCATACCTTCATAGAGCGCCTCACCCCGGTCCTGATCCACCAGCTGCATGACGCCTTTTTCGATGCCCATACGGTCGAGATACGCATCGTCACATTGGGTGATCACATCCACCACGGCGTTGCCGATGCCGACAGCTTGAAATTTGGTCATAGGGTCTTTTCCTCGTAAAGGCATAGGTCACGGATAATGCAGGTGGGGCACATGGGTTTGCGCGCCTTGCAATGATAGCGCCCGTGTAAGATCAGCCAGTGGTGGGCGTAAAGCTGAAAATCAGCCGGCACGTTATCTTCTATGGCGCGTTCCACGGCGACCACATCCTTGCCGGGCGCGATACCCGTGCGGTTGCCGACGCGGAAGATATGCGTGTCCACCGCCTGCGCCGGAAAGCGCCACCACATGTTGAGCACCACATTGGCGGTTTTGCGCCCCACGCCAGGCAGGCTTTCGAGGGCGGCACGGGAACACGGCACCTCGCCGCCGTAGTCCTCCACCAGAATGCGGCTCAGCTTCATCACGTTCTTGGCCTTGTTGCGGTACAGCCCGATGGTCTTGATATGCTCGATCAGTTTTTCTTCCCCCAGGTCGAGCATTTTCTGCGGGGTGTCGACGATCCTGAAGAGCGCCTCGGTGGCCTTGTTGACCCCCACATCGGTCGCCTGCGCAGACAGTGCGACCGCGACGACAAGCGTGTAGGCATTGGTGTGATTAAGCTCGCCTTTGGGCTCCGCCTCTGCGGCCTGAAACCGGGTGAACGCTTCTCGGATGGAATGGTAATCAAGTGTCTTGCCCATGATCCCCTCATGCCCGGCAAACCGCGAAAGCGCAACATTCGGGTCGTGTCAGTGCGTGCCAACAGATAGATTGGGTTCATGTCCTGTAAAGGAGGGTGAAATGACCCAAGAAAATGAAAACGGATACCACTTTCAGGTGATGCGCCGTGCCATTGATTTGATTGATGCCGCTGCCGAGACGGACCCAGGTGTGATCCCGCTGGACCGATTGGCGAGCGAGATGCGTATGAGCCCTGCACATTTTCAAAAGGTGTTTACCGCCTGGGCCGGGGTGTCCCCCAAGCGCTACCAGCAATATCTGGCGTTGGGACAGGCGAAGACGCTTTTGGCCGAACGGTTCACTATGCTGGAGACGGCCAATGAACTTGGCCTGTCCGGCACTGGGCGTTTGCATGATCTCTTCCTACGTTGGGACGCGATGAGCCCCGGGGAGTTTGCCCGCAAAGGCGAGGGCCTGACCATCTATTGGGGGTGGTTTGACAGCCCCTTTGGTCTGTCTTTGGTGATGGGCACGGAAAAGGGTATCTGCGGCATCGGCTTTGTCAGTGAGATGGGCGAAGACTGGGCTATGCAGGATATGATCAGCCGTTGGCCCAAAGCGGATTTCGTGGAAGACCCGATGATGCTGCGGCCATGGGTGCTGGCCGCCTTCGGCGCGCCGGGACAGACGGGGGAGGCCGCGCCGCTCTACCTGATCGGTGCTCCGTTCCAGATCAAGGTTTGGGAGGCGCTGCTGCGCGTGCCATCCGGCCATGTGACAACCTATTCGGAGATTGCAGGCGCCATCGGAAAACCCAAGGCGGTGCGCGCTGTGGGTACGGCGGTGGGACGCAACCCGATCAGCTTGCTTATCCCCTGCCACAGGGCGCTGCGAAAATCTGGAGAACTGGGCGGGTACCATTGGGGCCTGCCGGTGAAACGCGCCATCCTTGCGTGGGAATCGGCACGGGCGGATGCCGGGATGCAGCGGGCCGTCTGATCTGCCTGTGCGCCCATTTTCTTGACACAAGAAAATTCAGATTTTTTCAAAAAATCTGCCGCCAACGTTGGCGGCAAAATTTTTGAAAAATTTTGGGTCGTTAGAGGTCAGGGCGTGCCCGAGGCGGAGACGATCCAGTCGCGAACGCGCTCTGCCTGCGGGCTGAGTCGGTTTGAGGATGACCACACAAGGTAGAAGCCTGCACCCGTCTCCCACGCCCATTCATCCCGACGTGTCAGCAGCCCCTGATCGATCATATGGTCGGTCACATGATGCCAGCCAAAGGCGAACCCTTCGCCTGCAATCGCCGCCTGCAAAACCAGCGCGTAGTCATTGAGCCGCAGCCCTGTGCGCGGCTCTTGATAGGGCACGTTCCAGTGGGCGAAAAAGTCGGCCCAGCCGGGGCGGGCTCGGATCGGTTCTTCCAGGTGGATCAGTGTGTGATGGGCCAGGGTGGACACCGTGCGCAGGTTCACCGCTGCCGCCATCACGCGGGGCGAGGCGATCGGGGAGATGACCTCTGCCGCGATCAGATGGCTTTCGCACCCGGACCATATGCCTGTGCCACGGCGGACGGCAAGGCTGATCCCTTCCGCGTCGATGTCGGGTTCGCGTTCCGAGTTTTGCAACCGTAGATCGATGCCGGGATGAGCCGCGTGAAACCCCGAGAGGCGCGGGATCATCCAGTAGTGCACGAAAGCCGACGAGGCCGACAGCGTCACGTGATCCTGTGCGGCCCGGCCCGACAGCATCTCGGCGGTCTGGTGGATACGGGCGAAGGCGTCAGCGACTTCATTGAAAAGCCGTTCGCCTGCGTGGGTCAGGGCGACGGATCGGTGGGCCCTGACAAACAGCAGCGTGCCCAGCGCGTTTTCCAACTGCTTGATCGAGGCGGAGACGGCGGGTTGCTGGACATTCAGCTCTTCCGCCGCGCGGGTAAAGGATCCGGTGCGGGCGGCGGCCTCGAACACCAGAAGATGGCGCGGGGAAGAAACGAGTTTCCACAGCTTTTGCATAATCTGAAATTATCCAAAGCCCTGCAATTTGCAAGCATCACAAGGGTGAGTGTCGGGATTAGAATAAGTTTCACGCATGGAGGGATCGCGAATGGCCAGACGGGCACGCGCACGGCAAGCACAAGGCGCTCAGCAGGGCATAGCGTGCCCATCCCCCCATATCCGCCGCCGGTTGCCGTTCTTTGATGTACTGGACGAAGAGACGATCCAGATACTTGAACGCCAAGTGGATTGGATCTTTGAAGACGTGGGCATCGATTTTCGCGATGATCCGGAGGCTTTGTGCATCTGGAAAGACGCGGGCGCGCGGATTGAAGACTGTCGCGTGCGGGCAGATGCCAGTTTCATTCGGTCGCTCTGCGCCAAGGCACCGCGCGAATTTCAGCAGGTGGCGCGCAATCCTGAGCGGTCGGTGACCATTGGAGGCACGCATCAGGTCTTCGCCCCGATCTACGGCGCACCGTTCGTGCGCGATCTGGAAGGCGGGCGACGCTACGGGGATATGGAGAGTTTTGAGAAGCTGGTGAAGCTCGCCTATCTGCATCCCAATCTGCATCATTCAGGACTGGTCATTTGTGAACCTTGCGATGTTCCTGTCAGCCACCGTCATCTGGACATGGTGCTGGCGCATATGACGCTTGGCGACAAACCTCATTTGGGAGCGATCACGGAGATGAGCCGCGCGCAGGACAGCGTGGACATGGCGGAAATCCTGCATGGCCGCGCGGTGATGGATGAACACTGCGTCATCATGGGCAATGTGAACACCAACTCGCCGCTGTTGGTGGACAAGGTGGTGACGGAAGCGATCCGGGTCTATTGCGGACGCGGGCAGGGGATCATCGTGGTGCCCTTCATCCTGTCGGGCGCGATGGGGCCGGTAAGCACAGCAGCGTCGGTCGCGCAGGCCATGGCAGAGGCGATGATGGTCTGTGCCTTTTCGCAGCTTGTCCGGCCGGGCGCGCCATTCGTGCTGGGTAATTTCCTGTCCTCCATGAGCCTAAAGAGCGGCGCGCCGACTTTTGGCATGCCGGAGCCTGTGATCTCCAACTATGCGATCGGGCAGTTGGCGCGGCGGGCAGGGTTGCCACTGCGGTGTGGTGGATCGCTGACCGCAAGCAAGATCGAGGATGCGCAGGCCGCCTATGAGAGTGCGGATGCGATGCATTCGACCATGCTTGCCGGGGCCAATTATGTGCTCCATGCGGCCGGGTGGCTGGAAGGCGGGCTGTGTACCGGATTTGAGAAATTGATCATGGATGCAGACCGGCTTGGGTCCTATCAGAAGATTTTGGATCATGGGTTGGTGGCCGACGAGGAGTCGATGGCGCGTGATGCCTATGGAGAGGTTGATCCGGGTGGGCATTTCCTGGGCTGTGGGCACACGATGCGCAATTACACGACGGCATTCTACGAGCCGGCTCTGAGCGACAGCGAAAATGTGGAAAGCTGGGAGGAGGGCGGCGCGAAGGACATGCGCGCGCGGGCGTACGAGCGGTGGAACGCGATGCTGGCGGGCTATGAAAAGCCGCCTGTCGATGCGGCTGTCGAAGACGAATTGAAGGACTACGTGGCGCGGCGCAAGCGGGAGATCCCGGAGGCGTGGTATTAGGTGAACTGAAGGGCCAGCCCCGTTGCCATTGGGCTTGAACCAATGGCGCACCAACGGCGACCCTCGGAGTATTCTTAGCCAAATAGAAGCTGGGATTGGAGATAGGTGATGAATGCGGGTGAAAGATTTGATGCCGACCTGGCAGCGCGTTTGGTCGGACTGCGATCCGAGGGTTTGTACAAATCCGAGCGGGTGATTTCCTCGATGCAGGCAGGCGAGGTGACGCTGGCCGGTGGCGCGGAAGTAGTGAACCTTTGCGCCAACAACTACCTCGGCCTCGCCGATGATGCGCGCGTCATTGAGGCAGGGCATGCTGCACTGGATCGCTATGGTTTTGGTATGGCCAGCGTGCGCTTCATTTGTGGCACGCAGGAGGAACACAAGGCGCTCGAAGCGCGGATTGCCGGTTTTCTGGGGATGCAAGACGCCATTCTCTATGCTGCGGCTTTTGACGCCAATGCAGGGCTGTTTGAGACGCTTCTGGGCGAAGAGGACGCGATTATTTCGGATGCTCTCAACCATGCGAGCATTATTGACGGGGTGCGCCTATGCAAGGCGAAGCGGTGGCGTTATGCCAATTCGGACATGGCGGATCTGGAGCGCTGCCTGCAGGAGGCGCAAGGCGCGCGGCACCGATTGATCGCCACTGATGGTGTGTTTTCCATGGACGGGTATTTCGCCAAGCTGGACGCGATTTGTGATCTGGCGGCGCGCTATGATGCGATGGTCATGGTCGATGACTGCCATGCGACGGGCTTTGTGGGCACAACGGGGCGCGGGACGCATGAGCATTGCGGTGTCATGGGACGCGTCGACATCCTGACCGGCACGCTGGGCAAGGCCTTGGGCGGTGCGTCGGGTGGCTATACGGCCGCCAGCGCGCCGGTTGTGGATTGGTTGCGGCAACGGTCGCGGCCTTACCTGTTCTCCAACACGCTGGCGCCGGTGATCGCGGGGGCGTCCTTGCGGGTGTTTGACCTGCTCGATGACGAAGGCGATGCGCTGCGGGCGCGACTTTGGGAGAATGCCGCGTACTTCCGGGACAAGATGGGCAAACTGGGTTTTGAACTTCTGCCCGGTAGCCACGCGATCATTCCAGTGATGCTGCGCGATCCCAAGCTGGCGCAGGAGATGGCGGCGCGGCTGCATGAGAAAGGCGTCTTTGTCACCGCCTTCAGCTTCCCGGTGGTGCCCAAGGAGCAGGACAGAATTCGCACGCAGATGTCTGCGGCGCTGACGCGGGCCATGCTGGATCGGGCGATTGCGGCGTTTGAGGCGGTGGGCCGCGACCTGGGGATGATCGAGTGATCTATCCGTCTGTCATAGACACCATTGGAAACACGCCGTTGGTGGAATTGAGCCGCGTGCGCGATGAGTTGGCGCTGGACGGGCGCATTCTGGCGAAGTTGGACTACATGCTACCGGGCTATTCCAAGAAAGACCGCGCGGCGCGGGCGATTATCGAAGGCGCGCGGGAGGCAGGCGATCTGGCACCCGGCCAGACGGTGGTGGAGCTGACCTCCGGCAACATGGGCACCGGGTTGGCCATCGTCTGCGGCGTGCTGGGACATCCGTTCGTGGCGGTGATGAGTAAAGGCAACTCATCGGAGCGGGCGCGGATGATGCGTGCGCTGGGGGCAGAGGTTGTACTGGTTCCACAGGCGGAAGGCAGGCAGCCTGGGCAGGTGTCAGGCGATGATCTGGCGCTGGTCGAAGAGGAAGCGAGGCGGATCACTGCCGAACGGGCGGCCTATCGCGCGGATCAATTTGAGCGGGCGGGCAATCCGCTGGCGCATGAGGCCGGCACTGGGCCTGAAATTTGGGAACAAGCTGGCGGGGAGGTCACGGCGTTTTGTGACTTTATCGGGTCCGGAGGTACACTCGCCGGAGCGGCGCGGTATCTCGGGCCCAAGGGCGTGCGCTGTTACGCGGTGGACCCGGACCGTCCAAACCATCCTATTCAGGGGGGTGGGTATTCGATGCCCGATCTCACGCATTTGCAGGGCATTGATCTGGCCGGATCTGTCACGGTTTCAGGTCGCGATGCCAAGGATGCCGCACGGCTGCTGGCACGGCATGAGGGGATTTTCGCGGGCTTCTCTGCTGGGGCCAACCTGGCGGGCGCGATCCAATTGCTTATGGGCCTCGAGCAGGGCGGCACGGTGGCAATCGTTATGTGCGACAGCGGGCTGAAATACCTCAGTACGGATTTGTGGGAGTAGACGCATGCAAAATCAAATGCGCGCCTTGGTGAAATCAAAGCCCGAGCCGGGGCTTTGGATGGAGCATGTCCCTGTGCCCGAACCCGGCCCGGCGGATGTTTTGATCAAGGTGAAGAAATCCGCCATTTGCGGCACCGATGTGCACATTTGGAAATGGGATGAGTTCAGCGCCAAGACAGTGCCCGTGCCCATGGTCGTGGGTCATGAATTCGTGGGTGAGATTGTCGATACGGGCGCGGCGGCTGTAAAGTACCGCGTGGGTCAACGGGTGAGTGGCGAGGGCCACATCATCTGTGGGACCTGCCGGAATTGCCGCGCGGGGCGGGGGCATCTGTGCCGCGAAACCAAGGGCGTGGGTGTGAACCGCCCCGGTAGTTTCGCGGAATATGTCTGCATTCCCGAGGCCAATGTGGTGCCGATCCCAGAGGATATCCCCGATGAGGTAGCCGCGATTTTTGACCCCTTCGGCAATGCTGTGCACACCGCGCTCAGTTTTGATCTTGTGGGGGAGGATGTGCTGGTCACCGGTGCTGGCCCCATCGGGATTATGGGCGCACTGGTCGCGCAGAAAGTGGGCGCGCGGAAGGTCGTGATCACGGATATCAACCCATACCGGCTGGATCTGGCCCGTGCGATGGGGGTGCAGCATGTGGTGGATGTGTCTGAGGCGCAATTGCGCGATGTGATGGACGCGATCGGCATGACCGAGGGCTTTGACGTTGGACTGGAGATGTCCGGCGCGTCGGCGGCCATGCAGCAGATGATCGCACGGATGAACAATGGCGGGAAGGTTGCTTTGTTGGGGATCGCGCCAACGGCTTTCCCGGTCGATTGGAACACTGTGATTTTCAAGATGCTCCAGATCAAAGGGATTTATGGCCGCGAGATGTTTGAGACCTGGTACAAGATGATCGCGCTGGTGCAGGGGGGGCTGGACCTGAGCGGCCTCATCACGCACCGCATTTCTATTGACGATTTCGAACAGGGGTTTGGCGCCATGATCTCCGGGAATTCCGGCAAGGTGGTTATGGATTGGGAAGGCTGAAAGATGACGGATATCGGAGCAACATTCAGGGCGCTGCATCAACCGGGCAACCCAACGGTCATGATAAACGCGTGGGACAGGGGATCGGCCGTGATGATGCAGTCTTTGGGTGCCAAATGCATCGCGACCACGTCTGCGGGACATGCGTTCAGTGTTGGGCGTGTGGATGGCGGGACCATCACGCGAGACGAGGCGCTGGCCCATGCGCAGGATCTGGTTTCCGCCGTGGACATTCCCGTGTCCGGCGATTTTGAAAACGGCTTCGGGGAAGCACCGGAGACCGTGGCGGAGACCATCAGTTTGGCGGCCGAAGTGGGTCTTGCCGGGTGTTCCATTGAGGACACGGCTTTGCCAGAGTTCGGGGCCTATGCGTTCGATCTTTCGGTGGAGAGGATCCGTGCAGCCGCGGCGGCGGCCCGCGCTTTGCCGGGTGATTTCGTGATGATCGCCCGGGCGGACGGACTGATCTATGGCAGCTACGATCTGGATGAGGCAATCCGGCGGGTTCAGGCCTATGAGGCGGCAGGCGCGGATGGTGTCTATATTCCCGCGCCACCCGACTTTGAAGGCTTGAAGCGGATTGTTGAAAGTGTGTCCGTGCCGGTGAACGCGCTTGCCTCCGGGCGATTTGCCATACACGGCATCGAGGATTTCGCGCGGATCGGTGTCGCCCGGATTTCCGTGGGCGCCGCGCTGTCGCGGGTGGCTTATGGCGCGGCCATTGGCGTGGCCAAAGAGATGATGAACGGCGCGTTCTCGGGGCTGACCCGAGCCATCGAAGAAGAGGACATCGACGCGCTTTTGCAGGCAATCGGAGACTGACATGCCAGAGATTCAAAAGGTGGAAGAGACCGGCGGCAAGACACTGCCCAGCCACGCAAAGGTGGTCGTGATCGGCGGAGGGGTTGTAGGATGTTCGATCCTCTTTCACCTGGCCAAGTTCGGTTGGAAGGATGTTGTGCTGCTCGAACGTGATGAGCTCACCTCCGGCTCCAGCTGGCACGCGGCTGGCCAGATTCATACGATCAGTTCTGATCCCAACATCTCCCGGCTTCAGGGCTACACGATTGATCTTTATAAGGAAATTGAGGAAACATCGGGCCATTCCGTCGGCCTGCACATGACGGGCGGCTTCTATCTGGCGTCCAACAAAACGTGGTATGATTACCTCAAGCGCGAACGCTCCAAGGCGCGCTACATGGGGTTGCAGCAAGAGTTCATCAGTCCCAGCGAAGTGGCAGAGCGGCATCCGCTGATTGACCCCAAGCATTATCTCGCCGCGCTCTGGGATGATCAGGATGGTGATCTGGACCCCTCCGGTGCCACCTATGCCTTTGCCAAGTCCGCCAAGCATCACGGCGCGCAGTATTTCACTCACACGCCGGTCACCGCGACGCGGCAGAAATCGGATGGGTCCTGGGATGTGACCACGCCCAAAGGGGTTATCAATGCCGAGATCATAGTCAACTGTGGTGGCCTCTGGGCGCGGGAAGTCGCGGGGATGTCGGGGCTCAATGCACCTGTGCAGCCGATGGAACATCACTATCTGCTGACCGAGAAGATCGATGCAGTGGCCGACCACCCGACACGCTTGCCATGCGGCATCGACTACGAGGCCAATATCTATTTCCGGCAGGAGCGGCAGGGCATGCTGCTTGGTACATACGAACCCGTTGGCGTGCCGTGGAAAGTGGGCGGGACACCGATGGATTTCGGGCATGAATTGCTCCAGCCCAATCTCGATCATATCGCGGATCGGTTGGAACTGGCTTTTGACCGCATCCCTGCGCTGGCGCATGCTGGCATCAAGGATGCGATCAACGGACCGTTCACCTTTGGCCCCGATGGCAACCCGATGATCGGTCCGGTGCCGGGAATGACGAATTACTGGTGCGCCATTGGTGTCATGGCGGGTTTCTGTCAGGGCGGCGGCGTGGGAATGACGATGGCGGAATGGATGATCGACGGGGAACCATCGATTGATGTCTGGGCGATGGACGTGGCGCGCTTCGGCAACTGGGCAACGCCTGATTGGGGCACTGTCAAATCGACGGAGAATTATGAACGCCGGTTTGTCATGACCTTCCCGAATGAGACGCTGCCCAAGGGCCGCCGTCAGCAGACCACTGCGCTCTATGACCGGCTGGTCGCCAAGGGCGCAATGATGGGGCAATCCTTCGGTCTTGAGAACGCCATGTGGTTCGCCGATGGGCCCGACGATGCCCATGAAGACCCGACCTTTGAGCGGAACCGGTCGTTCGACTATGTCGCGGCTGAATGCAAAGCAGTGCGGACCGCCGTGGGAGGGATCGAGATCGCCAATTTCGCCAAGCACCTGATCAAGGGGCCTGGTGCGCGCGACTGGCTGGACCGAACCATGGCCGGGTTCATCCCCAAGCCTGGGCGAATGACGCTGACGCCGATGTTGACGGAAAAGGGCAGGCTTTACGGCGATCTGACGGTCGCCTGTCTGGAGGAAGATCACTTCATGCTGTTCGGGTCGGGCGCGATGCAGGATGCACATAGCCGCTGGTTTTCCCGTACGCTGTCGGATGGTGTGATCCATGAAAACCAGACTGAAGACTGGCACGGCATCTCGATCTCCGGCCCCAAATCCCGTGCGTTGATCGAACAGATCACGCGGGAAGATGTCAGTGCCGACAGCATGAAGTTCCGCGATTGCCGCCAGACTTTCGTGGGCGACGTACCGGTGATCCTCAACCGGATCAGCTTTTCGGGCGAGTTGGGTTTTGAGATCTACTGTCGCCCGCAATACCTGATCCGTCTTTCGGAGGCGATTGAGGAAGCTGGCGCGCCTCTGGGTTATCGCTGGTATGGCAGTCGGGCGTTGATGTCGCTCCGGCTGGAAAAGGGCTGGGGCGCTTGGGGTTTGGAGTTCCGCCCTGATTTCAACGCGGTCGAGGCCGGGATGGATGTTTTCATCAACTGGAAGAAGGATTTCGTCGGAAAGGCCGCGACGGCGCAATTTCTAGCGGACGGCGTGACGCGAAAACTGGTCACGATGACCGTGGAGACGGAGATTGACGTGACGCTTGATGAGGCCGTGCTGAGTGATGGAGAGGCCGTGGGTTACATCACCTCCGGCGGCTATGCCCACCATGTGAAGCGGTCCATGGCGATGGCTTTCGTGGGTGCAGATCATGCGGTGCCGGGCACCAAGCTGGACGTTGAAATCCTTGGTAAGATGTGCGCGGCAGAGGTGCTTGGCGGACCGATCTATGATGCCAATGGGGCGAACATGCGGGCATGAGGTGCGGCAGAGTCTAGTACTCGTGCCAAAGAAAATGTGCCTATTCGATCCAAACGGTCACCCTGTCAGCGCGGCCCTCTGCGTCAATTACGGTCAGGGTGGAATAGCCCTTTTGTACGTTGTCCATCGTCGCCTCTCGTCTGTGGGTGCCTGAAATTACGGGCACCCCATTGGCCATCCACGTAAAGGGCGGCGTGCCATCGCGCAATTTCACGGCGAGCGCGCCGCGTTCCAACGGCAAACGGCTGCCCGAGCGGGGGAAGATCAGTTTCGGTGCGTCTTCGGCCACCTCAAATACGGCGTTGCGCCCGGTGAACCGGCGCAAGGGTTGCGGCAACTCAGACGTGGACAAGATCAGTGTCTCGGGCGGCGGCGCTGGCAGAGGATCGGGTGTCGACTTTACACGCCCGAAGGCCTCAAAGAGAATGGGTGCCGCGAGGTCTCCACCAAAGGCCCCGGGCACAGGCGTGCCGTCCGCACGCCCAATCCAGACCCCCGCCACATGGGTGCCGTCAAACCCTATGGCCCACGCATCGCGATACCCATAGGAGGTGCCGGTCTTGTACGCGAGCCGTCCACGCGGCGCGCCCGGCGGTGGCGCAAGGCCTGCAAGAATATCGCCCACCTGCCAAGCGGCAGCACGAGAGACAACGAGAGTGCTTTCGCGCCGGTCGTCATCGATCCGCCACGCCAGATCGCGGGCGGAACCGCCCTGACCCAGCATTGCGTAAAGCTGCACCAGATCGGTGAGGCTGACCCCGACACCGCCCAAGGCCACGGCAAGCCCGGCCTGATCGCCAGGCAAGGAAGGGCGCGCCCCGGATTTGCGTAGTGCCGCCATCAGATGTGCCGGCCCGATTTCGTTCATCAGAAGAACAACCGGGATGTTGAGCGATTGGCGCAGGGCGTCGCTGACCGTCAGTTCTCCCCGAAAGGCGCCATCGAAGTTCTGCGGCGCGTAGCCCGCGAAGCTGACGGGCCGGTCATGGATGAGGGTTTGAGGGTGGGCCAGCCCCCGGTCAAACGCCAATGCATAAACCAAGGGCTTCAGCGTCGAGCCGGGCGAGCGCAGCGCGCGGGTCATATCGACAAACCCCTGCCGCGCGTCGCCCGTCCCGTAGCTGGCTGACCCGACAGAGGCAAGGATGTCGCCGGTGGTGTGATCGGCCAGAAGGATGGCGACGGAAAGGTCATCGGGCAGCCCAAGCAGGGCTGTTTGCGCCAGCGTTTCCATCCGCGTCTGAAGACCGGCATCGATCGTAAGGTTGTGGATCAATCGAACTGGGTCATCCGTCCTGGCCCGATCAGTCAAATGCGGGGCCAGGGCGGGGAAGGCACGGCGTGCGCCCGGGACGGGCTCGGTCAGCGCGGCGTGGGCCGTGTCCTCGGCAATGGTGCCGTTGGATACCATACGGTCTAGTACGCGATTGCGGGCAAGGGTTGCCGCGCCTTGCGCCTTGTCGGGCCGCCGAGCTTCGGGCGCTTGCGGCAGGGCCACAAGCAGGGCGGATTGCGCGGGCGTCAGGCGCCCCGGTTCCTTTCCAAACCACGCGAGGCTTGCAGCACGGACGCCTTCGAGATTGCCGCCGAACGGCGCACGGGCAAGGTAGAGGGTAAGGATGTCATTCTTGCTGAGGTTCTGCTCCAGCGCCAACGCCACGCGGATCTGACGCATCTTGCCGCGCATCCGCCCGGTACCGCTGTCTTCCAGAAGGCGGGCAACCTGCATCGTCAGTGTGGACCCGCCAGAGACAATCTCACCGTGCCAAACCGCCTGACCCGCCGCGCGCAGAATGGCGCGAAAGTCGACGCCCTTGTGGCGGTAAAACCGTTTGTCCTCATAAGCGATCAGCATGTCGATATAGCCGGGGTCCACGGCATCCAGGGATGTCGCCAGCCGCCACCGCCCGTCACCTGCGGTGTACAAGCGCAGCAACTGACCGTTTCGATCCAGGACTTCCACTGAGGTATCCGTCAGCAGGATGGGCAGGTCGGTCGACGCAACCCACCGGTCTGTCGCATCGCGGGCAATCCCGAAGCTCAAAAGCAGCAGAGCAAGCGCGAGTGACCATCGGTCAAGCCTCATGTGTGACCTCCCCTTCCCAGACCCCGGGGTAGAGCGTGACGAACCCGCTGGGGTCCACCGTGATGTCAGTGGTGAAACCGGTCTGCTTTGCGCTGTAACTCATCACGTCACTCAGACCCGTCCGCGCATAGGTTTGATCGAGTGGCACCAGCTGGGCGCTGGGGTATTGGAACCACGCGGCTGAAACGGCCAGATCTTCGGTGCCCAGACGCCGCAAGGGCATCAGATTGGTGGCAGGCGTGAACGACAGGTCGATATCCATTGCGCCGGATACATCTGCCTGTTCTCGATCATCAATCCACCATGCGCCGCTGTCGTTCACTATCTTGGCGCGCACTTCGCGGCCGCCATGCTGACCCGCCAGATCGACGCTTTTTGTGACCCAGTCCCCGTCGCAGCGCACCACGTAGTTGAGCGACGCCAGCCCCAAGTCATCGCGAAACTGTGCATGGCCGAGCAGGATCCAGCCATCATCGGTTTGGCTGAGCCGACAGGTATCCTGCCCCTCCCGATCCAGCGCGCGCCAACGCGCGGTGGCGATGTGCCGGGCCGTCACGCGCTGTCTACTCTGTCACGCGCATCTGCCCGGTGGCGGTGATGGCGCGATAGGCGGGGCGGTACATGTCTTCGACCGAGGCGGCTGGGTGATGGTAGGTCCCCGGAGAAATGGCTCGTACGATATATGCCAGATCAAATGGCCGATCATTGCGCCAGTTCACTGCCGCCGTGAACCGGTCGGCGCGGAATTCCGTATGTTCGGGGTAAGCCGTATCAAGCCAATCGAGTGACCGGATATCGCCGCCGCGCAGGATGTTGGGGTTGTCGATCTCCAAGCCAGCGGGCAGCGGATCATTGATCATGAGCCGCGCCTCACCGCCTTCAAATGGCGTGACGGTCAGGACAGTGACCAGCCTCGTGCCGGTCTCCACCGCGTCCAGAAACACTTGGTTCCCGTCCATATCGTAGTACGCCCGCGTGATCGCGTATCCCGTGCCACCCGCATCAGGTGCCACTTGCGGTACGCCAAGTGTGGTGAGCGTGATATCGACCGGAGCGTTGCCCGTGTTCCGGATCGCCTGAGGCGTGGCGGTGTCCGCCTCCATCATTTGCACCAGCGGCCCGTCAAGCGGCGTGCCATTAAGGGTCAGCCCCGCAAGCGTTGGATCGCGCACCAGCGCATTGGCGGCAAGCAGTGTCCAGACCTGTTCCTGCGTCGACAGATGCGGTCCCGGTTGGCTGATCCCCACCGTCAGGGCATCGGTATCCACCGCATTGCTGCCGGATTCCACCGCCAATGTCAGCACCGCCGCGCGATCACGCAGGTTCGTGCCATAGTCGGAACGCCAGAGGTTGCGCTCTGTTCCGCTTGTCCCGTTGATCCGCGCCATGGCCAGCGCGAACATCCTGTCGGCACGAGTCTGATCGCCATAGCTGGCCAGTGCTGCTCCCAGTTGGGCGAGTGCCATGGGTGTTGCGAAGTTTTCGGCTTTCACATCGGCGAAGTAGCGCAGATCGCCCATGCGCGCCGCGCCTTCGCGAGCAAGGACCATTAGCGCATAGGCCACATCCTCCCCGCCCTTATCAAAATCAGGGGCATAGTTCACGCGGTTGCGCAGGTTGTCCATGGCCAGCGTGAAGGCCTGACGCGGCACGATGTATCCCTTGGATTTCGCGCGCGACAGGAAGTCAGTCACATAGGCATCAAGCCAGAAATCGCCACTGCTGGCACGCCAGAGACCAAAGGCCCCGTTGCTGGCCTGCCGGGACAGAATTTGACCCACGGCCTGATCCACGCGGGTTTGAACTTGGTCATCATTCCCAAGCCCCAACGCCTCCGCCACGTCACCGTAGTACAAAAGGGGCATGGCGCGTGATGTCACCTGTTCAGTGCAGCCATAAGGGTAGCGATCAAGCGCCGTCAGGAGCCCCGGCGCGTTCAGTTTCGCAAGCGGTCCAGCCGAGAGGATCGCGCGGCCTGTTCCAGGTCGCAGATCGGCCATCACGTTGCTGTCCAGTGTGAACGTGTCACCGACGCCCAAAGAGAAGCGGCGCGTCGTGGCGACCTCAGGGTCATTGGACCGCACGCCCAGCATCACCTCTTTCACCAACTGTTTGCCATCTGGTGTGGTGAGCGCCACGCGAATGTCATGATCACCCACGCCCCCCGCGCGGAAGGGCAGGGCCAGCACGGCCTTCTCGCCCGCGCCAAGATCGAGTCCTGAGGGGATGTCAGAGACGAAACTCAAACCGGATGTCGTGATATCCAGCCCCATGCGACCGGAAGGGCCTTCGGTATGCACCACTTCCAGCAGCAACCGGCTTTGGTCCCCGGGTGCGAGGAAGCGGGGCATTGAGGCGGTGACAACAACCGGGTCTCGGATCAGAATCTCATCTTCGGCTTGTCCGACGCCCTTGTCCGACCACGCCACGGCCATCAACCGAACGGTGCCGTTGAAATCGGGAATGTCGAAACTTGCGGTCGCACGCCCCTGTGCGTCCACGGCAATCGGGCCGGTGAAGTAAGCGACCAGTTCGTCCTGCGGCGGCGGGCTCTCAAAACCCGCTCCTGCGCCAGCGTCACCGCCCGATCGCACCTGTCCTTGTGCACCGTTCATTCCGTCGATCAGGCGCCCATAGAGATCCCGGATTTCCACTCCTAGACGGCGTTGGCCGAAGTAATGCGTGGATGGGTCAGGGCTGTCGAACCCGGTGAGGTTCAGGATGCCCACATCCACGGCGGCGAGCGTCACGTAACCTTGCGCGTCACCCAGCCCCTCAACCGCCACGGTAACATCAACCGGCCCACGCGGATCGGACATCTCCGGTGCATCGATAGAAACAGCCAACTGACGCGCGCCGGGGTCGATCTTGGCATAGGCCAGCCCCAGGGACCGCGCCGGATTGCGACCAGCGCTTTCATCCATCGGGCGGATCACCTGAGCGGTCACGTAAGCGCCCGCGCCCCATTCTTCCGTCACGGTCATGGGGATCAGGTTGTCCCCTGCGGAAACCTCAACCGCCTGCATGTCCACGACGCGGTCCGACATCACGGTGATCAACGCGGTCCCCGCATAGCGCGGCACAATGCGCAACTGCGCCGTGTCACCGGGGCGATAATCCGGACGGTCGAGAGACAGGTCCAGTGTGTCGGGCGTGCTGGAGGCATCGCTGGGCGCGTACCATCCTGCGTAGAATTCCGCAGATGACCCGACATAGGCCCCGCCTTCGCGTTCCACGACAAGCTCATAGCGACCCCAATCCACAGGGGCGGAGAGCGTCAGAGGGTCACCCCCAAGCTGCGCCGTACCCGTCTCAATCCGGGTGCGCGTCGTGATTGGTTCCCAATTCCAATTGCCGTACTCTTCATACCACTGATAGCGCGTCTCGATCCGGTTCATCGTCCATTTGACGGGCATGTCCATCGGCGCCAGATCCGGGCCAATCGCGATCACGTCGAATTCCGCTTCCGTTCCTTGCGGGACCACGTCATCGAAGATGGGCTTGATCCCGATCATCGGCCCTGCGGGGGCGAGCATGCGGGTCACCTCCCGCTCAACCGGGCGGCCAGAACCTTCGCGTACGCTTACGGTCATGCGGGCCTCATAAGGGCGGTCGGTTGCGGCGGTTTTGGGGATCGCGACATCGAGCACGATCTGTCCAGCACTGTCGGTGGTGCCGCCTTCGACATAGTCACTGACAGATCGGGCGCGCTCGTCGAAAAGGCCGAACTGGTAGCGCGGAAAATCTTCCAATGCGCGTTTGGGGTTGAGGCGAACCAAGCCATCAGCCACCAAACCCGCGCCGGGCGCACCAAAGAGGTAGCGCGCGTCGACAGTCAGCGGCGCCGTGTCGCCGGGGCGCAAAGGCGCGTCGGGCAGGGCCAAATCAAAATCAATGCGTTCCGGCAGGAAATCCTCAACCAGCACGCTCTGGCTGGCAAGCACCGGCGCGTCCGGGTCGGCCTTGATGTCCAGCGTCCACGCCCCACGCGGGGCAGAGGCTGCGACAGGCATTTCAAACACATGTCCACCTGCACGATCGCCAGAGGACAAATGGCGCGAGTATTCCACCCCGTCGGGTCGGCGCAGGATAGCCGTCAGCGGCAGACCGGTTATGGAATCGGCCAGCGCATCACGGGCGAGCGCGGTGGCATAGATGACCTCGCCCGCGCGATAGGCTCCGCGATCCGTGGTGAGGAACACATCAACCGGCGGGGCGGAAGGGCGGCCTTCGACCCCGCGATCAGAGAGATCAAAAGCCGGATCGGTCAACGACAGGAAAGCCAGATCGGCCTCGCTTTGCTCGGCGATCACGAGGGCCGGGGCGGCACCTGCGGTGCCGCGAATGAGACCCGGATCAAAGCGACCGTGCCCCATAGCATCAGTGACCGTGCTGCCCAACTCATCATTGGCGCGCGACAAGAGTGTCAGTTTCACCCCTTCCAAAGCCGTTGCGCCCCCGAGCGACTTCACGAAGACATGCAGCCCGTCATTGCCTTTCAGCGTCGTGAGCCCAAGATCCGACAGCACAAACCACTGCGTCGCGCCTTCGCTGTCATAGATGTCTTCCTCTGGCACACGTGCCGTCAGAGCGTAGATCCCTGGCGGCTGACCGGAGAGGATGTCGCCCAAAGGCAGCCGCGTCGTCATGGTTTGATTTAGCGCGTTCTGCACCTCCCCCACGCCGCGCCAGACTTCTTCGGCCAGATCATTGCTGAACCGCTCCGCCGACCAGTGATCCAGCGGGCGACCGAACAGATCCTCCTGTAGCGTGCGCAGGAGATTTCGATCACTCATGCGCATCAGCTGAAGGTCAACCTCATCCAGGTTCACAGTTTCCACCGGCAGCGCGGCCTCGGCTGATTTCGGCAGCACATAGGCGCGGCCCGGGAAGGCCACGAAAGGAGAGCGATCCCGCACATAGAGCGCGATCTCCACATCCTTGATCAGTGTCTCCCCGCTGGCGGCTGGCAGCCCCTTGCGGAAGGTCACGACATATCGCTCCCCATGCTGCACCCCGTCAATGCAAAGCTGGCGGCCATCAGGCTCCACCACCATGCCGGCGCTGGGCAGTTGCACGAAGGGGGTGTAATCAGTGCCGCCCTTGATCAGCGGCTCTGAGAATTCGGCGCAGATCCGGGGCGCGGGGCTTTCATTGTCGGCGCGGTGTTCGGTGATGCGGAAACCATATTTGGCAACCGCCGCTTCCAGCGCGCTCAGTACATCGGCGCGGGGTTGAATGCCTTCGGCCAGCCGCAGCGCGCTGACCATATCGCGGCCACGACCGATGCGTTCCAGAGCAGGCGACATTTCCATCAGAGCCGTCACGCGCATCCCGTCATTGCCCGCGCGCAGATAGGCGTTGGCGGCGGCCTCAAATGCCTGCTGGCCATAGCGGTTCTTGTCAGACGTGTTCTGCGTCTCGATCAACATGGAAAGGCGGGCATATTCGGCCCACTGGTCGGCAGCGTCGGAGCGGGCTACGATCGCACCAGTCCAGCGCATCGCGTTGAGGTAATCGCCCTGCGCGATCTCATTGCGCGCGGCCTCCAGCATCTGGTCGACACCCCATTGGCCGCCTGGATGGCGTGATCCGATATTCAGTGCCAGTCCCCGAATGTTGCTGAAATCGCCTTGCCGCAGAAAACCAAGATCGCCCGCCCGGGTGCTGACCTGCGCGAGAACGCGCGGATCGGTGTTGAACATCTCTGCCGAGGTTGCCCCGTCAAATGCCTGTACCTCCAACACGTCGGATTTCAGAAAACAGGCGTTCTTTTCAGTGTTGAACGTATAGGCCTGACAATCCTGCGTTGCCATGCAGGCCGTCCGGCAGGCCCGGATTGTCGTGTCAAAGATCGGGCTGATATCTGCGCCATAGAAATCCGTTCTGAGTGTCACCACCTCTCGCCTTTCGGGAACGGGCGATTGGGCCGCTGACTGGGACATGGCTTGAGCGGCAAACATGATGAAAATGAGCGCGGACAGGATAGGGCGGAGCATGGGAACCTCCATTTCATGCCCTCTCATGGTGCCACGCGTCCGGGTTTCAGACAACGATTCCCCTTACTGTCCCATAGGTTGCGAGAAACATGACTGCGCGAAGATCATTTTAAGAAGATGTTCAGCATGATGAGACTATCCATGTGCCACGAGTAGCTTCGTGTCGGAGAACGGGCATGACCCTGGCAAATAAACTTGCGGAGGAACGCAGGGCCCGTTTGGCGGCAGAACGGCTTTTGGAGCAAAAGCAGGCGGAATTGTCCGCAGCCAACCGTAAACTGGGCAAGCATGCGCTCGCGCTCAGTGAAGAGATCCATGAAACCCGTGCGGTCGTCAAAACCGTTCAGGACGAAAACGCACGCGTCAAATCGGATCTCAACGTGGCCACCGAAAAGGTCGAAATTCTTGAACGGCGCCTTTGGCATTCGATCAACACCATTGAGGATGGTTTTGCCGTTTTCGACGCCGACAGCAAAATGGTGACGGCCAACAGCGCCTGGGTGTCGGCCTTCGGGGGGCTGGAAGATGTAAAGCCCGGCATCACATACGTGGAATTGTTGCAGCTTGCCACCGATGAGGGGATTGTCGATACTGGCAATCTTCGCCCGATGGAATGGCGCGAAATGATGCTCGACCGCTGGCAAAGTCCGTCCCCGGAGCCGTTGGTCGTCCGGTTGTGGAATGATGAATTCATCAAATTGGTGGATCAGCGCGGGCCAAGCGGTGACGTGGTTTGCCTTGCCCTGCGTATCACCGACACGGTCCGCTACGAAGAACGGTTGAAAAAGGCCAAGGTGGAGGCCGAGGCTGCCAATAACGCGAAATCATCCTTCCTTGCCAATATGAGCCATGAAATCCGCACGCCTATGAATGGCATCGTGGGTATGGCGGAACTTTTGTTCGACACCGAGATGTCGGAAGAACAGCAGCTTTACGCGGAAACGATCAAAAATTCTGGCGAGGCGCTGTTGGTCATCATCAATGATGTGCTCGACTTCTCCAAGATCGAGGCAGGCAAACTGGTTCTGGTGCAAGAGGAGTTTGACCTCGAACAATGCACGCAGGAATTGGTCACGCTGATGCAGGTCAACAGCCGCGACAAGGGGATCGACCTTTTCGTGGATTTCGACCTGTTTTTGCCGCGGCGCTACGTCGGCGATCCAGGCCGGATCCGACAGGTTCTGACCAATCTTCTGGGCAATGCCGTCAAGTTTACAGAGAAAGGCAACGTGATCCTGCGCGTCACCGGCCTACCCTCTCCCGACGGAACGACAACCGAATTGCACATCTCCATTCAGGACACCGGGATCGGCATCCCGGAAGAAAAGGTGCGCCACATCTTTGGGGAATTCAATCAGGTCGACGACGCGCGCAACCGCAAATTCGAAGGCACTGGCCTTGGCCTCGCGATCACTGAACGACTGGTGGGCATGATGGGCGGCAAAATGTGGGTGGAATCCGAGGAGGGGGTTGGATCCACTTTCGGTTTTACGGTCACGCTGCCTGAGGTGGATGAGGTAGACACCGACCTTTTGCGCCTTCCGGAGGGGTTGCGATCTGTTCTTGTGGTGGATAGTCAGCCGGTGAACCGCTCCATCCTGAAACGCACGCTGGAGGCCTCGAACCTCAGCGTCATCTTGGCCAAAAGCGGGGCCGAGGCCCTGTCGATGCTGCAAGGCGGGGCAGGGGCCGATCTGATCCTGACGGCGCATGTCATGACGGAAATGGACGGCTTTGAACTGACCGAAGCTCTGATCGAGAGGGGGTATGACACCCCGATCATGGTCATGAGCCCACATCCCACCAAAACCCAAACTGAACCGGCCCGCCGCCTGGTTGCTGATGTTCTGGCCTGGCCATTGCAACGGGATGCGTTCCTTTTGGCTTTGCAGACTTTCACGCAGAGGCGCGGGGCCACTTGCATGACAAAGACTGTCTTGGCGGGGGAAGCGACACCCAAACCCCTTGATGAAGACCGGCGACCGACACCCCAAACCGCCAAGCAGGACGACACGTCCGCCGCTTTGGTTTTCTCATCGGGACGTGAGATCGGGAACCACGACACGCCGCTGCATGTGCCTGAAATATCCCAAGAGCCCGGGAGGGACGCCTCCACACATGACGTTTCACACGAAATGGAATCTGAAACAGCAGGTCTTGTCGTGGACGCGTCTGTGAGCGTTGAAGATGCGACACTTGCATTGTCGTCTGTGACGCCCGAAGACACCCCGAGCGATCCGGTTCAGGACGGTGCCGAACGGGAAGGCCATCTTGCACCGGATGTCGCTGCGGCCAGCGGCAAGGACGGGTCAGAATCCGTTCCGCAAAACCCGGTCGATCCATCAATTGAATTGCAAAAACCCGACCGGCCCAATGCCGACGTTCCCAAGCGACTGAACTTGATGTGGTCGTCTGAGAAGGCGGATGAGTCTGACCCAAACCCGACCCCTGAAGAGCCGGTCGACCTGACAGACGCGCGTGATGCTGCGTCAGACCGGGATCCGGTTGATACATCTGGCACGCCTTCGTCCAGCAGCGCGCAGGAGCGGAAAATGCGCGTTCTGGCGGCAGACGACAATCGAACAAACCGGCTTGTTTTCAGCAAGATGGTCAAGGATCTGGATATCGACCTGGAATTCGCCACAAACGGCGTGGAAGCCGTCGATCTCTACGGGCGCATTCACCCCGATATCGTCTTCATGGATATTTCCATGCCTGAAATGGACGGAAAGGAGGCGACGCGACACATCAAGGATATTCAGGCTCAGACCGGGCGTGTCGTGCCTGTTGTGGCCATGACCGCACACGCCATGGGCGGCGACAAAGAAGACATCATGGCCGCCGGCCTTGATGCGTTCCTCACCAAACCGCTCAAGAAAGCGCTGATTGCTGATGAGATTGCCAAGGCCCGTCCGGCAGATGCTCGGGTCCCTGATGCTGCGGCCTAGGGCAGGGTCAAACCAATGGCGGGCGAGGTTGTTCCAGAGACGCCACGCTGCCTTTAGGTCCGGTTTGCGTTGCGGGGAAGATCAGGCGCGCACCAGGTCTTCGTAGGACGTGGCGATGTCGCGGGCCATCGCACCCACTTCGAAATTGTAGTCACCGATCTGGCCCACTGGCGTCACCTCGGCCGCTGTTCCGGTCAGCCAGCACTGCTGAAAGCCTTCCAACTCAGCCGGTTCGATATGGCGTTCATGCACCTTGACCTGGCGCTCTTCCAGCATGCCGATCACCGTCTGCCGGGTCAGCCCATTGAGGAAACAATCGGGTTTGGGCGTGTGCACCTCGCCATCCTTCACGAAGAAGATGTTGGCACCTGTCGCCTCGGCCACATAGCCGCGATAGTCAAACATCATCGCATCCGAACAACCCTTCGCTTCGGCCTCATGCTTGCTCAAGGTGCAGATCATGTAGAGCCCTGCCGCCTTGGCCTTGCAGGGGATCGTCTCCGGGCTCGGGCGCTTCCACTTCGCGATGTCGAGCTTTGCGCCCTTCATCTTCGCGTCGCCGTAATAGGCACCCCATTCCCACGCCGCGATGGCCATGCGGACCGGGTTACGCGCGCTCGCGACGCCCATGTCTTCTCCCGCCCCGCGCCACGCGACAGCGCGGACATAGGCATCGGTCAGCCCGTTTTCTGCCAGCACCTTTGCCTTAGCCGCTTCGATTTCGTCTACGCTATAGGGAAGTTCGAAATCCAGCTCGCCCGCCGAGAAATGCAGCCTTTCAGAGTGTTCACGGCTCTTGAATATCTTGCCGTTATAGGCCCGCTCCCCTTCGAAAACGGAACTGGCATAATGCATCGCATGGGTCAGGATATGCACATTGGCATCGCGCCAATCCGTCATCTGACCGTCCATCCAGATCAAACCATCACGGTTGTCATACCCTGCCATAACCCGTCTCCTTTTCCTTCGCGCGCCCTGGGCAATTTAAGAATGTTGCGTGATATATGTCCGCTTCGGACATAATATTGCGCCAAAACTAAGAATCGCTATCAGTTTGATATTGGAATGTCAACAAAGCTGACATATTATCGATCCGGAGTGATGAACCGGGAGCATCCTATGGGGGAGGCCCAGCTGGACGACCCGTCGCAATACCTCTCGGATGAGCAGGTGCGACAAGGGATCGAGGCGATGTTTTTCGCCTATCGTGGGTTTACCCGTGATCCTGACCGCATTCTGGAAACCATGGCCTATGGCCGCGCCCATCACCGCGCAATTCATTTCATCGCCCGCAGCCCGAGCACCACGGTGAACAATCTGCTGGGCATTCTGGGTGTCACCAAGCAATCGCTCAATCGCGTGTTGCGGACCCTGATCGCGGACGGGCTGGTGGAAAGCCGCGTGGGTGAAAGTGACAAACGCGAACGCCATTTGCGTCTGACCGAGGAAGGCGCGCGGCTTGAACGTCAGCTCAGTGACGCTCAACGCGCGCGGATGCGCGAAGCCTATCGCGCCGCCGGTCCGGAGGCGGTCGCGGGATTCCGAACTGTGCTAGAAGCGATGATGGAACCGGAGCTTCGGCGCAAGTATCATGCCATCGGAGAGCAAGACCCATGACCGAACCTGACCCACATCTTCTGATCGTCGATGATGATGAACGCATCCGCGAGCTGTTAAAGAAGTTCCTGATGCGCCATGGTTTCCTTGTTTCAGTGGCGCGCGATGCCGTGCATGCGCGCAAAATCCTGTCAGGGTTGGAATTTGATTTCATCGTGCTGGATGTGATGATGCCGGGAGAAGACGGTATCGCCCTCACCGCCGCTCTGCGCGAAACGATCACAACACCGATCCTGCTGCTGACCGCCAAGAATGAAGCGGATGATCGCATCAAGGGGCTTGAGGCCGGGGCGGATGACTACCTCGCCAAACCGTTCGAACCAAAGGAGTTGCTGTTGCGGATCAATGCCATCCTCCGCCGCATGCCCGCCACAGAGATGGAGGCAGTCGCCCCCAAAGTCTTGCAGATGGGGCAGGTGCGGTTTGATATCGAAAGGTCTGAGCTGGTGAATGGTGACGCGCCTGTGCGCCTGACTGCGACAGAGGTGCAACTGATGCGTATCTTCGCAGAACATCTGCGCGAACCGGTGAGCCGGACAACCCTTGTAGAAGAACTGGGCCGCGACAAGGGACAGGCACAGGAACGCGCCGTCGATGTGCAGATCACCCGCCTGCGTCGAAAGATCGAAGCCGACCCCAAACAGCCGCGTTATTTGCAGACGGTGCGCGGTGAAGGGTACATGCTGGCACCTGACTGACAGGTCGGTATCTTGAGTGTTTCTGGCCAAAAAGAAGCGATGGTTGACCACGCCCAACCCTAGACATTTGCCCGCCAAAATGCTTTCCCTCCAGCAGCTTTTTTCCCGGGAGGATGCCATGCTCGATTCCACGACTGATCTGAAATCTCTTCTCAAGGACCCCTCGCTTCTGGTCGAGGCCGCTTATGTTAATGGGGCGTTGACGAACGGCGATCAGGGCACGTTCGAAGTGGTGAATCCCGCGCGCGGGGACGTGATCGCCAATGTCGCGGATCTGAGCCGTGCCCAGGTGGCGGATGCCATCGCGGCCGCACAGACCGCGCAGAAGGACTGGGCCGCCTGGACTGGCAAAGAACGCGCCACCGTCCTGCGCAAATGGTACGAACTGATGCTGGAAAACGCCGACGATCTGGCCACCATCCTGACTGCCGAACAGGGCAAACCGCTGGCCGAGGCCAAGGGAGAGATTGTCTATGGAGCGTCGTTTATCGAATTTTTCGCCGAAGAGGCAAAGCGCATCTACGGGGAAACCATCCCCGGGCACCAGCGCGACAAACGCATCACCGTGATCAAACAGCCTATCGGCATTGTGGCTTCCATCACGCCGTGGAACTTCCCAAATGCGATGATCACGCGAAAGGCCGCCCCGGCGCTGGCGGCCGGCTGCACGTTCGTTGGCAAGCCGGCTGGGGAAACGCCGCTTTCCGCGACGGTTCTGGGGGTTCTGGCCGAGCGTGCCGGCATTCCCAAAGGCGTGCTGAACATCGTGACATCGACGGCGGAATCGGAAGTGGGCAAGGAGTTTTGCGAAAACCCGGCGGTGCGCAAACTGACCTTTACGGGGTCGACACAGGTGGGCCGTATCCTTCTGCGCCAAGCTGCCGATCAGGTGCTGAAATGCGCGATGGAACTGGGCGGCAATGCGCCCTTCATCGTGTTCGATGATGCCGATATCGATGCCGCTGTCGAAGGCGCGATCATGTGCAAGTTCCGAAACAACGGCCAGACCTGTGTGTGTGCCAATCGCATTTACGTGCAGTCCGGTGTCTATGATGAATTTGCCGAGAAGTTGCACAAGGCCGTCTCTGCCCTGAAAATCGGCGATGGTCTGGAAGAGGGAACGACGCTGGGTCCGTTGATCAATTCCGCAGCGATCGACAAGGTGCAGGAACATGTGGCCGATGCGACCTCGAAGGGGGCCAAGGTCATGATGGGCGGCAGCGGGCCGATGGAGGGCACAGGGTATTTCCTGCCGCCAACAATCCTGACGGATGTCACGCAGGACATGATGGTGAGCCATGATGAAACCTTCGGCCCGCTTGCCCCGCTCTTCAAGTTTGAAGACGAGGATGCGGTGATCGAGATGGCCAATGACACGATCTTTGGTCTGGCGAGTTACTTTTACGCCAAGGATCTGAGCCGCGTGTACAAGGTGGCTGAGGCGCTGGAATACGGGATAGTGGGCGTGAACACCGGCATCATCTCGACCGAGGTGGCACCGTTTGGCGGGGTCAAGCAATCGGGCCTTGGCCGCGAAGGCAGCCATCACGGGATCGAAGAATTCCTGGAAATGAAATACATCTGCATGTCGGTCTAAGTACCTGGCGCGGACTCGAGGGCTTTAGCCCACCGCGCCTTCGTCAGGCCCCACCCAGGGCCTGGCGAAATGGTAACTTCAGAGCGTCGCTCGAAGAGAGCTCGAGAGCCCAACGATAAAACTCTGTTGTCCACAAGTCACGATTGCCAGACCGGGGCCCGACGAAGCCGCTCTTCGGCACGCAACAAAAAAAATCCGCAATCCTGCCAAGGATTGACCTCTGGCGTGCGTCCTATCACCGTGATGCGCATGGAACCTTCCAATGAAAGCCTCGCGAAAGCGGCGGCCGGCGGCGATAGGGCGGCCTTTGCTCTGCTGCTGGAACGGCAATATGACGGTATTTTTCGTCTGGCCTTTCGCCTGACGGGCGACCGGGCCGAGGCGGAGGATCTGACACAGGATGTCTGCGCCGCATTGCCGGCCAAACTGCAGGGTTTTCGAGGAGAGGCGCGTCTGACCACGTGGCTTTGGCGTGTGGTGGTCAATGCTGCCCATGATCGCCGCCGCCGCGCCGCCACCCGAGCGAAGAACACCGAAGGTTGGGGCGATTGGGAGGTGAACCGCCGCGCCACGGATGCGGAAACCGAAGAGGCGGTCGATTGGTTAACCCAAGCGATGCGTGCCCTGTCTGATGATCTGCGCGACACGCTGGCCCTGGTGCTGGATGACGTCACTCATTCCGACGCGGCCGACATCCTGGGCGTCTCGGAAGGCACGATCAGCTGGCGGGTCAGCGAGGCCAAGAAACATCTGCGCGCCCTGCGCGAGAGAGAGGATCAGGTATGAGCGACGAGTTTGACGACCTGAAAAACGCCATGAACAGGGCCACGCCCGCGCCGGATGCCGCGCGAAAGGCGGCCAATTTGGCCATGGCACAAAAAAATTTCGAAAATCTCCAAGGATCGGCTGATGAGGCGCGTCTCACCTCTGATCGCCCGAAAACGGGCTTTTTCAGAGGAGTTCGAACCATGTTGAATGCAATGACCACACGTGGGGCCCTGACGGCCAGCACTGCTTTCGTGGCCCTTGGCCTTGTTGCGGTAATCCCCAATTGGAACAAGGCACCTGAGGTGTTTGACGTGGGCTATACGGCGCAAGAGGCAGCGCCCGTGCCCGCCAAACGGGAACGCGCGGAAGAGGCGATTGTTTCAAATGAAGCGGAACTGGATTTTGAAGACGCCCCCGCGCTGATGTCAGAACCCATGGTGCAAGGTGCGCCTGCTGTCTCGAGTGCACAGGGTGATGCCTACACTCGTATCGCGCCCCTCCCGGAAGCTGGCATTATCGTGCAGCCCGAAAGCAATACGGAAGCCTTCCCCGAAGCTGACCAGAACCCGTTGAAAGTGACGCTGGAAGAACCCGTTTCCACCTTCTCCATTGATGTCGATACCGCGTCCTATTCGGTTATCCGGTCTTCGCTGACAAACGGCCAACTGCCCCCGGCGGGTGCCGTGCGGATTGAGGAGATGGTGAATTACTTCCCATATGATTACAAAGCCCCCGAAGGCGATGCCCCGTTCCGCCCCACAGTGACGGTGACGGACACACCGTGGAACCCGGACACGCAGATCCTGCACATTGCCATCCAGGGTGAAGAACCCAGCATTGAAGACCGTCCGCCGCTGAACCTCGTGTTCCTGATTGACACGTCTGGGTCCATGAACGCGCCGGACAAGCTACCGCTGCTGAAGCAAAGCCTCGCGCTGATGCTGCCGGAACTGACAGAGCAGGATCAGGTCGCCATTGTGACCTATGCAGGCAGCGCCGGGCAAGTGCTGGAGGCAACCCCCGCTACAGACCGCGCTGCGATTTTGGCGGCGATGGATAACTTGCAGGCCGGTGGGTCCACCGCCGGGCAAGCGGGGTTGCAACAGGCATATGCAGTCGCTGAAGGCATGGCCAAGGAGGGTGAAGTGACCCGCGTGATCCTCGCCACTGATGGGGATTTCAATGTCGGTCTCAGCGACCCAGAGGCGCTGAAAGACTTCATTGCCGACAAGCGCGACAGCGGTACATACCTGTCCGTCATGGGCTTTGGTCGCGGTAATCTGGATGATGCCACAATGCAGGCGCTTGCGCAGAACGGCAACGGGCAGGCGTCTTATATCGACACGCTCAGCGAAGCGCAGAAGGTGCTGGTCGATCAGTTCACCGGGGCGCTTTTCCCGATCGCCAACGATGTGAAGATCCAGGTAGAGTTCAATGCCGCCCAGATCGCCGAGTATCGCCTTATCGGTTATGAAACCCGCGCGCTGAATCGCGAGGATTTCAACAATGACAAGGTGGATGCCGGTGACATTGGCGCGGGCCATTCGGTAACAGCACTTTATGAAATCACGCCCGTCGGCTCACCTGCGGTGCTGAATGATCCCCTCCGCTATGGGGAACCCGCTGCCGCCGGTGATAGCGATGAGCTGGGCTTCTTCAAACTGCGCTACAAGGCGCCGGGTGAAGATCAAAGTCAGCTCATTGAAACGCCGATTGTGCAGGGTGGTGAGATCTCGGGCGATATGCGCTTTGCCATGGCCATCGCGGGATTTGGCCAATTGCTGACAGATAGCCCTTACCTTGGTGATTGGGGATATGACCAAGCCATCGATTTGGCCAACGCGGCCAAAGGAGAAGATGCGTTCGGCTACCGCGCGGAAGCGGTGCGCTTGATGCGTCTGGCAGAGAGCCTCGAGCAGTAGGGCGCTGCCTTGCCCCGCAGGGTCTCAGGCTTTGCGGGGCATCCTGAACCAGGGTGCTGCGACCATCATCCACCCGAGCACGCCCTGTCCATGGGCGGACAGGGATTGCGGCCCCGAGAAGGTCAGGAACTCAAACGCCTTCACCGGGCTTGGCGGTGGAAAGATCACCCACTGATCAGGCAGAAATTCGAACAGCAGGTGGTAATACTGAAAATACACTTGCGGCGACACCCAGACGAAAATGTAGAACAGGACCAGCGATCCCATGGGCCGCATCCACCCTGGTCGACGCCGCAGAAGCCGCCACGTGGCGAAAACAGCCACGATGAAAAGAAGCCCGCTGAGGCAGGCGAGGCCCACCTGACCCAAGGGCGAAAGATCAAAAAAGGAATCCTGATCGTACATCAGTACGTCCCCACTTGGCCCGCAAAAAAAACCGCCCGATGGGGGCGGTTTTTCAGTTACAAGGCGTTGCGATTAGTTCAGGGGTGCAACGGCCAGAATGACCGAAAACTGCTCACAATAAATGTAGAGCTCATCATACTGGTCCGTGTCGATGCCTGCCGGTACAACAAAGGACGCAGAACCCGATTTCACGGTCAGTTTTTCATGGATCTTCGAGCCTTTTGCATACCGCTCTCCGCTGCCGAACCCGATCTTGATGTCCGGTGGGTTCTTGGCAGGGTCGAAAACGTAGTTGTCACCCAGAATCACCGTGGTCTGGCCACCATCGGATTTGACTTCAACGGTGCCCTTCACGTTATAACCCTGACGACCCGACAGCTGACCCTGGCGGGTGGACCCGGCAAAGGATGGTTTGGCGAGTGCTAGTGTTGCAGCGGAGGCCAATGTGAGGCCAGCGAATTGACGACGGGAGAGGTTCATTTCAAAATTCCTAAGCTCTGACTGCGCGTTGGGCCCTATGTAAGGGCGCGTGTCAGAATTTAACGGAAAATGAGGTTACAGGCGGTCACTTCACCTTGACGGGTTTCGTGATGCATGCGGGAGAGCCTTGCCCTGAAGTGCCCGGAAAGCCTTGTTAAAACAAGGCATTATGGAATTGTTACAAACATCAAAAAACCCCGGGACGGCGCATGCCCCGGGGTTCATGTTGGCGCGTGAACGAGGGGGTTAGTTGACGGCTTTCGCCTCAACCACGTCCTTTTCAACGGAGTCGCCGCTCAGAATTTCGATCCGGCGGGGTTTCAGTGCCTCGGGCACTTCGCGCACCAGGTCGATATGCAGCATGCCGTCTGCATGGCTTGCGCCCGAGACGCGCACGTGATCGGCCAGTTGGAATTTGCGCTCAAAAGCGCGCGTGGCGATCCCGCGATGCAAGTATGTGCGGGCCTCGTCTTCATCTGCCTTGCGGGCAGAGACGACCAGCGCGTTTTCCTTCACTTCCACGGCCAGATCGGCCTCGGCAAAGCCAGCCACGGCAACCGAGATACGATAGGCATCATCGGCCGTCTTTTCGATGTTGTAGGGCGGATAGGTCGGCTGGTTGATGTCAGAACTCAAAACGCGGTCCATCATGTCCGCAATCTGATCAAAGCCGATGGTTGCACGGTAAAGCGGTGCAAGGTCAAAGTTTCGCATGGGTCATCCTCCATTGAGCGACAACTGAATTTGTGCCTTCCCCCACGGGACAGGCGGTTTTCGTGTATCGACCCGCTCAGCGGCGCCGATGACTGAAATGTGGGGTGTGGTTTTTGCGGTTTCAAGACCCACCGACAGAGAGGAATTTCGCCCCACCTGACCGGGAATTACGGGATGTGCCCACCGATTCAAACCGCGCACCTGCCGGGGCGGCCTTCGGCAGGGCAAGCAAGTCGCGCTTCAACTGAGCTACGATCCCGGGCAATTCCATCCCCCAGGCCACGATGAATTCGCCATTTTCCACGCGCCCGCCGCTGACCAGGGACAGGATTCGCGCGCGGTGGCCATCGCGGTAAAACACCGGCGCACCAGAACTGCCGAACGTCACATTGCAATCAAAGGCATAAATCCCCTGATTTTGCCATAGAACCCCGCAATCCCGTTGCCAGGACAGCGCAGCATCGCGCCCTCGACCATAGGATACCACGCTGATCCGGTCGCCGGCGCGTGCCCGTTCCCGAATGACAAAGGGGGCGGCGACTGTGGACAGGATCGGCTCTGACAGTTCCACGAGGGCTGCATCATTGCGCACATTCGATGTGCTCATCCCGGCGCCGGGAACATAGGCCTTGGCCGCCACAACACGGGATGCCGTGCGTTCGGCAATCGCCACGCCGTCGCGCAAGCCTGCGCGAAAGCGGATGTTCTGTGCCGGGATCGGCTTGTTCTGCTGATCGTACACGCAATGGGCGGCGGTGAGGACCAGATTGGCGGCAATCAACACGCCCGTGCAAAAGCCCTGATCCGCCAGGTCAACGCGGCCCACGGCCTCCCACCCGAAAAGATCGTCGCGATCGGTCAAGCGGGTGAATTCGCTCGCGGTCACCGGTGTGGCGATGGCCAGAACAGCCAAGATCAGCGCGCGGTACATGAGCGTCATTCGGCTTTGAGGAATTTGGCCCCGGTATCCCGGCGTTCGCCTGCCGTCGTCATCTTGGGCGCGGCACTTTGGAACACGCCTTCACCGGCTTCGAGCGCGGCCATCAGATCGTCAAGCGGGTTTAGAAGTTGCGTACCTAAAGACACCTTTTTCCCATCCACCACGGCCATGGCGGACACAACGGACACGACGCGCGGCTCGCCCGTTTCAAAGGAAAAGATCGGCGCACCGGAGGACCCGAAATTCACGTCGCAGGACATGATCAACACGCCGCGCTGGCGGGCCATCACATCACATACTTCTTGCAGGGACGGCGCATCGGCGCGGTCGCGGCCATAGCTGACAATGCCAATTTCCTGGCCCTTGCGGGGGCGGCGATCGGTTTCGAACGGTGTTACCTGACCATTCTGGATCGGATGGTGCAGTTCCAACAGGGCCAGATCATTGCGGACCCGGTCGGCAGAGACTTCGCTGTTGAAGTCATAATCAGGATGCGTCACCGCGCGCCGCACATCGCGGTAAGCCAAAGCGCGACCGTTGCGGAACCCGGCGAGGAATTCGATCTTGGCATGGTCGATCCGTGCGCCGGTGTCCTTGTCATAAAGACAATGCGCCGCGGTCAGCACAATATTGGGCGCGATCAGTGCGCCGGTGCAAAATCCGCGCCCGTCGATATTGAGCTTTCCAACCGCTTCCCATCCCCGGCTGTCATCCCCGGTATCCAGCCGCTTGAGCGTGGTATCCGAAGCGGCCTGTGTGGCCAGCAGCGTAATGCAGAACAGAACAGCAAGAGCGCGAAACATGGGATCTCCAAAACCTGTTGGGAGGACTTTAACCAACCATTTGGGCCAAAGTTGGGCAGGTCTGCGGACAGGTTTACGGCATTCGGCCCCGTTGGCACATATTACGAAATTTTGTCTTTATGTGAGTGTGGGCACTGCGATTTCGATGTATGTTGGACTCATGAAACGCGCGATTTCTTTCTTTCTGGCAGCCTTTGTGGCCTCTTCATCCGCCGCTCAGGCCATCGCCCATGATGCAACAGTCACTGAGGTGCGCGTCGAACAGGTGGGTATGCTGTGGAACTTCCATGTGACAGTTGAACACGGGGATACCGGCTGGGATCACTACGCAGACGCGTGGGAAGTGCAGGATGCTAACGGCAACAGGTTGGCCTATCGCAAGCTCATGCACCCGCATGTGAATGAACAACCCTTCACTCGGTCACTGAGCGGTGTCGCCATCCCCGATGGCACCGATGCGGTTTTTGTGAAAGCGCGGTGTTCACAGTCAGGTTGGTCCAGCAGTGTGATGAAAGTCAGTCTTTCCCAATAGAGAACCGAAGGACCTTCCTTTACCTCCGACCTTCGCGCAGCCAGCCAGCCAGCACCAGCGCGGAACTCAGCAGCAACACCAGCCACGCAGGCAACAGCGGCAATTGCATCACCGCCCGCGTCTCATAGGCCCCGCGTGGAGTCAGCCCGATCCAGCCGCGCCCAATCGCAGGCCGCCCGGGCCGCACGGAACGAAGCCTTGGCAGGCCATCTTCCAAGGCCACCGCGCCACCGCCCGTGGCTGCCATCAATGCCCCCATGGGTTCGGCGCTTGCAATCGTGTTTTCGAATTCCACGGGTGAGGCGGGCCCCAGCCCGATCACCGCGCTCAGGTCGCCGTTTTCGATCCGGTAAAGGCCAAGCTCTGCTCCGGTATATGTCGTCTCGAACCGTCCGGGCGATACCTCTTCGAGGTTCATTTCCAGCAATTCACCTGACGGCGTCGTCACCGTGATCGGGCCAACCGTTTCCTCAAGGGACCGGCGAACGATTCGCATCTGCTGGCCCGTGGCCTCTGCCCACAGCGCCTCTTCCTCCAGTTCCGGTTCTTTCATCATCCAATGGGCCAGTCGCCGCAGCAATTCGAGTTGCGGCCCACCACCTTCGTAGCCGCGGTTCCAAAGCCACGCATGATCGGATGCCAGAAGCGCGACGCGCCCCTCACCAACGCGGTTGAGGATCAACAGAGGGTTATCTTCGGCCCCCGTCATCACCACGTCACCCTGCACATCGTCCACTTCGATCTGGCGATGCCAACGGCCCCAGTTTTCGGTCTCATCGGGGGACAGATCGGCGGTGACAGGGTGGCGCGCGCCCAGATCAGTCACTTGCGGCAAGTAGCGGTTTTCGATGACCCGCGCCGTGGGCCGCGCCGGAATGATGGACCCCAGAGGGGTGCGGTACAGGCTTTCGGCGCTGGCGAAATCCGGCCCGGCCGCGATCAGAACCGCACCGCCATTTTCCACATAATTGCGCACGTTTTCGAGGTAGATCGACGGTAAGATGCCCCGCCGTTTGTAGCGGTCAAAGATGATCAGGTCGAAATCCTCGATCTTTTCCAGAAACAGTTCCCGCGTCGGAAAGGCGATCAGAGACAGTTCCCGAACGGGCACGCCGTCCTGCTTTTCCGGTGGGCGCAGAATGGTGAAATGGACAAGGTCAACGGAGCTGTCGGACTTCAGCAGATTGCGCCAGGTCCGCCCGCCCGGATGCGGCTCACCCGAAACGAGCAACACCGATAACCTATCCCGCACACCGTTGATCTGCACGATGGCCGTGTTGTTGCGATCGGTCAGTTCCCCTTCGGCGAAAGGCGTGCTGAATTGCAGCACATTGCGCCCGCCATGGGGCAGGACAACGGGCAGTTCGATCCCCTGGTTGAGAGGCACCTGGAACCGTTGCGGGGCGTCGCCGTCGATGGAAATGTCGACCGGCACTGTTGTCACGCCGTCTGGTGCATTGCCCAGGTCCGTGATGCGCAGCGTCATAGAGATTTCTTCGTCCAGAATCCCGAAGGCTGGCGCGTTTTCCACAACCAATCGGCGATCCCAATCCACCTCGCGCCCCGTTTGCAGCAAGTGCAGCGGCGCGGGGATATCCGGCGCGCGGTCCAGATCGTGCAACTGCCCATCTGACACGACAATTGCCCCCGCGATCCGGGCTTTGGGTTCTTCCGCCAAGGCCTCTGCCAATGCGGTCATCAGTTGCGTGCCCGTATTGTCCACGCCATCGGCCACGGTCACACGGCGCAGTTCCGTGTTGTCGCGCGCTTCAATGCGCGCGGCCAGTGTCTCCGCCGCCTCCGATGTCATCTCCGCCCGGTCGCCAAGCGTCTGGCTGGCGCTCTGATCCTCGACCATGATCACGATATCTGTAAGTGGCTCGCGTTCTTCCTGTTGATAAACAGGCCCCGCCAAAGCGCCCAGAATGACCAGACCGGCCAACCCTCGAAACGCCCATCCCGACAGCCCGCGCGCCAGCGCCAACGCAATCCCGGCCAGCAGCACACCGCCCAAAGTGGCGATCATCCACCAAGGCAACAGCGGGTCAAAGAGGATCGTGGAATTCATTGACCCAACCGATCCAGCAGCGCAGGCACATGGACCTGATCGGATTTGTAGTTCCCGGTCAGCACATGCATCACCAGATTGACGCCGAAGCGATACGCAATCTCGCGCTGCCGTTCTCCCGCAAAGCCACGGCCAACGGGAAAGAGCGGACTGCCCAAGTCATCCGTCGCCCAGGCCGCTGCCCAGTCATTGCCCCCGATCACTACGGGCGTCACGTTGTCGTTGAGGTTTCGGAAGGGCATGCCCTCCACCTGTTCGGCATCCGCAGGCGCGGCTTCGACCCAGACCTGCCGACCAGAGAACCGCCCCGGGAAATCCTGCAACAGATAGAAGGTGCGGGTCAGTACGTGGTCCTCGGGGATCGGTTCCAGTGGCGGAATATCCAGACCGCGCGCCAGTCGTTGCAGTTTTTGTCCATTGGGAGAAGACGCGCCGAACCCCGCCACATTGGCGTCGCGTGTATCAAACAGGATCATCCCGCCCGTGCGCAGATACGCGTTGAGCTTGGCATAGGCCTCCACCGACGGGGTCGGTTGGTCGGGCGTGACCGGCCAGTAAAGGAACGGATAAACCGATAGATCATCGGTCTCCAAATCGACGCCGATGGGGTCCGACGGCTCTACTGACGTGCGGAAAAAAAGGGTCTGGCCAAGACCTCGCATACCTGCCTCGGCGGTGTCATCAATCGCATCCACGCCTGTCAAGACATGGGCCAGCACGACCTCGGCGGTGGCAAGTGCGGGTTTGTCCTGCGCATCGGCTGGCGCGCCTGTCATCAACCCCGCCAGTACAACGGCAGTTGCCCGCACAGGAACCAACCGACCCGACAAGGCGAGCGATGCGACCACATCTGCCAGCAACAAGATCATGGCCGCAGCCAGAAGCCACCCGCCGAGCGGGGCCTCATTGGGCCGCGCAAGGCCCAATACGGTTGTCCCCGCAGGCCATGCGGCCGGTGCAATCACGGTGTCAGCCTTCACGACGTTCAATGCCAGTCGCCGGTCCGGCCCGTCGTACAGCCCGGGTCGCAGATCAGGCCCAATGGGATCGGTGATCAAACGCTCCCCCGGCACACCCGGCAGGTTGCCCGCGTCATCCAGACGACCAAATCCGCTCAGCACCTGCACGGGTTGCCACGTGGTGCCCTGCATCTCCGACAGATCGGGCAGGGCCACGGCAGATGATACGGCCAGCCGTTCGAGCATCTGCACAAACAGGCCCGACAGCGGTAATGTGGACCATTCCGCATTGGCCGTGACATGGAAAAGCACGACTTGCCCTGACCCGATCCGTTTGCGCGTCACCAACGGCGTGCCATCGGCCAGTTGAGCAATCACGCGCGACGCCAATGTGGGGTCGGGTTGTGCCATAACCTGTGCGGCGACGGTTACCTCATCGGGCGTGGGCAGCCCAAAGAACGGGCTGTCCTCGGCAAAGGGGGCAAGCGTCTTGGGCTCCCCCCAAGACATCGCGCCCCCCACCGTTCGGCCACCGGCGCGCAGGCGCACGGGCATCAGCGGGTCTTCCTCGGCGCGAGACAGATCACTGGCGGCAATGCGTGGCCCTGCAAACCGCAGGAGCAACCCACCGGTTTCAATCCATTCGAGCATGAGGTCCTGTTCGGCGACCGACAAGGTTGCCACGTCCGCCAGAATGATCACATCCGGGTTCGCAGGCAGCACATCCACCAACGCACCCTCCAGCAGGTCGGCCGACGGGATCAGCGCCTGTTCGAGGTAGTGCAGCGGCGACAGGAGCTCCAGACCCTCGCGATCCTGCTGTCCGCCAATCAACGCGACCTCACGCCGCCGCAGGCTGTCATCTGTCAGAGTCACGGCGCCCGCATGGCGTTGTCCGCCGATCTCAAACCGGCTGACGCGCGCGCGCATCTCGGCAGGCAGGGCCAGCTCACCGGTGGCCACGGTCTCCCCGGCTTCAAAGGTGAGGGGCAGCGTGGCCAGCAACCGTTCCGCTCCCGAAGGATCACGTCCGTGAGCCTCCACCGTCACTTCACGCTCTGCCCCGGGTGTGGCGCGGGTGGCGGAAAGTTTGAGAATGCTGTCCTCCACCGTCGCAGGGGCCAGCGCGATGATAGGCACGGGGCTTTCGTACACCGTAACCGGGCCACGATTTTCCAGCGCATTCAAAAGCGCATCGCGCCCCGGACGCGCCAACCCATCGGAGAACCAGCGCGTCTCAAAATCCTCATCCCCCAACAGGGCAGGAATAGCGGCGAGATCGGTGGGCGTCGGCGCCCAGGGTTCCGGTGAAAGACCGGTCAGCCGGGTGCGCCACGCTTCCGCCGATTGGAACACGGGCGTTTCAGGGTCACTCAAGCGCAGGATCGCGGCAGGCCGTGCCTCGCGTCCGGCCTCGGCCAATATCGTGTCGATCAATGCGGTCTGCGATGGCCAATCTCGTGCGCTCGCCCATGTTGCATCCATCACGATCAACATCGGCCCTGTGCGCCGGTCGCCGGGGTCGGCCTGAGGGTTCAGGACCGGGCCTGCCAGACCGACAATAAGCGCCGCGACCGCCAGCATGCGCAGCAGCAACAGCCACCACGGCGTGCGATCAGTGACCGTATCATCATCGTTCAATCCCAGCAGCAGAGCCACCCCCGGGAACCGCCGCCTGATCGGCGCGGGGGGAACGGCGCGCAGAATGATCCACAGCACCGGCAGCGCGGCCAAGGCCACAAGCAACCAGGGGGCCGCAAATCCTATGGGGCCGATCATCATGCCGATGGTCCCCCTTCAAAAGCGCGATAAAGCCACAACAATGTGGCTTGCGCGCTGTCATTGGTATGACTCAGGCCATATTGCCAGCCGGTCGCAGCACAAAGACTGCGCAGTTCATCTTTCCGCGCGGCCAACCGTTCGAGATAACGGTCTTTGAGGTCAGAGGCCTTAAGCGTTTCATGGGCCAGCGTACCGCCCACGCTTTCGAAAATCGTGCGCCCGCGATAGGGAAATGCCTCTTCCGCAGGGTCGAGCAGGTGTAGCAAAACGCCTTGGATGCCGCGATCCGTGGCCTCGGTCACTGCCATCTTGGCGGCCTCGATGTTGCCCATGAAGTCAGACACGAAAAGCGCCCGCCCATGGGCCATCATGCCCGATGTTTCGGGCTGTCCGAAATCGCTCTCTCCATCCTCGGAAAGCGCTTCGGCCAACCGCATCAACTGCCCTTCACCACGCTTGGGTGGCAAGTCTGTCCCGGCCAATCCGACCCGTTCGCCGGCCCGGTTGAGCAGGATCGCCACTGCCAGGGACAGCAGTCGTGCTCGGTTCGATTTCTCTGGCAATTCCTCAGAAGAGGCAAACCGCATCGACGCCGCATTATCCACCCAGATCGCCACACTTTGGGCGATCTGCCATTCCCGCTGTCGGACAAATTCCATGTCTGACCGGGCTGATCTGCGCCAATCGATAAACCGCCGCTCATCGCCCGGCTGCACCGGACGATACTGCCAGAAATCATCCCCCAGCCCCGGCCTGCGCCGCCCGTGTTCGCCCAATAAAACCGTCCCCGCCAAGTGCTCCGCCCGCGCCAGAAGCGGCGGGAGGGGAGAGGCCTGTTTTTCGGCCCTTGCACGTAAGGAGGCGGGTTGGTTCACGCGGCGGCCTCAACCTTTGTGATGGAAGTGACTGTGTCACTGATGAGGGTATCGAGATCCTGGCCGCTGGCTCTAGCTGCGAAGCTGAGCGCCATGCGGTGACGCAGGACAGGCCCGGCCATGGCGGCGATGTCATCGGCATCGGGCGCCAACCGCCCTTGCAGCATCGCCCGCGCCCTGACTGTCAGCATCAACGCCTGCGCCGCGCGGGGGCCGGGGCCCCAGGCGACGTTGTCACGCACCTGTGTGCTGGCTGACGGATCACGCGGCCGGAAGGCGCGCACTACGTCGAGGATCTGATCCATGATGGCCTCGCCCACCGGCATGCGTCGCAAAAGCGTCTGTGCCTCGATGAGGTCCTGCGGTGTGAAGACTTCATGAGCTTCTTCCTCCGCCACGCCGGTGGTGGCGAGCAGGATGTCGCGTTCTGTGTCGCGGTTCGGGTAGGGGACATCGATCTGGACAAGGAAACGGTCAAGCTGGGCCTCGGGCAACGGATAGGTGCCTTCCTGTTCAATCGGGTTCTGAGTGGCCAGCACGTGGAAGGGCGGATCAAGCATGCGGTCCTGTCCGGCCACTGTCACGCGGCGTTCCTGCATGGCTTGCAGAAGGGCGGACTGGGTGCGGGGGCTGGCGCGGTTAATCTCGTCGGCCATAAGCAGCTGACAGAAAATCGGTCCGTCGATGAATTTGAACTCGCGGGAGCCGTCTTCGCCGGTTTCGAGAATCTCCGATCCAAGGATGTCGGCGGGCATCAGATCGGGCGTGAACTGGATGCGGTTGGAGTTGAGGCCCATGACGGTCGCCAGCGTCTCCACCAGCCGCGTCTTGCCCAGACCAGGCAGGCCAATCAGCAACGCATGCCCCCCGCAAAGCATTGCAGACAAAGACAAATCCACGACTTGCGGCTGCCCGATGAAGCGCTTGGTGATCGACGCGCGGGCCTCGGCCAGTTTGCCTTCCAAGGCGTCTATGCCTTCCAAAAGATCGGTGTCATCGGCCATGGCAAACTCCTGCATCGGGCTATAGTCTTAGTGAACTATCCTTAGACATAAGTGGCAATGGCAATGGGCAAAGAACAAATCACGAGACCGTCAGCAGAAAGTCTGGCGTCGGCGGCGAAAAGTGCCGGGAAAAAGGGCCTTCCGCCGGTGCATTTGTGGGATCCGGAGTTCTGCGGTGACATTGATATGCAGATCAAGCGGGACGGGACGTGGTTTTATGAAGGCACGCCGATTGGGCGGCCTGGATTGGTGCGGCTGTTCTCGACGATTTTGAAGAAAGAGGGGGATAAGTTCTTTCTTGTCACGCCGGTGGAGAAGGTGGGCATCACCGTTGAGGACGCGCCGTTTGTGGCGATTGACTTTGAAAATCAAGGGGTTGGGGAAGGCCAAACCCTCACCTTTGAGACCAATGTGGGCGATAGCGTGACCGCCGGGGCGGGCAATCCGATCCGGGTGGAGCGGGACGCGGAAACCGGGGAGCCGTCGCCCTATGTGGAGGTCCGCGCGGGGTTGGAGGCGCTGATTGATCGCAAGAGTTTCTACCGTCTGGTGGAGATCGGAGCGCATCATGAGGGGTGGTTCGGGCTGTGGTCCGGGGGCGTGTTCTTCCGGGTCATTCCGTCGGAAGAAATGATGGCGGAATAGGGCATCGGTATAACGTCGGTATCGCGTCGGTATTACGTCGGTGCGACCGTTCGGTGGTTTGAGGGGCGATTAAGGGCTGCGGGTTAGGGCTCCGGGACAAAGGAGATTTGCCCATGCCCCGAAAGACCAGAGCCCAAATGACCGCCCTCGACCGCCTGCAGCGGGATATCATTTTCCTTGATCGGGAATCGTGGGTGAGCCGCGAGATCGGGCATCACATCCCGCCCGAATGGCACACGTTGGAACATGACGTGGATGTGGAGCCGAAGAAGCAGAAAGTAACGCTCTATCTGGACGCGCCGGTGGTGCGGTATTTCCGCGGGATGGGGAACGGGTATCAGGAGCGGATCAACCGGCTGCTGTCGACCTGGATGAACATGAAAGTGGCGGATGAGCTGAAGATCATGGAGGTGATCGAGGGGCGGCTGAAGATGGACGAGTATTTGGAGCGGGAGGTTGGGGGAGATGACGACTCTGATGAAAATTAGTATTGCTGCTACCTATGACCACAACATATTGATCGCAGCGTTTTTAACCGGTACTTAATGCGAGCAAGGGATGGTCTGATGCATGACGCATAAAAACACAAAAATCTCGGTTGTGGACTTGTTCTCTGGTGCTGGAGGAATGTCATTTGGATTTAAGGCTCACGGTGCATTCGAAATTGTTGGTGCCGCAGATGCAGAAATCGGTAAACCCACAGCAGGCGATGGAAGTCTTCAATGCAATACGACTTATTCCAACAATATTGGTTTGACGCCAAAGAAGTTAAACTTGGCTGAGGTCTGTGCGTCGGACTTGAGACAATGCATTGAATTGGGCGAGCGCAAAGTTGACGTTCTAAGTGTGTGCCCGCCTTGCACTGGATTTAGCAGGACAAATCCTCAAAATCATCTGCGAGATGACGCCAGAAACGGCTTGGTTTCCAAGGCGGCTCACTTTGCGGTGTCACTTGATGCGGACGTGGTCGTCATGGAGAACGCGCGCGAACTGATGCGCGGAAACTTCATGCATCACTATCGCGCGTTTCGGGAACGTCTTGAAGACAACGGCTATAATGTTTTTGGGCGTAGCTACATGCTCAACCGCTTCGGGTTGCCTCAAGTTCGTGAGAGGGCAATTGTGATTGCAGCCAAGAACCATCTGCCGCTGTACACGCTCGAAAGCATGTGGGATGGCTGGGGTGTAAAAGATAGCGCGAAGACTGTTCGGAGGGCTTTGTCGGTTGCTGCAAGCGCTAAAGACGCCGATCATAGGTTTCCTGGGTTTGGTTCTGAAACAGTCAGGCGACGCCTTAACGCTATTCCAGCAGATGGCGGCTCTTGGATGGACCTACTTGACAGGCCTGATGCCGAAGAGTTGTTGACCGGTTCCATGAAAAGGATCGCCGCAGCAAAGAAATTTGGATCCTATCCGGATGTCTATGGTCGAATGGCTTGGGATAAACCGGCCCCAACGATCAAAAGAGAGTGTGCACATATTGGAAACGGAAGGTATGCCCACCCTGAGAAAGACCGGTTGCTCACCATAGCGGAAATGGCCCTTATCAATGGCTTTCCTTGCCATTTCAGGTTTGATGGTTCTTCACTTTCCAATGTCTATAGACACATTGGAGACGCAGTTCCGCCAGTTATTTCTTATCAACTGGCTCATTTATGCCGGTGGATTTTGACGAACGAGCAACCGGGTATGCAAGAGCTAGTACTTTCAAATACCAGTTTGCGATCTTCGGACATAGAGCGGACGGCTGCATGATATCTCCCGCGCCGGATAGCACTGAGCAAAGGTACATAGATGAACTTTTGAGTGCCATGCGCGGGCCATGCGAGGCTAACTTTCCTTCAGGCCAAGGCGTGTTGTCGACGGAATTTGAAAGAGAGTTTCGTGCAACACTTCTAATTCATCATTACTTCTTAAAGTCACCGCTCGCGACAAATTCCTTTGAGGCTGCTTTTGTTCGCGCGGCTCAAGCAGCAGGTTTGAAGGTAACGGCCGCTGCAGACGGTCAGCGTTTTTGGGATGTGGAAATAGATGGAAGGAAAATCAGTCTAAAGTCGACTTCTGCCGCCAACCTGAGGGCAAGAAGTCTACACATTTCGAAACTGTGCGAGGCCGCATGGATTCAGGACATGCGACGGGCTGATCAGAGGGAACAAGAAACAAAGCGCCTTTTTGAAGAGTACACTGCCGCTGTAGACAGCATTATTCAGCTCAGGCTTTTCAAAAAGAAGGCGTTTTACGAACTTGTTGAGATTCCTAGTGAAATGCTTGCACAAGTCGCAGAAGTTCCGCGGAGCGAATTTGCTCCTGACGGTCCAAGCATTGGAATTCCGGTTGGAAAAGACCCACCGGACTTCACGCTGAAGCTCGATCGATCAGATGCGAAGGTCACTCTAGCGAACATAAACAAGGATGTTTGCTCAGTCTTGGGAAGCTGGCAATTGGAAGTGACTCGCTGAGCACTGCTAGTGCGCCTCCGCCCAATTACCCCCTTGTCCCGCGTCCACCACCAGCGGCACGTCAATGTGCACGGCGGGTTTGGCGGCGGATTCCATGACGGTGCGGGCGGTCTCGATGACCTGATCTGTGGCGCTGTCTTCGACCTCGAAGAGCAGTTCGTCATGGACCTGGAGGAGCATTTTGGCGGGCAAGCCTGAGATCGCCTCCGGCATGCGGATCATGGCGCGGCGGATGATGTCGGCGGCGGTGCCCTGGATCGGCGCGTTGATGGCGGCGCGCCAGGCGAACCCGGCGCGGGGGCCTTTGGCGTTGATCTCTGGCGTGTGGATTTTGCGGCCGAAGAGGGTTTGGACGAACCCGTGTTCTTTCGCGAACGCCACGGTGTCATCCATGTAGGTGCGGATGCCGGGAAAACGCTCAAAATAGCGGTCGATGAAGGCCTGCGCCTCGGACCGGGGGATGCGCAGGTTGCGGGCGAGGCCGAAGCCGGAGATGCCGTAGATGACGCCGAAATTGATGGCTTTGGCGCGGCGGCGGATGTCTGGGGTCATGTCGGAGAGGGGCACGTCGAACATCTCTGACGCGGTCATGGCGTGGATGTCGAGGCCGTCGCGGAAGGCGTCCTTCAGCGCGGGGATGTCGGCGATATGGGCGAGGATGCGCAGTTCGATCTGGGAGTAGTCGAGCGACAGCAGCGTGTGGCCGGGTGCTGCGACGAAGGCTTCGCGGATGCGGCGGCCCTCTTCCGTACGGATGGGTATGTTTTGCAGGTTGGGATCGGTGGAGGCGAGCCGCCCGGTGGAGGCGCCTGTCTGGACGTAGGAGGTGTGGACGCGGCCGGTGTCGGGGTCGATGTGGTCTTGCAGCGCGTCGGTGTAGGTGGATTTGAGTTTGGAGAGCTGCCGCCAGTCGAGGACGCGGGCGGGGAGGGTGTGTTCAGTCGCGAGGTCTTCTAGCACATCGGCACCCGTGGCATAGGCACCCGTTTTGCCGCGCTTGCCGCCTTCGATCCCCATTTTGTCAAAGAGGATTTCGCCGAGTTGCTTGGGGGAGCCGACGTTGAAGGTTTCGCCTGCGAGGTCGTGGATCTCCGCCTCCAGCCCCGCCATTTTCTGGGCGAAGGCGTTGGACATGCGGGAGAGCGTTTCGCGGTCGACGAGGATGCCGTGGCGTTCCATTTGGGCGAGGACGGGGACGAGGGGGCGTTCGAGCGTTTCGTAGACGCGGGTGACCTGAGTGGCGTGGAGGCGGGGTTTGAAGAGGTGCCAGAGGCGGAGCGTGATGTCGGCGTCTTCGGCTGCGTATTTGGTGGCGTCTTCCAGCGGGACCTTGTCGAAGGTGATGGCGGATTTGCCGGTGCCGAGGAGGGTTTTGATCGGGATGGGGGTGTGGGAGAGGTAGCGTTCAGAGAGCGCGTCCATGCCGTGGTTGTGCAGGCCCGCGTGGAGGGCGTAGGACATGAGCATGGTGTCGTCGATGGGGGCGATGGAGAGGCCGTAATTCGCGAAGATCTTCGCGTCGTATTTCATGTTCTGGCCGATCTTGAGGATGGCGTCGTCTTCGAGGACGGGTTTGAGGGCGTCGAGGACTTGTTGGCGGTCGAGTTGGCCGTCGACGAGTTTGCCGGAGGAGAAGAGATCGTCGGAGCCGTCGGTGTGGGCGACGGGGATGTAGCAGGCCTCCCCCGGTTCCACGGCGAGGCAGATGCCGACGAGGTCGGCCTGCATTTCGTTCAGCGAGGTGGTTTCCGTGTCGATGGCCACAAAGCCGCGGTGTCGGATCTTGGCGATCCATTGGTTCAGCACCTCCATGTCGGAGACCTGCGTGTAGGCGTCGGGGGTGATGGGGGGCCATTCGGGGGCGGTGTCGTCGGCGGCTGGTGCTGCAACCTCGGGGATCTCGGGGGCGTCGACGTCGAGCGCCTCAGAAATGCGTTTGGTGAGGGTGCGAAATTCCATCTCGGCGAGGAAGGTGAGGAGTTTTTCGGGCTCGGGTTCGAGGACTTCGAGATCGTCGAGGGTGAAGTCGAGGGGCGTGTTGGTGTCGAGGATGACGAGTTTTTTGGACAGTTCGATCTGTTCGCGCTTTTCGATCAGGGTTTCGCGACGTTTGGGTTGTTTGATTTCCTCGGCGCGGTCGAGGAGGGTTTCGAGATCTCCGAATTCGTTGATCAGAAGCGCGGCGGTCTTGATGCCGATACCCGGCGCGCCGGGCACGTTGTCGACGCTGTACTTCGCTGCACCGCCTTTGTCTCGGTTGTCCTTCACTTCATCTTGCCCTTTTTCCCCCAGAGTTAGGTCCTGGTGCAGTGGGAGATCTCCTGCTGCGGAGAGCCGTCGAAGGCTGTCAGCGCAACAAAGCT
>CAYMEC010000002.1:0-94829 GCA_964389425.1 uncultured Roseovarius sp.
TGGATTCAGGTGAGACCACGCTTCTGAAGGGCGAACATGTCGACAAAGCAGAGTTCGACGCGGCAAATGAGAAGGCACTCGCCAAGGGCGCGCGTCCTGCTCAGGGTGAGCCGATCCTGTTGGGCATCACCAAGGCGTCCTTGCAGACCCGCTCGTTTATTTCGGCGGCATCCTTCCAGGAAACCACTCGCGTGCTGACCGAGGCGTCTGTCCAGGGCAAGCGCGACAAGCTGGTTGGCCTGAAAGAGAACGTCATCGTGGGCCGTCTGATCCCGGCTGGGACCGGTGGCGCGACCCTCAAGGTTCGCCAAATCGCCCAATCCCGCGACAACGTGGTCATCGAGGCCCGCCGTGAGGAGGCCGAAGCGGCCGCCGCATTGGCTGCCCCGATGGACGATGTGGTGGGCGGCGATCCGTTCGACAATTTCGTCGAGACCCCGGAGAGCCGGGAGGAGTGATCCTTTTGGTGACGTTAAACAGAAAAAGCCCCGCCTGAGTGCGGGGCTTTTTCTTGACGATAGATCACTCTTCGGTCGGAACGCACTAGCGTCCGGCCTGAGCTCATACTGTTCGACACCGCTCTTTGATCGAAGGTCTGCTTTTCGAGTGCAGTCGTATTCGCCCGCTCCGAGTGTCAGAATAGGCGAAGGGCACTTATGGCTGTCATCGGATGTTTTGGTTGAAACGAAACCGGTTTGGCGATGCCGCGCCGCCTCTGAGGTCCGCACAGAGCTCAAAGTAGGCTTTTCAGGCAGAGCGCAGGGATGGTTTGTTTCGAATCTCATCTGATAGAACGTCAGGTAAAGGCTGTATGTCATCAATCTGAGCGCATTGCCCTGGCACGATGAACCATTGATTTACGGTTCTCTCAAGCATTGGGTCACCGCTCAGATACAACCTTGAGTTCGATATTTCGCGCGCGATTGTGGATCGACCAATCATGATCGCCGACAATGACAGCACACTCGTCTCAAAATACAGGTCAATGTCGTAGTCTGGTATGGTGCTGCATATCTCAACCTGCGCACCCGGGTTGAACAAGGCCCAGTACGTGTCGTATTCCAAATTGTCGTCGCAAAAGTGAAATCGCATAACGATGCGGCGTTGAGGCAAGGCGTTTGTGTCAAAATGCTTGCGAATATTCCACATAATGTTTGATGCTCTGGTCGTACGCAAAGCAGTTTCAGCGTCCACGTTTTGTTGCGCCCAATCTGACAAAGCCGTCAAAGCCGTTTCCAACGCAATACCCATTGGTGTACGTATGTAATCCACAGCGCCAGTAGCTGGATCGTCGATACGTTCGATCAATCGCAACTTTTCAAGCTCCTTCAGTCGTTTTGATAGGAGGGACGGAGATATGCTCCCAATCTCACGGCGGATTTCGTTGAACTTTGAGGCCCCAGCCCACATCGCAACGATGATGGCGATTGTCCATCGTGGCTCCAATAGTTCGCAAGCTCGTGTGACAGGACAGATCATCCCATAAGGTTTGCGTGACATATTCACTCCTCGTTCCGTTTGCACTCTAGGCGAGGCCGTCTGCGCCGGTCCAGTACACAAACAGTAGCGGGTTCGCTTCTAGTTCCGAAGCGGTCTTTGGTGCGGACCCGTGCTTACCCTCATGAAGCATCAAAGAGGTGCAGTGACACGTTGCAGGAGGGCACAATGAATTCCGTTCAAAACGATATCTTATCCGAATTTCTCGGCACGCAGATCATCACCCCAGACAAAGCGGGATATGACGAAGCCCGCGCGCTCTATAACGGGATGATCGACAAGCGGCCGCGCTACATCCTGCGTTGCGAAACCCAAAGCGATGTGCAGGCAGGGATCAAGTTTGCGCGCGCAAATGATTTGCTTCTCGCTATTCGAGGCGGTGGGCATAATGGGCCCGGGCTGGGCAGCTGCGACGACGGTGTGGTCATTGATCTGTCTCCCATGAAAGCGGTGGACGTAGATGTGGACAACAGCACTGTCCGGGTTGGGGCTGGCTGTACGCAGGGAGAGGTAGATGCGGTGACAAGCCAGCATGGCCTTGCCGTTCCGGCGGGCATCGTCTCCAGCACAGGCATCGCCGGGCTGACGCTGGGTGGCGGACACGGGTATCTGACCCGAAAATACGGCCTGACCATCGACAATCTTCTGCAGGCTGAGGTCGTGCTCGCCAATGGCCGTTGCGTCACTGCGAATGAAGACCAAAACGCTGATCTCTTCTGGTCTCTAAAATCCGGCGGCGGAAACTTTGGGGTTGTGACTGAATTCACATTTCGAGCACATCCCGTAGATCAGGTCTTTGCCGGGCCAATCTTCTACGACATCGCCCATGCCACTGAAATCATGCGGTGGTACCGGGATGCGCTATCCGACATGCCGCGTGAGTTGTGCATTTTCCTTGGCCTCAAAACCGTGCCCTCGACCGATCCTTTTCCGCAGGAGATATGGGGACGGCGCATTTGCGCTTTGATCGCTTGCTACAATGGGTCCGAAGAGGACGGGATGGCTGAGATGCAAGCCGTGCATGCGGCACTTCCCGAACCATTGATGGACGGGATGGGCCCGATGCGGTTCGTCGATGTCCAGGGCATGTTCGACCCACTTCTTCCCGCGGGGTTCCAATGGTACTGGAAGGGGGATTTCGTCAGCGAACTCACGGATGAGGCGATTGCAGCCCATGTCCACCATGGAAGCAGATCGCCGTCTGAGCTGTCTCTCATGCATCTCTACCCCATTGACGGCGCGGTGCATGAGGTCGAGCCGGATGCCACAGCCTGGAGTGCGCGGAGCCAAACATGGTCAATGGTAATTGCCGGAGTGTCCCCTGACGCAGGCGATGCCGACGCTTTGAAAACCTGGGCCAGAGATTATTGGCAAGCCGTGCATGCCGAAAATGCCCATGGTGGGGCCTACGTCAACTTCATGATGGACGATGAAGGACATTCAAGAGTTGCTGCCTCCTACGGAGACAATTTCCCTCGCCTTCAAGAGATTAAACGGAAATACGACCCCGAGAACACTTTTCGGGTGAACCAGAACATCCAACCTTAATGGATTGGCAGGCTGCGGGCGGAAACTGTCCGCAGCTTACAGAAGTATTCCTCTCGCAAAGGACGGGCTATTACTGCCTGCGTAAGGATTAGGGTCGGCCTGGGTTGTCAAAAAGTTCAAAGGTAACACGCGTGTCTGGGTTGAGCACATTGGCGGCGGCTTCATGATTGGCGCAGCGGTGCTTCTTGGGCTGACGTCTATCTCGCGCCCAAAAAAGTGAGAAGCCGACCTTGGAGCAGTCGCAGCAAAAGGCAGGTTTGTCCCGCTTAGCGGACATTCACCCCCAAGTCGGATGAAACAACCCAGCCTCGGACAGCGTGAAAATCTCACACCCGTCCGATGTCACCCCAATCGAGTGCTCAAACTGGGCCGACAGGGATTTGTCCCGCGTCACGGCGGTCCAATCGTCGGCCAGCACTTTGGTTTCGGGGCGGCCGAGGTTCACCATGGGTTCAATGGTAAAGAACATGCCTTCTTCCAGTGCAGGGCCAAGACCCGGGCGGCCATAGTGCAATACGTTCGGGGGTGAGTGGAACACGCGGCCGAGTCCGTGGCCGCAGAAATCGCGGACGACGGACATGCGCTCGGACTCGACGTAGGACTGGATGGCGTGACCGATGTCGCCGAAAGTGTTCCCGGGCTTTACGGCTTCGATCCCGCGCATGAGGCTGTCATGGGTGACCTGGACGAGGCGTTCGGCCTTGCGGCTCAGTTTGCCCGCCACATACATGCGAGAGGTGTCGCCGAACCAACCGTCGACGATCACTGTGACATCGATGTTGAGGATGTCGCCGTCCTTCAGGCGTTTGTCGCCCGGAATGCCGTGGCAGACGACATGGTTCACCGAAATGCAGCTGGCGTGTTTGTAGCCCTTGTATCCGATGGTCGCGGATTCCGCGCCAGCGGCCTCGACTTTTTCCTCAATCAGGCGGTCAATTTCTCCTGTGGTTTGGCCGACAAACACATGCTCGGCAATCTCATCAAGGATGCGCGAGGCCAGAGCGCCCGCTGCGTGCATGCCTGCGAAATCAGCCCGCTCATGAATGCGGATGCCGTCGCGGGTCATGCGTCCTTGATGTTCGTTTTTCACGGGTCCGTTGCCTTACTGCGGGTTAGTCCTGACATGTATGTCAGTTGCACGGTTTATACCAGTGGTCAGAGATCAAACCGGAGTTGATTGCCTGCGATAATCTCTTCCGGGGTGATGTGGCAACCAAGCGCGATGACCTCCATGCCCTGTTCGCGGGCCGCGCGAAAGGCAGATACGTAGGCCGGGTCATAGTCTTCGGCTAGCGTCACGACTGTACAATCGGTGCGTTGCACGAGGTAGAGCATGACCGCGCGGTGGCCCCCATGCGCCATCTCTCCCAGATCTTCGAGATGTTTGCGCCCACGGGTGGTCACGGTATCGGGAAATTCGGCGAGGCCGGTCTTGCGGTTGAGGGTGACGGACTTGACCTCCACATACGCATCCGGGCGGCCGGACCCGCGGAGGAGGAAATCAATTCGGCTGTTCTGCCCGTATTTTTGTTCGGGGAGGATCTCTTCATAGCCGTTAAGGCCGTCAATTCCCGGACCAATGAGCGCCTCCTTGACGATGCGGTTGGGCAGGGAGGTATCAACACCCACGAAGGCGTCGCCATCCTGCAATAGCCGCCAGCCGAATTTGAGTTTTTTCCTGGGGTCGTCATTGGGTTCCAGCCATACGCGGGAGCCCGGGTCGTTGATCGACGTCATCGGCCCGGTATTGGGGCAATGGGCGGTCACCTCACGCCCATCGTCCAACAGGACATCTGCGAAGAAACGTTTGTAGCGTTTGATCAGCTTGCCGGGCACCAGAGGGGTTTGAAAGCGCATGGTTCAGCGCCTATACCCAAGGGCGTTCAACATGCAAGGTGTAGTCCCATGTCAAATCCAACAGCGGCGATGCTGGTCATCGGCGACGAAATCCTCTCAGGGCGGACCCGGGACGCCAATATGCATCATCTGGCGGGCGTTCTGACGGAGAAGGGTATCGACCTCAAGGAGGTGCGTGTGGTGGCCGACGAACCCGAAGACATTGTGGCCGCGGTTCGGGCGCTTTCGGGTACCTATACCCATGTGTTCACCTCCGGTGGGATCGGGCCGACCCATGATGACATCACGGCGGACAACGTGGCGCGGGCGTTTGGGCGCCCCATTTCGGTGCGCGAAGATGCCCGCGCGTTGCTGGAGGCGCATTACGCCAAATCGGGGCAGGAGCTGAATGAGGCACGGTTGAGGATGGCGCGGATCCCCGATGGGGCCACGCTGATCGACAACCCGGTCAGCACCGCGCCGGGATTTACCATTGAAAACGTGCATGTGATGGCAGGCGTGCCGAAGATCTTTGAGGTTATGCTACAGAGCCTTTTGCCCAGTCTGACTGGCGGCGCGCCGGTGATCTCCCAGTCGGTGGAGATTTTCCGGCCAGAAGGGGATATTGCCGGGCCTTTGGGGCGGTTGGCGGAGGCGTATCCGACGCTTTCGATGGGGTCCTATCCCTTCATCCGGGACGGACAGTTCGGCGCCAATGTCGTGATGCGCGGGACGGATGAGGCGGCGCTTTCCGAGGCGATGGGCAAGCTGCAGGCAGTTTTTGCGGGATGATCCACGACCTGCCCACGCTCTATGCCGCGATTGATGCGACTTGGCCTGCCGCCAGCACGCGGATGATAGGGCCCTGGATGCTGCGTGACGGGCAGGGGGGCGGCAAGCGGGTCTCCGCGGCGACGGCCACCGGCGACGTGGATGAGGTGGACGTGGTCGCAGCCGAGGAGGCCATGGGCCAGGCACCGCTTTTCATGATCCTGACCGGGCAAGAGAGGTTGGATTCCCTGTTGGCCTCGCGGGGCTATGAGGTGGTTGATCCCGTGAATCTCTATTACGGCGCGCTTCAGGGCATGGCAGTCGCGCCGCCGCCGCGCGCCCGGGTCTTCACCATCTGGCCGCCGTTGGAGATTCAGAAAGACATCTGGGCCGAGGGCGGCATTGGCCCGGCGCGGCTGGCCGTCATGCATCGGGCGGATGGCGAAAAGACCGCGATTTTCGGGCGGTATGAGAACAGCCCGGCGGGGACAGCCTTTGTGGCCATGCATCAGGACGTGGCCATGGTGCACGCGGTGGAGGTGCTGAAGGATCATCGCGGTCTGGGCGTTGGTCGGATGATGACGGAACATGCGGCCCGATGGGCGCGCGGGGCGGGGGCCACGCATATGGCCGTTCTGTGCACGAAGGCAAATACTGGCGCCAATGCGCTCTATGCTTCCATGGGCCTCAAGGTTGTGGGAGAGTATCACTATCGCCACCTCAAAGGGACATGAGAGATGAGTGAAGGGCCCACCGCGCTGGATTTGCCGATGGTCGATCCGTTGCCGCCTGAGACGCAAAACTATTTCGATGTGTGTCGTGAAAAGCTGGGGATGGTGCCCAATGTGCTGGCGGCTTACGCGTTTGATATCGACAAGCTGAACGCCTTCACAGCCATGTACAATGATCTGATGCTGGCGGACAGCGGGCTGACCAAGCTGGAGCGGGAGATGATCGCGGTGGTCGTGTCGTCGATCAATCGCTGCTGGTATTGTCAGGTCGCCCATGGGGCGGCGGTCCGGGCCTTGTCGGGCAAGCCAGAGCTGGGTGAAGCGCTGGTGATGAACTGGCGGGTGGCCAATCTTGATGCACGCCAACGGGCAATGCTGGGCTTTGCCGAAAAAGTAACGAAGGCCAGCGCGGACGTGGAAGATGCCGATCGCGATGCGTTGCGCGCCGCGGGGTTCACCGATCGTGACATCTGGGACATCGCGAGTGTCGTGGGATTTTTCAACATGTCAAACCGTATGGCCAGTGCCGTCGGCATGCAGCCCAACCCCGAATACCATGGGCAAGCGCGGTGAGGTTAGCCGCCTGTCTCTGTCTGGTCTTGGCGGCCCCGGCGACGGCGCTTGATTTGAAGTTGCCTGGGCAGGCACAGCTTGTGCGGGAGGTGGATCGCGCAGCCGACACCTATTTTCTGCCCACCGCACCGATCCGCGAGGGCCGCGTGCCCAGCGAGGAATTGGAAGGCCGGGTTGTCAGGCAGGCCTGGCAGATCACGGGGCAGGAGCTTTCGACGTTGGGTTTGCTCACCGAGATCCGGGATCAGGTGCAGGCACAGGGGTATGAGGTACTGCTCGACTGTACTGGTGAGGAATGCGGCGGGTTTGATTTCCGCTTCGGGATTGATGTGCTGCCCGCACCGGACATGTTCGTGGATCTGTTTGATTTCCGGTTCTTGTCGGCGCGCAACGAGGCCGCGCCGGGGGCGCAATATGTAAGCGCTTTGGTCAGCCGGGCGGGGGATGTGGGTTACATTCAACTGGTTCTCGCGGGCAATGATGGCGTTGAGGTGGTGTCCGAGGTGGAGACGCCTGCGGCGCAGCCAGAGCTTGCCCCGGAACCAGAGACAGAACCGGGGTCTGCGGGCAACACGCTTGCGGCTGACTTGGTGGCGCAAGGCCATGTGATCCTGCCTGATCTGGTCTTCACAACCGGGTCATCGACGCTGGAGGCGGGCAGCTATGACTCGCTCTCGGATCTTGCGGAGTTCCTGAAAGCGGATCCCGCGCGGCGGGTGATCCTGGTGGGCCATACCGATGCGGTAGGGGCGCTTGAAGGAAATGTGCGTTTGTCCCGTGCCCGGGCGGCCTCGGTTCTGGCGCGTCTGACCGAGGATTACGACGTGCCTGCTGGACAGCTGGCATCGGACGGGATGGGCTATCTTGCGCCGGTGGCCAGCAACGCATCTGACGAAGGCCGCCGCGCCAACCGCCGGGTCGAGGCGGTTTTGCTGGTGACGGAGTGATGGCGGAGCTGTCGTTTTCGACACCGGTTGGCGATCTGACGGTCATGAGCGAGGCGGGTGCAATCACAAGGGTGGCTTGGCGGCAGGGGCAAGACGTGCAGGAACTTCCTGAACTTGTGGAGGCCCGAGCCCAGATCACCGCCTATTTCGCTGGCAAGCTGGAGACGTTTGATCTGCCACTGGATGTGCGCGGATCAAAGGCCCAGCGGGACGTGTGCGCGGAAATGGCCGCGATCCCGTTCGGGGAAACACTGACTTATGGTGACATTGCCGCCCGCGTTGGCCTGCCTGCGCAGGCGGTGGGCGCGGCCTGTGGTGGCAACCCGATCCCGGTGATTATTCCCTGCCATCGGGTGTTGGGATCAAACTCGCTGGGCGGGTTCTCCGGCGGTGTCGGCATTGATACGAAAGTCTGGCTGTTGCGCCATGAAGGGGCGGCCGGGCTCTTGATTTGAGCGACTGATCAGCGTTCCGGAATGATCTGTTGTGCCACGCCTGCAAGCATCAGGTAGGTGGTCGTGCCGACAAGCCCCCAATGGGCCCAGCTTTCAGGGTGGAAGTTGACCCAGGCCGCCCAACCGGCAAAGAACGTCCACGCAAGCGCCATCGGCAGGGTGATCACCCGCCAGCGCACTGTGCGCACCGGATGGACGAATTTGAACGGAATGAACATCGTGATCGCCAGCGCGGTGACCCAGGCCAGCGTGATCCAGAAATTCGGCTCGATCGCGAAGGCCACCAGCACGACCATGTTCCAGCAGGCGGGAAAGCCCGAGAACGAATTGTCCTTCGTCTTCATCCGTGTATCGGCCAGGTACAGCACCGACGCAAACGTGATGATGATAATCGCGACCCAACCTGTCCAACCCGGTAGAAGCCCGGATTTGAACAGGGCGAATGCCGGGATGAAGATATAGGTCAGGTAGTCGATGATCATATCCAGAAGATTGCCATCGAACTGGGCCGCGTATTTCTTGACCTCGTAGTGGCGGGCGAGCGGGCCGTCGATGCCATCGACGAAGAACGCCACGACCAGCCATAAAAACATGAGGCTCCATTTCTCATCCACTGCCGCCAGCATTGCGAGCATGGCAAATACCGCACCTGTGGCCGTGAATAGATGTACGGAGAGGGCCTTGAGTTCGCGCGTCATGAAGGTTTCATGACGGAAAACGGGGGCGCTTGCAATCAGCCTTTGGCCCCGCCCTTTGGATGCGCCTTGCGATAGACCTCCATCAGGCGCGCGGCGTCGACGGCGGTGTAGGCTTGCGTTGTGGAAAGCGAGGCGTGACCCAAAAGTTCCTGAATGGCGCGCAGATCGCCGCCGGCGTTCAAAAGATGCGTCGCAAAGCTGTGACGCATGGCATGTGGCGTGACCGAGGCCGGCAGGCCCAGCTGCATACGCACCGAGGCCACGACTTTTTGCACTTGTCGAGGGTTAAGAGGCCCGCCGCGGCTGCCGCGGAAAAGAGGCGCGTCCGCAGGAAAGGAAAACGGAGCGGTTCGGACGTAGTGATCCACCACGTCCCTTGCAGCGGCAATGACGGGAACGATGCGTTCCTTGCCGCCCTTGCCGGTGATGCGCAGTGTATCAGACAGGGGGACTTGGCCCCATGTCAGTGACAGCGCTTCGGAAATGCGCAATCCGCACCCGTAAAGCAGGGTGACCACCGCCTGATCGCGGGCATTGACCCACGGGGTATCTGATTGCACGTCCATCAGGTCGATCACGTCCTTGGCGGCATCCACGGATAGTGGTCGGGGGAGTTTGGCGTTGAATTTCGGCGCCCGAGTGGCGAGGACGGCGGTGGCATCAAAGCCTTGGCGCTCTGACAGCCACCGAAAGAAACTTTTGACGGCAGAAAGTTTGCGGGCAATCGTGCGCGCGCTGTTATCAGCGCTCCGTTCTGACGCCATCCAACTGCGCATGTCGCGGGTGCCGATCCGACCCAAAGCCGAAACACCCACATCGCCGCCGAGGTGCACGCTCATGAAACTCAAGAACGCAACCAAATCGCGATTATAGGCGGCAATCGTGTTTTCTGAGGTCCCGCGCAGACCGCGCGCATGGTTCAAGAACCCTTCAAGCGCGTCGCGTAGACCGTCTGAGATCATCGTCTCAGGACAACCAGCGACGCATGGCCCGTTCAAACACGCCGCCGAAGAAGCCCAGTAAATCCGTACCTTGTTGCGGGCTGAACTGATGGGGGTCTTCCGCACCCATGGCCAACATGCCGGGCAGGCGGCCGGGACCGAAATCCAACAGGATGCAGGCCTCAGAGCGCATGAATTCCGCCTCTGGCCCATAAACGGCCTCATCCCCTTCATGGACCTGTCGCAGCGTCACCTGCCGCGGTGGCGTGGGGCCATGGCCGCCTGTCAGATAGTCTTCGATGAAGCCGGGTTCCGCGACGGAGAGCACATCGCCCAATTTGCGCACTGCCGGGTCTTCATCATTCTGCACCGTTTCTAGCACCAGTTTCACGCAATCGACGCGCAAGATCACGGCCACTTCGCCGCCAAGATCACGCAGGAATTCCTCGAACTCCGTGGGGTCGAGCATGCGCAGAATCGCACGGTGCACCTGATTGGTGCCGGAGAGGTTTTCATAGGCCGCCGCGATCACGCTGCGATGGGTGTCTTCAAGCCGCGCCAGACGCGCCTCCAGCCGTTCCATCGCGATGCCGCGCAGATCGACGATATTGCCGCCCATGGCGCGTTCATTGGCCGAAATCAGCGCGCGCATGAGGTCCTGATCCTCAAGGATCATATCGGGTTCGGAAATAATTTTCTGACGCATCACATCGGTGATGGCCAACGGATTACCACTCATTTCGAGCCTCTACTCATTATTTTGGCAGTTTATAGCACGGGGTTTGGGGATTATGTCAGAGAAAAATTTGGAAACACGACCACGTTTAACAATCGCGCAACAAAGCGCGTTCGTCAGGCCCCGGTCTGGCGATCCCGACCTGTGAACAGCACAGGTGTATTGCCGGGATTTCGGACTGTATCAGACCAATGCGCTTGCTTCATTCACTCGCCGGGCCCTGAGTTGGGCCTGACGAGGGCGCGGCGGCCCAAGGGCCTTGGTTCCGCGCCAGGGTCATGAACCTAAATCAGAGGATCTTCTGTCCGGTCTTTTCCCAATCCTTCAAAAACGCCTCCAGCCCCTTATCGGTCAAGGGATGCTGGGCCATTTTCTTGATCACATCGGGCGGTGCGGTCATGACGTCCGAGCCAATGCGCGCAGCCTCAAAAGCGTGATTGACCGTGCGGATGGAAGCGGCAAGGATTTCCGTGCGGAAGTCGTAATTGTCGTAGATCTCACGGATGTCAGCAATCAGCTGCATACCGTCGAGGTTGATGTCATCCAGCCGCCCGATGAAGGGACTGATGAACGTCGCGCCCGCCTTGGCCGCCAGCAATGCCTGATTGGCCGAAAAGCATAGCGTAACATTGACCATATTGCCTTCGTTGGTCAGGACGTTGCAGGCCTTCAGCCCGTCCCAGGTAAGCGGCACTTTCACCGCGATGTTGTCCGCGATCTTGGCCAGTTTCCGCCCTTCGGCGATCATGTCATCGGCCTTCAGTGCTACAACCTCGGCGCTGACGGGGCCATCGACCATCTCGGCGATTTCTTTAGTCACTTCCAGAATGTCGCGGCCAGATTTCAGAATAAGCGAAGGGTTCGTGGTCACCCCATCGACCATGCCCAGATCATTGAGCTCTGCAATGGCGTCCACTTCTGCGGTATCAACGAAAAACTTCACGGGGCTGCCCTCCAACCGGCTTTTGGTTTTGCTCATTTCGCTTTACCCCATGAAGGAGCTTGCCGAAACCCCGAAGAGGAGAGCCCCTTGGGCGACACCCCCGGCTTTTTCGAAGACGGCGCGCTGGTGGGCGTGCTGACGACGCAACCCTTGGGGCGCGTGCTGGACTATCGCGCGCCGGAAGGCGGCTGCGCGCTGGGGGCGTTTGTCGAAGTGCCGCTGGGGCCGCGCAAGGTGTTGGGCGTTGTGTGGGGGCCGGGCGAAGGGGGGTATGACGCCGCCAAGATCCGCGCGATCCTGCGGGTGCTGGATGCGCCTCCGATGCGTCAGGAATTGCGCGACTTCCTGATCCGGGCCGGTGACTACACGTTCACGCCATTGCCTGCGATGCTCCGGTTGGCGACGCGGGCACCGGGGTTGTCCGAGCCGCCGTCGATGCGCAAAGTCTATCGGTTGGGCGCATCGGAACCGGATCGCATGACAGATGCCCGCCGCAGGGTGCTCGATGTGCTACGAGATTATGGCGGGCTGTCGTTCACGTTGAAGGAACTGGCCGAGCAGGCGGGCGTGACGTCCTCTGTGGTCAAGGGCCTCGTGAAGCAAGGCGCGGTGCAGGAAGTCGAGGCGCCGCGCGACACCGCCTATCCACCGCTTGATCCCGGGCGCGGAGGGGTCGATTTGACCGAAGATCAAACCCGCGCGGCCCATCATTTGCGTGGCGCTGTCCTGTCGGGCGCTTATGGCACGACGTTGCTGCGTGGGGTGACAGGGTCGGGCAAGACGGAGGTGTATCTGGAGGCCGTGGCCGAGACCCTGCGCGCGGGACGTCAGGCGTTGATTTTGCTGCCGGAAATCGCGCTAACGGCGGAGTTTATCACCCGGATGGAGGCGCGTTTCGGCGCCCGCCCGGCCGAATGGCATTCGGGGGCCACCATGACCGAACGCCGCCGCATCTGGAAGATGTGCGCCGCGGGCGACTGCCCGGTCGTGGTGGGCGCGCGTTCGGCGTTGTTCTTACCTTTTCAGGATCTGGGACTGATCGTTGTCGATGAAGAACATGACACATCCTACAAGCAGGAAGACGGCGTGCTTTACAATGCGCGCGATATGGCCGTGCTGCGGGCGAGCCTGTGCAGTGCACAGGTGATTCTGGCCTCGGCCACGCCATCACTGGAAAGCTGGACCAACGCGGAAGCGGGCAAATACACGCGCCTTGATCTGACGGCCCGATTCGGTGCGGCGATGATGCCTGATATGCGGGCCATTGATATGCGCCTTGAGACACTGCCATCCCATCGCTGGATTTCGCCCTCGCTGGAACAAGCGGTGACAGCGCGCTTGGAGGCCGGGGAACAATCGCTTCTTTTCCTTAATCGACGTGGCTACGCGCCCGTCACCGTCTGTCGGGCGTGCGGGCATCAGATCGGATGCGATCACTGCGACGCGCGGATGGTGGAACATCGGTTTCTGAAGCGGCTTATGTGCCATCAATGCGGGGAAACGAAGCCCATGCCGACGGTTTGCCCGTCATGCAAGGTCGAAGGCAAGCTCGCTGCTGTGGGGCCGGGGGTGGAGCGTATGGAAGAAGAAGCCCGCGCGGTCTTTCCCGACGCGCGCATCGCGACGCTCAGCTCTGATCTTTTCACGTCCGCCCGCGCGTTGAAGGAACAGATTGCTGAGATCGCGGATGGCGGGGCGGATATCATCATCGGAACGCAGTTGGTGGCGAAGGGGCACAACTTCCCCAATTTGACGCTCGTAGGGGTGATTGACGCGGATCTCGGGCTGCAAGGCTCTGATCTGCGCGCAGCGGAACGTACCTTTCAGTTGATGCGGCAAGTGGCCGGACGGGCAGGGCGCGCCGAGAAGCCGGGTACGGCGCTTTTGCAAAGCTGTCAGCCGGAGCATCCGGTGATCCGCGCGATCCTTGCGGGTGACGAGGAGGGGTTTTGGTCGACGGAAGCCCGTGAACGCGAAGCGGCGGGTGTGCCGCCTTTCGGTCGGATGGCTGGCATCATCCTGTCTTCCACCGACCTGCAGGAGGTCTTCGACATCGGCAACCTGTTGGCCCGCAACGACGCCGCTTTGCGAGACGCCGGCGCTCAAGTGTTCGGGCCCGCCCCCGCCCCCATCGCGCGGATCCGTGGTCGCCACCGCGTGCGCCTGCTTGTCAAAGCCCCCAAAGGCGTGGCGCTTCAACCCGCGCTCGCCCGCTGGATCAATCCAGTGCGTGGGTCTTCGCAGTTTCGCCTTGCTGTTGATATCGATCCACAGAGTTTCTTCTGAGCCTGCCGTACCGGGCGAATTTGAGTGTTTCCCGAAAGATGGAACGACGGACACCCCATTTCCTGTCTCGCTCAATTCCGCACAGAAAGTCCTTCATCACTGCACTCGCCAAGGCGGAGCAAAAGGCGTAGATGGACATCATGCAAACCGTTGCCCTGCATGATGCGCGCCAATTGCCGATGTGGCGCAGGCCCGTGACGCTGCTGTTCCTGATGGCAGCGGCCATGCCCATTGCGTTTTCCACCTGGTCTGCGCTGCTCAACAACTTCGTCATCGAGGTGGCAAATTTCGATGGCTCCGACATCGGTTGGTTGCACACGGTGCGAGAAATCCCCGGGTTTCTGGCCGTGGGGGTCATTGCGATCATCATTTTCATGCGCGAACAGGTGTTGGGGATCGTCTCCCTGATCATGTTGGGGGCGGCCACGGCGGTGACGGCGTGGTTTCCATCAATGGGTGGCATTCTGACGATCACGATGCTCAGTTCCATCGGCTTTCACTATTACGAGACGGTCAATCAATCGCTGCAACTGCAATGGCTGCCGAAGGACCGTGCGCCAAAAGTCTTGGGTTGGATGGTCGCCGCGGGGTCTGCGGCGGCGCTCTTGTCTTACGGGCTGATCGTGCTGACATGGGACACGCTTGGGCTTACGTACAACACTGTCTACATGATCGCGGGCGGGGTCTGTATGGCCATCGCGGCCTTCTGTTTTGTCGCCTATCCGCAGTTCGAGGCGCCGACGCCGCAGGTCAAGAAGATGATCCTGCGCCGCCGATATTGGCTGTATTACCTGTTGCAGTTCATGTCCGGTGCGCGGCGCCAGATTTTCGTGGTTTTCGCAGGCTTCATGATGGTCGAAAAATTCGGCTTTGAAGTGCATGAGATCACGGCGCTTTACCTGATCAACCTTGTGGCCAACATGATTTGCGGGCCGTTCATGGGGCGGGCCGTGCATCGATTCGGGGAACGCGCGACGCTGCTTTTCGAGTATGCCGGGCTTGCGATTGTCTTTGGGCTCTATGGTGGCCTGTACTTTTTTGGCTGGGGCGTGTTGCTGGCGGCGGTGCTTTACGTGGTCGATCACCTGCTGTTCGCCCTCGCTCTGGCGTTGAAGACCTATTTCCAGAAGATCGCGGATCCGGCTGATATCGCTCCCACGGCCGCCGTGGCCTTCACGATCAACCACATCGCCGCCGTCTTCCTGCCCGCCGGGCTGGGATACCTCTGGCTGATTTCACCCGGTGCCGTGTTCATTCTGGCCGCAGGCATGGCGTCCTGTTCTTTTCTTCTGGCGCTGCTGATCCCGCGCCATCCTGAACCGGGGCGGGAGACGATCCTGTCACGCTTTGTCCCGGCCCCTGCGGAGTAATCCATGACAACTTTCACCGCGCTTACCACGCTGACAACGCGCGAGGCCGCAGAAGCGCTCGCCACCGATCTGGAGCGGATGGATCCCGAACCCACGGGCATCGGCACGTTCGAGATCGAGGACGGCACCGGCACCTGGGAGGTGGGGGCGTATTTCCAGGGCGCCCCAGATTCAGCAGGGTTGGCCTTGCTGGCAGCGATGCATGGGGCAAAGCCTTTTGCGGTCTCGGAGCTGCCTGAAGAAGATTGGGTGGCCAAGGTGCGGCGGGAGCTGACCCCGGTCGAAGCCGGGCGGTTCTTTGTTTATGGCGGCCATGATGCGGACAGGCTCCCTGAGGATCGGATCGGGCTTTTGATAGAGGCCTCGATGGCGTTTGGCACTGGCCATCACGGCACGACGCAAGGCTGTCTTCTGGCGTTGGATCAATTGCTGAGCGACGGCGGTCTGGAGGGCCCCGTGCTTGATCTTGGCTGCGGCACCGCCGTTTTGGCCATGGCGGCGGCGCATGAAATGGACACGACCGTTCTGGCCAGTGACATTGATGAGGTAGCCGTGGAAGTCGCCCGGGCCAATCTGGCGGCCAATGACATGGTAGGACAGGTGACGTGTTTTGAGGCAGCGGGGCTTGATCACAAGGCGATCGCATCGGTGGCGCCCTTTGGCCTGATCTTCGCCAATATACTCAAGGCACCGCTCATCGCGCTTTCGCCCGGCATCACGGCGTCGCTAAACCCCGGGGGAATCGCCATTCTGTCCGGCATTTTGAACGAGCAAGCCGACGAGGTCGTGGAGGTTTATCGCCAGAACGGAAACACTGAACTTTCGCGTCGCGAGATTGGCGAGTGGACAACGACAATCCTGCAAAAAATTGCCTAAAACAAAGGGAAAATTGCCGAAATTGCGGCGGGTGCCCAAGTTTTGCCACAATTCAAAATTAGGCCATTCTGTGACGCCGTGGGGGCGACAAAGAGTTCTGGTGCTGCAATGACGAAGCCAAATAGATCACAGATACGCGCGACAAAGCCGCGCCGTACCGATGATCGTCGTTCGCGCTCCCTCCAGGCCTTCTCTCAGGCGCAAGTGGACGACGATATTGTCATCGTTCCGACCCGTCAGGCCGCACCAACCATCTCTCTCTCCGGTTTCATGCTCATTGTCGCCTCCTTCTTTCTGTTCAAGGGCGGATGCATCGCCTGGATCGGGACAGACGACTACCTGGCTTCGATCAAGTATCTCAAGTCGGGGTCAATCTTTGAACAGGCGGCAGCTTTCGTGATGGCGCCTGATGCTCTCTCTCAGTTTTTGGCCGGCCAGATGAAGGTCGTGCTTCCGTAAATCTCTCTTATCCCTCCCAAGACCCTCCAAAGAAAAAACCCCCGCCCGTGCTTCTCACACTGGCGGGGGTTTTTCGTCCCGTCATTGGGAAAGACCGATTTTAAGAACCGATCCGGTCGATATCGCCGCGCACAAGCCCGATATCTTCCAACTCCCGATCGGAGAGCCGGGCAAGAGCTTTGCGCGTGATGCGGGCGTCATTCCATGCGTTGAATGCGCCGATGAGATTCGACAGGATACCCGCGCCGTGACCCGAAGAGGCGGCCGAGCCTGTCGAACGGGTTTGGTCGAGAAGTGCCATTGTTTTCATTCCTGATGTTATCGCGGCTTTGACCGCTTGTGTCCGTTCGTTCGAGCGAGATAAGTCGCGCTTGAGACACCAGCAAGGTGGGTTTTTGCATAGTTATTATGCATTGGATGCATGGCTGGTTTCGGGATTAAATAATTAATAATAATAAACTTTTTCTCGGGTGCCTGTGTTCGAAATACGCAGGTGGGGTGGCAACGCCTTTGATCCCAAGCCATGCTGCCCCTTTGAAAGCCATCGGCCTCCAACGCGTTAAGGATGGTTAAGGTGCTTGGCGTTTGTTCTTGTTTCGTGCTACTTCTTGGCAAAACCGGAAAACGGGCAGTGTCGCATGCGGATTTTGGGAATTGATCCTGGGCTGAGAAACCTCGGATGGGGCGTCATCGACATGGATGGCAGCCGGCTGCGTCATGTGGCCAATGGGGTCTGTCAGTCCAAGGGCGACGATCTCGCGGAGCGGCTGTTGTCGCTGCATGGGCAACTTTCTGAAGTGATAACGCAGTTTGCTCCGCATGCGGCGGCGGTGGAGCAGACATTTGTGAACAAGGATGGCGTGGCCACACTGAAACTTGGGCAGGCGCGGGGCATCGCGCTTTTGGTGCCTGCGCAGTTTGGCCTGAGCGTGGGGGAATACGCGCCCAACAAGGTCAAGAAAACGGTCGTGGGTGTGGGCCATGCCGACAAGACCCAAGTCGCGCATATGGTGAAAGTGCAACTGCCGGGCGTCGATCTGGCGGGGCCGGATGCGGCGGATGCGCTGGCCATTGCGATTTGTCATGCCCATCACGGGCGCATGGCTACAACGCTGCGAAAGATGCGCGCATGATCGGGCGGCTGGCCGGGCGGATTGATTACCGCGCTGATGATCACGTGCTGATTGATGTCCGTGGGGTGGGATATCTCGTTTACTGCTCGGACCGGACCATGCAGGCGCTGCCGAGGATAGGCGAGCATGTCGCACTTTATACCGATCTTTTGGTGCGTGATGATCTGATGCAGCTTTTTGGGTTTACCACCCTGCAAGAAAAAGAGTGGCATCGTCTGCTAATGACCGTGCAGGGCGTGGGTGCGAAGGCCTCTTTGGCCATACTCGGCGCGCTGGGCCCAGACGGTGTGGGCCGGGCGATTGCGCTGGGGGATTGGAATTCTGTCAAAACCGCGAAGGGGATCGGCCCCAAGACGGCGCAACGTGTGGTCAATGAATTGAAGGACAAAGCCCCGCAGGTGATGGCTATGTCCGCAGCTCCCGCTCCAACGTCAACACCTGAAACTGCTGTAGATGATGTGATTGAACCTGTTGAGGTTCGTGCACCGGCATCTGTGGCGACGCCCGGCGCTCAGGCGGAGGCGCTGTCGGCCCTGACCAATCTCGGCTACGCGCCGGGAGAGGCGGCAGGGGCTGTGGCGCAGGCCTCGGGCGATGCGCCGGATGCGGAAACAGGTGATCTTATTCGCCGCGCCTTGCGTCTCTTGGCGCCCTCGGGCTAGGGCATGAACATGAGTGAGCCAGATCCCACCATGCGGCCTGATCCTTTGCCCGAAGATCAAGAACGGTCTTTGCGCCCGCAGACGCTTGATGCATTTATCGGGCAGTCGGAAGCGAAGGCCAACCTGCGCGTGTTCATCGCATCGGCTCGGCAGCGTGGGGAGGCGATGGATCACACGCTGTTTCATGGCCCCCCCGGTTTGGGCAAGACAACGCTGGCCCAGATCATGTCGAAAGAGCTGGGGGTCGGCTTCCGCATGACATCCGGTCCCGTGCTCGCCAAAGCGGGTGATCTGGCGGCGATCCTGACCAATCTTGAGGTCAATGATGTCCTTTTCATCGACGAAATCCACCGCCTCAACCCGGCCGTGGAAGAGGTGCTTTACCCTGCGATGGAGGATTTCGAGCTGGACCTGGTAATCGGCGAAGGGCCAGCGGCGCGAACTGTGCGGATTGAGTTGCAGCCCTTCACACTGGTGGGTGCAACGACGCGGCTGGGCCTATTGACGACGCCGTTGCGGGATCGGTTCGGCATTCCCACGCGCTTGCAGTTCTACACCGAGGACGAATTGCACGAGATTGTCACCCGCAATGCGGCACTCCTGAACGTGCCTGCGGACAAAGATGGCGCGCGGGAGATTGCGCGACGGTCACGTGGCACGCCGCGGATTGCAGGGCGGCTTTTGCGCCGGGTCGTGGATTTCGCGGTGGTGGAAGGCAACGGGCAGATCAGCCGTGCACTTGCCGATGATGCGCTGACACGGCTGGGGGTCGACGGTCTTGGCCTCGATGGCGCGGACCGGCGGTATCTGCGACTGATCGCAGAGGCCTATCAGGGCGGTCCGGTGGGTATTGAAACGCTGGCCGCCGCGCTGAGTGAAGCGCGTGATGCGCTGGAGGAAGTGATCGAGCCTTACCTGTTGCAACAAGGACTTATCCAGCGCACCCCGCGTGGACGAATGCTGGCGGCGCGGGCCTGGGCACATCTGGGACTGGCGGCGCCCAAGAACCCAAGCCAGAGCGATTTGTTCGGGAAGTGATGCCTACGGCGGGATTACTGTCGGCCTGTAAGAAGCCTGTGTCTGGGTCTTGCCTCTCCGGCTGGGCGTGATACCTGCCAGCGCATGACGGATCCTGTGACAGCTGAGCAGATTGAGGCGCTTTTTACCCGCGAGAACGGAGAATATCTGTTCGCGCGCTGGGGTCGGCCCATTGTACCGGTGGTGTTCGGGGTCGACGACAAGACATTGTCCGTAATCAAGGGCGCGGTCGAGGCGGTGACGGATCTGGCGGGTCACGAGATGGCGGAAACCGATCCGGAACTGGGTGTGAACCTGATGTTCTTTTTCTTTCGGGACTGGGATGAACTGCTGGCGGTGCCCGATCTGGACCGGTTGGTGCCGGATCTGCCAGGTCTGTTGCCACGGCTGAAAGAGGTGGGTGCCAATCAGTATCGGTTTTTCCGGTTCGATGAGACCGACGCGATCAAAGCCGCATTTGTGTTTTTGCGCATGGACGAAGAACTGTCGAAGATCCCGGCAGAAACGCTCGCACTGAGCCAGGTGGTGCAGACGATCGTGTTGTGGTCGGATGTGGCCTTCAACCAAGCCTCGGCCCTCGCGCAGGTGCCGGGAGGAGATCGGATTATCCTGCGGCCCGATATCGCCGCCGTCATCCGGGCAGGATACGATCCTGTGATGCCTGCGGTTGCCCATGATCCGTCGCATGCGTTGCGACTGGCCGCGCGGATCATGCCCAATTGAAGAGGGCCCCGCTTGGGGGCCCTTTCAGAGACTATTTTTTCAAAGCGTCGCGGATTTCCATCAGCAGGTCGAGCTCTGTGGGGCCGGGATCTTCGGCGGGTGCCTCTTCTTCCTCTTCTGCGGGCTTCATCCGGTTCACGGCCTTGACCAGCATGAAGACAACCCATGCGATGATCAGGAAGTTGATCACGGCCATGATGAAACGGCCATAAGCGAAGACAGCAGCGCCGGCTTCTTCTGCGCCTTCGATGGTGGCGTATTCACCGTCACCCAGAAGAACGAAAAGGCCGGAGAAATCGATCCCGCCCATGAAAAGGCTGATGACCGGGTTGACGAGGTCGGCCACAAGCGAGCCAACAATGGCGGTGAAGGCCGCGCCAATGATAATGCCCACGGCCATGTCCATGACATTGCCGCGCGCAATGAAGTCTTTGAATTCTGATAGCATTTTTTTGTGTCCCTTGTTTCGCGCGCCCGTCTACGGGGGCGGTGCGCGAGATCGTTAACACAGCTTTTGCCATTTCGCACCAATCCGCTGTCCCGCATGGCGAATATGCGCGGTTTTAGCGCGGTGGCGCTTTCCCATTGCGCGATGAGACGGTAGGAACGACGCCATGGATCATCGGTTCTCAGTGCGCGTCTACTACGAAGACACCGATATGGGTGGCATCGTCTATCATGCCAATTTTCTGAAATTCATCGAACGCGCGCGCAGTGACTGGGTGGCGCAAATGGGAATTGATCAGTTGGCCATGCGGGATGAAGACGGCATCGTCTTTGCCGTGCGCCGAGTGGATGCGGAGTTTATCAAGCCCGCACGCTATGGTGAGGATCTGGATATCCGCACAGGGCTTGCTTCTGTGTCCGGCGCACGGATGGTCATGAACCAGGAGGTGTTTCGCGGGCAAGAGCGGCTTTTTGCGGCAGAGGTGACAGCCGTGTGCATGACGCTGGCGGGGCGACCGACGCGTTTGCCCGATGCGATCCGGGACCTGGCGGAATAGGTCTTGCAGTCACATGACACGCGAAAACCTGCTTACGCGTTCACATTTTGCTCGCTGGATGCAGTTGTGATGGTCTTCGCACGCAAACTCGGTTAATACAGCCCCAAAGAGGCCGGATACACGGCCCAATGTGGTAACAAGGCAGAGCAGGCTCATGGAAGCAGAAGCACTGGCCCTGGCGAACGGGGCGCATGGGGGCGATTATTCGCTGTGGGGGCTGTATGCCCGGGCGACGATCACCGTCAAAATTGTCATGTGGATGCTGATCATCGCATCGTTCTGGGCGTGGTCGATCATCATTCAGAAGATCATAATCTATCGCCAGGCGCGCGTTGAATCCGATTTGTTTGATGAGCGGTTCTGGTCGGGTGAGCCTCTTGACGAACTGTTTCAGGTCATCGGCCCGGATCCGAGTGGTCAGTCGGAGCGCGTTTTTGCCGCCGGAATGACGGAATGGCGGCGGTCGCATCGAAATGATGGTGGTCTGATCGCCGGAGCCACGGCACGTATAGACCGGTCGATGGATGTGGCGATCGTGAAGGAAGCGGAAAGTTTGCAGCGCGGTCTGAATGTGCTGGCGACGATTGGGTCGACGGCGCCGTTTATCGGGCTTTTCGGCACCGTGTGGGGCATCATGAACAGCTTTATTGAGATTGCCGAACAGCAGAATACCTCGATCGCCGTCGTGGCGCCGGGAATTGCGGAGGCGTTGCTGGCCACGGCTTTGGGCCTTTTGGCGGCTATCCCTGCTGTGATTTTCTACAACAAGCTAAGCGCAGATAGCGACCGGATTGTTGCGGGCTATGAGGCGTTTGCGGATGAGTTTTCGACAATCCTGAGCCGCCAGTTGGACGGATAGGCCATGGGTGCTGGTGTCGTTCAGAAGGAAGGCGGACGCAGGCGGCGAGGGCGCGGACGGTCGCGGCCCATGGCGGAGATTAACGTGACGCCCTTTGTGGACGTGATGATGGTGCTGCTGATCATCTTCATGGTGGCCGCACCCTTGATGACGGTGGGCGTTGAGGTTGAATTACCTCAGACAGCCGCCAATTCGTTGTCGGGCGATGATGAAGAGCCATTGACGGTGACGGTGACCGCAGCGGGCGAGGTGTCCATTCAAGAGACCCCCGTGGCTCGGGACGAATTGGTAAACCGCCTTTTGGCCATAGCCGCCGAGCGCGACAGCAATCGTATTTTCCTGCGTGCGGATGGGGCGGTGCCCTATTCACAAGTCATGGAAGTGATGGGGGCGTTGAACCGGGGTGGGTTTCCCAATATCGGGCTTGTCACAGAACCGGGTGGGCCCCGCCTTGATTCCGGTACGCTGGATGGTGGCTAACGACGATGTGGGCGCGGCTTGATACCGGGCAAAAGATCTCTGCCGTGGGGCATGTGGGGCTTTTGTCTGTCGCCATTTTTGGCGGCACGTTCAGTGCCGAGCCTTTGCCGTTTCAGGTCACCGAAGTAACGGCGATCTCAAGCGAGGAGTACGCTGCGCTTTTTGAGGCGGAGCCGTCGCCTGACGCTGTGGCCAATGTTGAAACGCCTGACCCGCCTGAGGCCGGACAAGCCCCCGACCTGAACGCCGTGGTGGACACTGAGGTCGTGCAAGACACCCCCGAGGTGACCGAGGCGGTGGAGCCGGACGTGACCCCTGAAGTGCCTGATCCCAGCCCGCCTGAGGCGGAAGTGAGCGATGAGCCTCCCGTGCTGCAGCCACCGGAAGAAGACGTGGCTGTATTGGTGCCAGAAATTGCCGAAGAAAGCCGACCAGAGGCTGCACCGCGCGTGGCTCCGGAAACCATCGCGCAGCCTGAGCCGGATGTTCAGATTGATGACGTGGACCAACAGGCAACGTCTGAGGATGAGGCCGTCGAACAGGTGGATGAGGCGCAAGAAGAAACCGCGCGCGAAGCCGCCGCCGAGCGTCTGTTGACCGAAGCGCTGGAGGATGCCGCCCCGGCGCGCAGCCTGCGACCCAAATCACGCCCGCAGACCCGACCAGAACCAGTTGAGACTGAGACAGCAGAAACCACCGAGCCTGCCGAGCCTGAACGCGATGCGGTGGAAGATGCCGTTGCAGCAGCGCTTGGGGGCACGGATGACGCTAGCGACGCAGCCCCGTCTGGCCCGCCGCTAACAGCAGGTGAAAAGGATGCGCTGCGGGTGGCGGTGCAGCAATGCTGGAACGTCGGCAGCCTCTCAACAGACGCGCTCAACACCACGGTCGTGGTGGCGTTTGGCATGGGCCAGGATGGCAAGCCCAATGTGGGCTCCATCGATATGATCAGCGCATCTGGCGGCAGCGGAACGGCGGCCTCACAAGCATTTGAAGCTGCAAGGCGGGCAATCATCCGCTGTGGGGCAAATGGCTTCCCATTACCGGTTGAGAAGTACGACCAGTGGCGGAATATTGAAATTACATTCAATCCTGAAAACATGAGGATCAGATGATACGGTTTTTGCTTTGCCTTTTGGCGTCCATTGCGGTGCTTGCCTTCACGGTACGCGCGCAAGATGGGCCGCTCAGGATTGAAATCACCGAAGGCGTGATTGAACCGCTGCCCTATGCCGTGCCTGCTTTCGTGCCGGGCAATGCGGCGGCGGAGGGGCTGTCGGCCAATATCGCGTCCGTCATCGCCTCTGATCTTAATGGCACGGGGCTGTTCCGTCAGATCCCCGATGCGGCCCATATCAGCCGCATCACCAGTTTCGCGAGCCCGGTGCAGTTTTCCGATTGGAAGGCGATCAATGCGCAGGCGCTGATCACCGGTGCCGTGGATGTGGACGCATCCGGCCGGGTGACGGTGCGGTTCCGGCTCTATGACGTGTTTGCGGGGCAGGAATTGGGACAGGGGCTACAGCTTGTTGGCACCACGGAGGGTTGGCGGAGGATTGCACACAAGGTGGCCGATCAGGTTTACAGTCGCCTGACAGGCGAGGCGGGCTATTTCGACAGCCGCGTCGTGTTCGTCGCTGAGACAGGCCCGAAAGATGCCCGACAGAAACGGCTTGCCATCATGGATTATGACGGCGCCAACGTGACCTATCTGACCGATGCCAGCTCCATCGTACTGGCACCGCGGTTTTCGCCAGCGGGAGATCGGGTGCTTTACACAAGTTACGAGACGGGTCAGCCGCGCATCTATGAGATCGAAGTGGGCAGCGCGCGTCGCCGGGCATTGGAGACGCAGGCGGGCAGCATGAGTTTTGCCCCGAGGTTTGCTCCCGATGGCCAGACCGTGGTCTATTCCCTTGCGCAGGGTGGCAACACCGACCTTTACGCGATGGAATTAGCCTCGGGGCGCAGTCAACGCCTGACGACGACGCCCTCTATTGAAACGGCGCCCAGCTTTAGCCCCGATGGCCGTCAGGTCGTGTTCGAAAGCGACCGGTCGGGCACGCCGCAGCTTTATGTCATGCCCGCAAATGGGGGGCAGGCGCAGCGGATCAGCTTCGGACAGGGCCGGTACGGCACGCCCGTGTGGTCGCCGCGAGGGGACTTGATTGCGTTTACCAAGCAATCCAAGGGCCGGTTCCATATTGGCGTAATGCGCACGGATGGCAGTGAAGAAAGGCTTTTGACGGCCTCGTTCCTCGATGAAGGCCCCACATGGTCCCCCAACGGTCGCGTCATCATGTTCACGCGTGAGACGCAGGGCGCGCAGGGAATATCCAGTCTCTATTCGGTGGATATCACAGGTCGGAACTTGAGACAGGTGCCGACGACGACGGGCGCGTCCGATCCGGCGTGGTCTCCCTTGCAAGAATAGTACGACAGAGCGTCTTCGACTGGCCGCAGTTTAGCGATCCTTACCTCTGAACAGCAGCGCTATATTCATCCGTTCCCGCCGACCATTCGAGTGACAGCCTGCGAATGCCAATTCGCCGGGTCCTAGGTGGGGTCAGGCGAAGGCGCGGCGGGCTAAAGCCCCCGATTCCGCGCCAGAGTGCCGCATCACCGATACCGAGTAAAATTTATGCGAATTTACCGCACCCCGAACCGTTCCCGATTCACAAACCGAGCCGGATGTGATAAAGAATTGGAAAGACCAAGGAAAACATTGGCCCAATACAACGCTTAATGAGGCAAGCATATGAAAATCCTGAAAAAAATTATTATGATCGGCGCGGTCGTGGTCCTTGCGGCCTGTTCCAGCCCGGATCGGTTTGGCAGCGGCACTGATGGGGCCAACGCGGGCTCGTTGAACGGCCCGGCGTCCGATCCGCGATCTGCCGCTTATTTCCAGCAAACCGTCGGTGATCGGGTTCTCTTTGCGGTGGACCAATCCACCCTGTCGCCTGAGGCGCGATCCGTGCTGGATGCGCAGGCGCAGTGGCTCAACATCAATACCGACTATAACGCGCTCATCGAAGGCCATGCGGATGAACAGGGCACACGCGAATACAACCTCGCGCTTGGCAGCCGTCGGGCCAATGCAGTTCAGGAATACCTGGTGAGCCGTGGCGTCGCGCAGACGCGTCTGAGCATTGTGACCTTTGGCAAGGAACGCCCTCTGGAGATTTGCTCGGAAGAGGCCTGCTATGCCAAGAACCGGCGGTCGGTTACCGTGGTTTCGGCGGGTCCGATTAGTTAAGGAAGCCAAGATGGTGCGATTTCTGAGTGTTGTTTTCGCGGTGGCTCTGGCCACGAGCGTACAGGCGCAGGACCGGGCACAGACTCTGGCCGATATCCGGCAAGAGCTGTCAGTTCTCTATGTTGAAATTCAGAAACTGAAACGGGAGCTGAGCACCACGGGCGGGGTTTCGACCCAGGCTGTGGGCGGCTCCACCATCGATCGGGTGAACACGATCGAGGCGGAAATGACCCGCCTCACATCGCTCACCGAACAATTGCAGTTCCGCATTGACAGCGTGGTGCGGGACGGCAGCAACCAGATCGGCGATTTGGAATTTCGTCTGTGCGAGCTGGAAGCGGATTGCGATATCGGCTCCCTCGGGCAAGGCACAACCCTTGGCGGCGTAGAACCTGCGACAGGCACCAACGGGCAGACCATCCAGCCTGAAACCACTACCCCCGATGTGCAGTTGGCCGTGGGCGAAAAAGCGGATTTTGACGCCGCAGTCACGACCATGGAAGCTGGCGATCATACGACGGCCGCAGGGCAGTTCGAAGCGTTTCTCAACAATTATCCCGGCAGCCCATTGGCAACAGACGCGCGGCTGATGCGAGGCGCGGCTCTGGAAGCTGCTGGCCAGAACACGCAGGCGGCACGGGCGTTTCTGGATGCGTTCAGTGTCGATCCAAACGGGTCCAAGGCCCCGGAGGCACTGTTTCTTCTGGGCCGGTCGCTGGGTCGGATCGGGCAGGTGGATGAAGCCTGCGTGACGCTGGCGGAAGTGGGCGTGCGGTTCCCGGGCGGGCAGGCGGCCAATGACGCCAACGCCGAACGCGCGCGGCTTGCCTGCCAGTCGTGATAACCCCGTGACGGACGTCGATCCGGCCTCCACCCTGCGCGGGTTCTTTTCTTTTGATACACCAAACCAAATCGCGGTCGCCTTGTCTGGTGGCAGCGATTCCCTGGCGCTTTTGTCGTTGCTGCGGGCGTGGCGGGATGAGGGTGGTCCGGAGGTGTCTGCTGTAACCGTCAATCATGGTTTGCGAGCCGAGGCCGCGAGTGAGGCCGCGGACATGGCGCGGCTTTGTACGGAGTGGCGTATCGACCACGCGACGCTTGCGTGGGCGCGTGAAAACACCTCCGGCAACTTGCATGATCAGGCACGGCGCGCGCGCTATGCGTTGATGTCTGGGTGGGCGCAGGAGCAGGGGATCGGTGTCATCGCGCTGGGTCACACACAGGATGATCAGGCAGAAACCTTCCTCATGCGTCTGGCGCGCGGGGCCGGGGTAGATGGGCTTTCGGCCATGCGCGACAGGTGGGACCAGCAGGGCATCACATTCGTGCGCCCGCTTTTGCCCTGCCGCCGGGAGGCGCTGCGCGATTATTTGCGTGCCAAAGACCTAAGTTGGGTGGAAGATGCGGCCAATTCCGATCCCGTCTATGAGCGCAGCAGGGTCAGGGCGGCTTTGCCTGAACTTGGAATTTCCACGCAAACGCTCGCTGAGGTGGCCGGCCATCTGGCGCAGGCCCGTGATGCTTTGCAGGGCGTCACGCTCGATGTCGCCCGAAAGGTCGCGCGCGTCGAGATGGGTGATGTGGTCATCGATTACAAAGGATTTGCCAAGCTCTCGCCCGATCTGGCGCGGCGGTTATTGTTGAGTGCGCTGCGGTGGATCAATGGTGCAGAGTATCCGCCGCGGGGCACCGCCCTCACCGCGCTATATGAGGATGTTTTAGCTAAAACGAATGCAACCTTGCAAGGCTGTGACGTCAGCCATGCCAAGGGTGCGATCCGTCTGACCCGCGAGGCGGGTGCTTTGCGCGGGGTGACCGCGGTGCCCGGTGAGATTTGGGATGGGCGCTGGCGCGTGACAGGGCCGAACCTGCTTAATGCGCGGGTTGCTGCGCTGGGGGAGGAGGCACTCAGGCATTGCCCGGATCGTGGTGACAGCCCGCTTCCCGCACGGTCCCTGATCGCCACCCCTGCGGTCTGGCAGGGTTCGAAATTGATCGCTGCCCCTGTCGCTGGGCTCAAGAATGGCTGGACGGCGGTGCTGCTGCCGAGAGGGCGGGGGGACTTCGCAGATGAGATCGCGCATTGAACCCGTCTTAATCATCGCTATTTATAAAACTAAGAGCCTGTGATAGCTCAGGCTATTCCCATTCAAATAGGAGATGTCCTTTGGGTAACGCGCGTAACATCGCATTCTGGCTGGTCCTGTTCCTGCTGATCCTGGCGCTTTTCAATCTGTTTAGCGGATCGGGAAATAACCTTCAAAATGAACGGGTTGCTTATTCTGATTTCATGGCGTCGGTGCAGGATGGGGCGGTGGCCTCTGTCACACTGGACGGCGAAAATGTCCGTTTCCGCGGCACGGATGGCCGTGACTATGTCACAATCAAGCCGGCAGATGCCGAATTGACGCCCGCGCTCATCGCGGAAGGTGTTCCGGTGACTGCCCAGCCGCAGGAACAATCCGGCTTCCAGACATTCCTTCTGTCGCTTCTGCCCTTCATCCTGCTGATCGGGGTGTGGATCTACTTCATGAACCGCATGCAGGGCGGTCGTGGTGGCGGGGCGATGGGTTTCGGCAAATCCAAGGCCAAAATGCTGACCGAAAAGCACGGACGCGTGACGTTTGACGATGTCGCAGGCATTGATGAAGCCAAGGACGAACTGGACGAGATTGTCGAATTCTTGCGTAATCCGCAGAAGTTCAGCCGCTTGGGCGGAAAGATCCCCAAGGGCGCGCTGCTGGTGGGGCCTCCGGGCACCGGTAAGACACTTCTGGCCCGCGCTGTGGCCGGGGAAGCAGGCGTGCCGTTTTTCACCATCTCGGGGTCTGACTTTGTGGAGATGTTTGTCGGCGTGGGTGCGTCCCGCGTGCGCGACATGTTCGAACAGGCCAAGAAAAACGCACCGTGCATCGTGTTCATCGACGAAATTGACGCCGTGGGTCGCCATCGTGGTGCCGGATATGGCGGTGGCAATGACGAACGCGAACAGACGCTCAACCAGTTGTTGGTGGAAATGGACGGGTTTGAGGCCAATGAAGGCGTGATCATCATCGCGGCCACGAACCGGAAAGATGTTCTGGACCCCGCGTTGCTGCGTCCGGGCCGGTTCGACCGTCAGGTCACGGTTCCAAACCCGGATATCAAGGGCCGGGAGAAGATTTTGGGCGTTCATGCGCGCAAGACGCCGCTTGGCCCGGATGTGGATCTTCGCATCATCGCGCGCGGGACGCCCGGGTTCTCCGGTGCCGATCTGGCGAACCTCGTCAATGAGGCCGCTTTGATGGCCGCGCGCGTCGGTCGCCGTTTCGTTACCATGCCTGATTTTGAGAATGCCAAGGACAAGGTCATGATGGGTGCCGAGCGCCGGTCAATGGTCCTGACTGACGAGCAAAAGGAAAAGACAGCCTACCACGAGGCGGGACACGCTATTGTGGGTCTCGCGCTGCCGCAGTGTGATCCGGTCTACAAGGCCACGATCATTCCTCGCGGTGGCGCGCTAGGCATGGTTGTCAGCCTGCCGGAGATTGACCGGCTGAATTGGCACCGGTCGGAGTGTGAAGAAAAGCTGGCGATGACCATGGCCGGCAAGGCCGCGGAAATCATCAAGTACGGCGAGGACAATGTGTCCAACGGCCCGGCTGGTGACATTCAGCAGGCCAGTGGTCTGGCGCGCGCCATGGTGCTGCGCTGGGGCATGTCCGACAAGGTTGGCAATATCGATTACGAGCAGGCCCACGAAGGTTACATGGGCAATGCCGCCGGTGGTCTTTCCGTGTCGGCCAGCACCAAGGAGCTAATCGAGTCGGAAGTGAAACGACTGGTCGATACGGCCTATGATCGCGCCTTCAAGATCCTGACCGAAAAGAAGGACGATTGGGAGCGATTGGCGAAAGGCTTGCTCGAATACGAAACCCTGACGGGCGAAGAGATCGAGCGTGTAATCCGCGGTGAGCCGCCGGAAGACGAGGACGACACCCCATCTGCCAGCGCCGACAAGGATGACGGCGGCAAACCGTCACTGACGGCGGTACCGAAGACGAAACCGCGTCGTGACACAGGTGATGGCGGGATGGAGCCTGAACCCTCGGCCTGAAACGGACCTGCCTGAGTTTGACTGAAACGTTGAGAAGTACGGATTGGAATCCGGGCGCCTACGCCCGTTTCCACGATTTGCGGCTGCGGCCCGGGCTTGATCTGCTCAATGCCGTGGCCGAGATGGGCAGCGGCGATATCTACGACCTTGGCTGCGGAAATGGGGCCATGGGCGACGCATTGCGCGCACGGGCCGCAGGCCGCGGGGTTGTAGGCGTCGATGCCTCGCCTGCAATGCTGGAAAAGGCGCGGTCGGCGCAGTCCTACACGAAACTGCAAAAGGTCGATATCCGCGATTGGCATCCCGGTGCAGCACCTGGCCTAATCATTTCAAACGCAGCGCTGCATTGGGTCGGAGATCATGAGGTTCTGATGCCGCGCTTGGCGGGGATGCTGGGCAAGGGCGCAACGCTTGCAGTGCAGATGCCGCACCAGAACAAGGCGCCGTCGCATCGTGTCTGGCGCACGCTGGCCGATGAAATGTTCCCGGGTCGCGTGGAATTGGCCGGAACGCCGGGCGTCATGGCGCCCGTGAAGTACGAAGAGCTTCTGGCCCCGCACGGCCGTTTTCGGCTTTGGGAAACGGAGTATTACCAGCGTCTCATGGCCGAAGCCGGCAGTCACCCGGTGCGGCGCTTTACGGAAAGCACCTATGCCCGGCCCATCCTGTCTGCGCTGGCGCCGGAAGAGAAGGCAGAATTGATCCGCCGCTATGAAGAGGTGATGACTGCGGCCTATCCGGTGCGCGCGGACGGGTCGGTTCTCTTCCCGTTCCGGCGGATGTTCTTCACGCTGACAGTCTGAGATACAGGTGGGGTGAAACCCCACCCTACGCTTGACCGCGTCTTTGCATCAGATGATGTTGGTGACAGCCGTTTAAAGGACAGCCCATGCCGAACCCGCTTTACCCGACCGATATTCACGCCCGCATCGTCTGGCTGGGGCAGGTGACGGAACAAACCGAAGATATCCGGTCTACGGCGCAGGATATGATCCACGCCACCTATGCTGGTCAGGAGGGCGCAAGCCACGCCGGACTGACGCGACCGTCCTGTGTGCGGGTGCGGGATATGTACGGGGAAGGGACGGAAATTCGCAATGTGCGGCAGTTCTCGGTTGTCTCCGCCGAGGAACTGGCTTTGATTGCCTCTGATCTGGGTCTGGAGGCGATCAACCCGGAATGGCTCGGCGCATCGATTGTCGTTGAGGGGGTAGAGGATTTCAGCCACGTTCCCCCGTCCAGCCGGTTGCAAAATGCGGATGGCACGGCGCTGGTGATTGATATGCAGAATTTCCCTTGCGGTTATCCGGGACGGGAAATCGAGAAGGACCACCCGGGGCAAGGCCGCCGGTTCGCCAAGGTTGCACAAGGTCGGAGAGGCGTGACGGCATGGGTTGAAAGGGAAGGGCCCCTGCGGGTTGGAGATGAGATGCGCCTGCATGTGCCTTCGCAGCGCGCATGGCAGTCCTTCGGGGCCGTGGTGAAGGCTGCCGAGTGATCGCATGACCCTTGTTTTGACGCCTCGCGGCCTCCGATTTGGAGGGCTTCTGTATCCCTGTGTGATCGGGCGGGGCGGGGTGTCTACGGACAAAAGAGAGGGCGACGGCGCGACGCCTGTGGGCGTGCATCGGATCGTGGAGATGCACTACCGCCCTGATCGGACTACACGACCCAACGGTTGGGCGAAAGCCATTCGCCCCGGTGATTTGTGGTCGGATGATCCTGCGCGCGCCGACTACAACCATCCAGTGCGCGCGCCCCATGCCGGGTCCCACGAGGTGATGCGCCGGGCCGATCCAATGTACGATCTGGTTTTGGTAACAGACTGGAATTACCCCAATGCACGGGCGGGTCTTGGATCATGCATCTTCGTGCATCAGTGGCGCAGACCGGGCTATCCAACAGCCGGGTGTGTCGGACTCAGGCGTGATCATCTGCACGAGATTTCCAGGCGGCTCTTGCCGGGTGATCTGCTGATAGTGCCGCCCTTGGCGTCTGGTCTGCGGTATCCTCCGAACTAGATGCCGGGGCATGGTGAAAGGTCACTTCTCTCACGTCGACACCTGGGTCTTCGATCTGGACAATACGCTTTATCCGCCGCGGATCAGGCTCTTTGACCAGATTGAAGTGCGTATGACTCGATACGTGATGGATGCGCTGGGCGTGGATCGGGCAGAGGCAGATCACCTGCGCAATCATTACTGGAAGGTCCATGGCACCACTCTGGCGGGGCTGATGGCCGAGCATGACGTGGATCCCGATCCTTATCTGGTAGCCGTGCACGACATCGATTTCGGTGTGCTGCCGCCTGATCCGGGTCTTGCGGTGCGGTTGGCGGCGTTGCCGGGGCGCCGGGTTGTCTACACGAATGGAAGTGCGCCGTACGCGGAAAGAGTGATCGAGGCCCGGGGGCTTTCGGGGCTTTTCGATGCAATTTATGGCGTCGAACATGCGGGTTATCGTCCGAAGCCTGAACGTGCAGCGTTCGATGCGGTCTTTGCAAGGGAAGGCGTTGATCCGAAGAGGGCTGCGATGTTTGAAGATGAGCCACGCAATCTGGAGGTGCCCCACGTACTGGGCATGCGGACGGTTCTGATCGCGCCGGAGCGCATGCCGGGCGACCACATTCAGTTTCACGCCGCGGATCTGGGCGAATTCCTGGACAGACTATAAGCACATGCGGCAATCCGCGCGTGGTTTGCATGAGACCCGCGACCATCCTATGTCACGTTGAAGCGAGTAAAGACATATGAGCCTGAACACACATGATATCGTGATTTCTGGCGCCGGAGTGGCGGGACTTTCTGCGGCCTGCGTGCTGGGGGAGGCTGGGTTTGACGTGCTGTGCGTGGATCCCACTGCGCCGGTGACAGAACGCGATGCCGAGGGGGCGGACTTGCGCACCACGGCGATCTTGCAACCCGGGCGACGCGTGCTGGAAGAGGCCGGTGTCTGGGCGCGGCTGGGCGATGCCCCAAGCGCCTTGCAGGTGATGAGGATCATCGATGCTGGCGGGGTGGAGCCAGAGCCGCGTGTGGTGCGGGAATTCGATGCCGGGGACATCTCTGATCAGCCTTTCGGTTGGAACGTGCCCAATTGGCTGTTGCGACGAGAAATGCTAGCGCGGGCGTCCCTGCTGGCAAATGTGGACCTGCGCATGGGCGTCGGCGTGACTGGTGTTGTGACGCGGGAACGGGAGGCCCGGGTGCGGTTGAGCGGTGGAAATGCCGTGCGATGCAGGCTTGTGATTGCGGCGGATGGCCGGGCCTCTCCTGTGCGGGAGGCAATGGGCATTTCGGTGCGGACGACACGCTATGGTCAGAAGGCGTTGGCCTTTGCTGTGACCCATCCCGAGCCGCATCACAATGTCTCCACGGAAATTCACCGCTCCGGTGGGCCGTTCACTCTTGTGCCGTTGCCCGACCATGAGGGGCAACCCTGTTCGGCTGTTGTCTGGATGGAACACGGGCCAGAGGCGCAGCGCCTTGCCGATCTCCCCGAGGATGCGTTCGAGGCGGAGATGACCACGCGCAGCTGCGGGGTCATGGGGCCGTTGCGATTGGCCTCGAAACGGTCGGTCTGGCCTCTCATCAGCCAGTTGGCCGAGCGGATGTCGGGGGAACGGGTGGCACTGATTGCCGAGGCGGCGCATGTGGTGCCGCCGATTGGGGCGCAGGGGCTGAACATGTCTCTGGGCGATATTTCAACGCTGCTTGATCTTGCGCGGTCAGATCGGGAAGCGTTGGGTGATGCAGCGATGTTGCAAGCCTATCACAAGGCCCGCCATGGTGAGGTTGCAGTGCGTGTGACAGGGATCGATCTGCTGAACCGGGCATCCATGGCTGATGATCAGCTGCTGCGGGATGTGCGGGCGCGAGGTCTTGATGCGCTTTACAGTTTGTCACCTGTCCGGAAAATGTTGATGCAATTGGGGCTTGGCGTGCGCAGCAGTGCCGCCTGAGATATCGGCCCTTACGCCGCCGCGTCCTGCGATCCATCCAGAGCCTTGCTTGTTTCGGTCCGGAAGAACGACACCTGGGACAGCATGTGATGCGCGCTTTTGGTCAGCTCAGCTGCGGTCGCGCGGTTCGTATCTGCCGTGTGAGCATTTGTCTTCGCCGTCTCGTTGAGGCCTTCAAACCGCGCCGAAACTGATGCGGCGGCGGCAGACTGTTCTTGGCAAATGGCCGCGATGGTCTGAACGGCATCCACCACGCTTGTGATTTCATCCTTTATGCTGCGCAGTTTTGCATTGGTGGCGCGGACTGAACCGGCGGCGTCGCGGACCTGCGTGACGCTTGTTGTGATCAAACCACCGATGTCCATCGCTGCTTCAGAAACACGGTGCGCAAGGGCGCGCACCTCCTGCGCGACGACAGCAAAACCGCTGCCAGAATTGCCTGCGCGGGCGGCTTCAACGGAGGCGTTGAGCGCCAGGATATTGGTTTGGAAGGCGATCTCTTCGATCATGCTGACGATGTCAGAGATATCCTTGGAGCTTTGTTCAACCCGGGCCATGCTTGCGGCTGTCTGGTCAATCATTTCGACGCTGGCCGCTGTTTGGTCTACAACGGTCAGGCCGGCCATCGCGGCATCCTGCGCAGCCTTGGAACTTAACGTAACACTGTTAGACAATTCGTCGAGCGTCGCCCGACTTTCCTCAATGAGATCCGCCTGTTGTGCGGCCCTGGCGGATCCTTCCGTCGCGCGCAAGGCAATGCCTTCTACGGCACGATTGATATCCCTCGCCGCGACCTGAACATCGCTGACCGTGTCCCCCATTCGCGCCATTGAGCGGGAAACCCCATTTGTCACATCGCCAAAAAGGCCTTCATAGGAACGGTCTGCACGATAGGTCAGGTCTCCCTCGTTCAGCGCGCTGACGGCCTTGTCCAGATCCGTCGCAAAACCGGAGACAATGTCGCACAAGCGTGTCACGCCTTGGACCAAAGCGTCTGTGCCTTCGTCGATTTCGCCGCACGGGCGCGGGATGGACCGGTCGAAATCGCCCAGTGCCGCAGCGGATACAACGTCATCTACCGAGGCGATCAGTTCTTCATTGATGCGCTCTCGTTCTTCGCGGGTTTTGCGGGCGAGGCGTTCAGCGTCACGCAGGGCATGAATGGCATTGGTCAGGGCGCCAAGTTCGTGGCGCCGTGAAAACCCTGACAGTGAGAATTCGACATCCCCGGCGGCCAGTTTTTTGACCGCGCCGACGGACTTTTCGAGGGGGCGCACCACCATGAAAATGACGACCAGAAACGCACCGATGCTGCCCAGAAGGGTGGCAGCGATGACTGACGCCGAGATCAAAAAATTCTTCTCCGCCTTCGCAAGACCATGCTTTTCGCGGTCTAGAATGTCCGTGAGGACCGCAGTCCGGAAAACTTCCAGACTGGCCAGCGCGTCCGTTGTCATTGCCAGCCAAGCGTCGGAACCTGCGGTTTTTGGAAAGTCGCCGCCATTGATGCGCGCAGTCAGGATTTCAGCACGGGTCGCCACATAGGTTTCTGCAAACTTGGTTTGAAATTGAGTTGCTGGAGTGGCGAGGCTTTGTAAATCGTTTTGTGTGAGCCTTGAAATCTGTTCGAGAGCACGATCATATCGCGTTTTATGCCGTGTGAGTTTCGCGACAGTGTCAGCGGTGAATAGTCCATTTGACGCAAGCAACCCAACCAATTCGACAGCATCCCAGGACAATGCCGACTTGAAGTAAGCAATCTCTTCCACAAGGCGTGAAACAGCGGGGTCGCCTGCGGACGTGTTCAAAGCGGCATCCCGGAAAACCTGCTCAAACCGGTCCGCCGCGTCCAGCCATACCTGCCCGGATGACATGTCACGCAGCATCGCTGACGTCTGAGCGGCCTCCAAGGCGGCCAATCGGGCGTCTCTGTACACTTCAAGTTCAGTCATGGCCTGCGCGGCGAAAGCAGGCTTTTGGTGCTCCAATGCGCTTTCTATCACCTGATCGGTGGCTTCAAACGATGTCAGCGCCGCAGACATGTCGTCTGCCGCCAAAGCCTTGTAGGACGCAAGGGTTGCGTAAACGTAGACCCGTTCCGCGACGAGGATGTCAGTAATCGTTTTGATGCCCATCAATCTGGGCACGTCCCCGAGGTTGTGACGCGCTTCTACGCGTTTGTCCCACGCTGTCTTGAGTTGAAACCCGGCGAGCGACACTGTCGCAGCACAAAGCCCAAACACCAGAAGGGTAAGAGTGGTTTTAAAGGACATTCACACCTCTCGCAGTTGCCCAATGACCCCAACAAAGGTCACAATTGGTCATACATCCATACGGCCCGGTTCATTTCATCGAGCACCGGGTCGTTGGCACGGGCAACCTTCTCGATCTCGGCCATGGAGGGCTTGCTGCCGTTGGCGACAGCTTCGAGGATCGCCTTCAGCGGGGCCCACATGACTTGCACTTTTCGCAGCTGTGTTCTGATCTCTTCGGTGGGGGCTTGCGGTAAACCCATCTCATCATTGCCGTTCGTCAACGCGTGGAGCGATTGATCAAACAGGGCAACGGTGGCGGCCAGTGCCTGACGATTTTCTGCGGCTTGACGCCCGGCGAGGATAAGGCAAAATTCCTTGGACGCCTTTTGCGTCAGCATGCGCTGGCGACCCGCGATGTTGATGGCAAAGGAGAGGACAGGATGCACGGGCCCCGAATTGCCGTACTGGCGTTCGAATTCGCCAACGGTCCTGTGCAGTTGACGCAAAAGCGGCAAGTTCAGATCCGCGATTTGCCACAATGAAATCTGGGCCGCGGCCCTGTCTTCGGCGGCAAGTTCGACCGAAACGCCATAGAGGTTCCACAGCTCATCCACGCCATCGAGCTCCGTCAGGATTCGGGGTGATGTTTCAGGCGTCAGACCCTGTTCAGTACTGCCATGCCGCAGGTCTTTCAGTGTTTGTTCAAACAGGTTGTGCGCTTCACGGGCTTGGATAAGATGCGCGTCGGTGAGCACGCCAAGTGATGCAAAACAGGCTGCTTTGGCCATGCGTTGAGACAGCATACGCTGCCGGCCCGATAGGTTGATCTTTCGCGTGCCATCGGTAACGGCAGGCGCGTCCGTGGCCTGGGCCTCAGATGGAAGGATCGGGAACGTCATCACCGAGGCAATGACAACAAGCAGCGAAAAAATGCGGAGCACCCGGCATCTCCCTTGTTTTTGAGAAAACCTGTGTTTCGCACAAGCCTAAGAGCAATTCCTTAACGACCGAAAAAGGCTCGTCGTCGCCTTGGCTTGAATTTGGTAAAAATTCTCTGGAGCTGGCAGGCCGAGTGCCAAGCAAAATTTTGACGTAAAAAGTCAAAATAGTGGCCAATTTTATCTAGTTGAGCGGCGCGATGCTTTGCAAAATGCGAAGGTGACTCGCATGCAGACTGATGCAGCGAACCTTGCCTTCAGGAGGTCAGCCATGTCGACCATGCCCCCAAAAGCCGCATTCGACCGGGTCAGAACCGGGTATTCTTCGAACTCCGCCCGATCCATGTCATTGCATGCAGACGCCTATACCACGGCCGATTGGTACAACGCTGATCTGAAAGCGATCATTGCACGGACGTGGCAATGGGTGTGCCATGTGGAAAAACTGCGCAAGCCCGGATCTTATGTGACGGTCGACATTGCGGGCATGCCTGTCGTCGTGGTGCGCGACCGTGACGACAGCCTGCGGGCCTTCTACAATGTCTGCAAGCACCGCGCCCATGAATTGCTGAGCGGCGAGGGCCGTACCACACGGATCATGTGCCCCTATCACGCCTGGACCTATAAACTGAACGGCGAACTCGTGGTCGCACCGGAGACGGACCACCTGGAGGACTTCACCCTGTCGGATATCTGCCTTGATCAGGTGCAGGTGGAGGAATTCTGCGGCTTTGTCTACGTGAACCTCGATCCAAAAGCCGCCCCATTGCACGAGATGTCGGGCAACCTGGAAACCGAAATTCGCCACTGGGCGCCGGATATAGAACAGCTGACCTTTGGCCATCGCCTAACCTATGACATCAAGTCGAACTGGAAGAACGTCGTCGACAATTTCCTCGAATGCTACCACTGCCCAACCGCACATAAGGATTTCTGTGATCTGGTGGATATGGATACCTATAAGGTTACGACCCATGGCATCTATTCCAGTCACATGGCCGATGCGGGCGGGTCGGCCAATTCGGCCTATGACGTGTCCAATGCAACGGTGCGCACCCACGCGGTCTGGTGGCTGTGGCCCACGACCTGTCTCATGCGTTACCCGGGGCGGTCTTCCATGATCGTGCTCAACATCATTCCCGTAGGGCCGGATCGGACGCTGGAGACATATGATTTCTTTCTTGAGACGCCAGAGCCTGATCCGATGGAACTGGATGCCATCCGCTATCTTGATGAGGTGTTGCAGGTCGAAGATATCGGTCTGGTGGAAAGCGTGCAGCGAGGGATGAATACGCCAGCGTTCTCTCAAGGTCGGATCGTGAATGACCCCACCGGGTCGGGCAAATCCGAACACGCGGTGCATCATTTCCATGGGCTTGTGCTGGATGCCTATGAAAAGGCCATGGCCGGATGAGCCGACCCAATATCGTCGTCATCATGGCAGATCAACTGGCCCCGCATTTCGTCGGGGCCTATGGCCATAAGGTGGTCCAAACCCCGCATATCGATGCGCTGGCCGCGCGCGGCACGCGGTTTGACGCGGCCTATTGCAATTCGCCCCTTTGCGCGCCGTCCCGATTTGCCTTCATGTCGGGGCAGCTTATCAGCCGGATCGCGGCCTATGACAACGCAAGCGAATTCCGCGCCAGCGTGCCGACATTCGCGCATTACCTGCAAGCGCTGGGGTATCGGACGTGTCTGTCAGGAAAGATGCATTTCGTCGGCCCCGATCAGAAGCACGGGTTTCAGGACCGGGTGACAACCGATATCTATCCTTCCGATTTTGCCTGGACCCCTGATTGGGAAGCCGCCGATGAGCGGATCGACAAGTGGTATCACAACATGCAGACCGTCAAGGAAAGCGGCTGTGCGGTGGCCACGTTCCAAACCGATTACGATGATGAGGTGGAATTCGCCGCGCGCCGCTGGCTGGTGGATCGGGGCCGCGACAAGGCGGCGGCGGAGGGCCAGCCGTTTTGCCTCGTGGCCAGTTTCATCCATCCCCATGACCCCTATGTGGCCAAGCCCGAATGGTGGAACCTCTATTCCGATGATGACATCGACATGCCGGAATACGTGCCACCGCTGGAAGAGCTTGATCCGTTCTCGCGCCGGGTAATGGACGGGATCGAAGCCAGCTACGTGCCGCTGACAGACGATGAGGTGCGCCGGGCGCGGCGGGCCTATCTGGCGAATGTCAGCTATTTCGACAGCAAGGTCGGCTCAATGGTCAAGGCGCTTGAAGACATTGGTGAGCTCGACAATACCATCGTCATCGTGACCGCCGACCATGGCGATATGCTGGGTGAGCGTGGTCTCTGGTACAAGATGAACTTCTTTGAACATTCCGCACGCGTGCCGCTTGTCATGGCGGGGCCGGGGGTCGCGCAGGGCACCGTGCCCAATGCCTGTTCGCTTCTGGATCTGGTGCCCACATTTGTCGATGTGGCAGGGGGCGATGCGTCGACGTTTGGGGAACCGGTGGATGGTCGTTCCCTGATGCCTCTGGCTCGCGGAGAAGAAGACGCGCAAGATATCGCGATCGGGGAATATTGCGCAGAAATGACGCCCTATCCGGTCATCATGATCCGGCGTGGGGCGCTCAAATACATTCATTGCGATATCGACCCGCCGCAGCTCTATGACCTTTCTGTTGATCCGTTGGAGCGCGAGAACGTGGTTGATCATCCGACCTATCATAATGCCGCGCAGGCCTTTGCAGCAGAGATCGCAGCACGTTGGGATGGTGAGGCGCTGCGCCGCGATGTGATTGCCACGCAGAAATCGCGTCGGGCGCTGCATGCGGCGATGGCGGCTGGTCCCGGGGAGCATTGGGATTACAACCCACCCTCTGATGCCAGCCAACAATATGTACGCAACCATATGGACTGGACAGTGGCGGCGTCGAAGTATCGCTATCCACCTTTGGAGGACTGACATGGGAATGCTGGAGGGCAAGGTGGCGCTGGTCACCGGCGGGCGCGGCGGAATTGGCCGGGCGATTTGTGCGCGGTTCGAGCGGGAAGGGGCCACTGTTTTTGCGGCGGATTTGAATGAGGGGGGGTCACTTGCCCCGACGGGCAGCGGGCCTCGCTTTGTGCAATTGGATGTAACGTCTGAGGACAGTGTGAAGGCGGCGATGGCGGCTGTGGGGGAGCGCCTGGATATTCTCGTCAACGCCGCCGGGATCGAGATTGAGAAGACGATTGAAGAGACCTCCCTTGAGGAGTGGAACCAGTCTTTCGCGGTCAATGTGACGGGGACATTTCTGACCTCGAAATATGCGCTGCCTCTGATGCGGAAGGCGGCGGAGGGTGGCGCGTCAGCATCCTTGATCAATTTCGGATCCTATGACGGGTTTATCGCGGATCCCGGGTTGGCGGCTTATTGCGCCACGAAGGGCGCCGTGCATGCTTTGACACGGGCGATGGCCTGCGATCACGGGCCCGAAGGCATCCGGGTGAATGCGATTTGCCCCGGTTATGTGGACACACCAATGTTGCAGAGCTTCTTTACCGGAGACGGTTCAGGCGGGGGTGGCAAGAGCATTGATGATCTTCAGCAGGCGGTGCGCGATGTGCACCCTATGCGGACCTATGGAACCCCCGACGACATTGCCAATCTGGTGAACTGGTTGGCAAGTGATGAGGCGCGCTATGCCTCGGGCCAACTGTGGGTCATTGACGGCGGGCTGAGCGCTCAAGTGCAGCAGATGCGCCTATGAGCGGTTCCGACAAGATGAAACTGGTACGTGCCGGATCGGCAGACGCGAGTCCGGCGAAAGGCGCGCTGTATGTTGGCGGCCAGATTTCGTTCTCAAAGCTCGCGGGAGGCCAAGTGGAGGTCTACTCCGTTGAATTCGCCCCGGGTGCCCGGAACCGGGTGCATATTCATCGCTACGATCAAATCCTGATCGCGACTGAGGGATGTGGGATCATTGCAGACGAAGGTGGTGCGCACTTCATGGAGCCGGGCGACGTTGTGACCATTCCAGCCGGTCATCCCCATTGGCATGGGGCGACAGCGGACGACATGTTCACGCATCTGACCGTGGCGATGACCGGCGATGAGATCGAGATTGTCGATAGTGATGCGCGCGGGGCTTGGGGCGTTTTGCCAGAGGGGTTTGAGGGATGCGGCTAGCCGGGAAGCGGGCTTTTGTGACAGGCGGGCGCCAAGGGATCGGCCGCGCAATCGTTGAGGCGTTTCTGACAGAAGGTGCAGAGGTGATCGCATGTGGTCGGGGCGAGATGCCTGATCTGCCTGACGGTGTAACTTGGTACACGCTGGATGTGAATGACGCGCTGGCGGTGGCTGAGGTTGTTCAGCCTGTCGATATTCTGGTCAATAACGCGGGCGTGCAGGTGGAAAAGACCGTGGTCGAGAGCACCGATGCCGATTGGGACGCCGTCATCGGTCCCAATTGCCGGGGTGTCTTCAACATGTGCCGCGCGTTCATTCCGGTTATGGGCCGGGGGTCCATCATCAATATCGGGTCCATTTCTGGCCAAGTCGCAGACCCATCCATGGCGCTTTATAACGCCTCCAAGGCGTTCGTGCACGGGTTGACGCGATCCATAGCCGTCGATCACGGGCCGGATATTCGCTGCAACGCGATCTGCCCGGGCTGGATCAATACAGGGATGCTGGAGGCCGGGTTTGATCTTGCGCGGGATCCGCAGGCAGCGCGGGCGGATGCGATTGCGCGCCATCCGGTAGGGCGGTTTGGGCAGCCGGAGGACATCGCGGCGATGGCGGTTTGGCTGGCCTCCGATGAGGCCACGTTCGCGACGGGGCAGATGTTTACGGTGGATGGCGGCATGACATCCGCCTCACCCTTGAACCCAGGGTTTTTCTGATGGGCGTGGATCATACAGCCGTTTTGGGTGCCGGGGTCATCGGGGCAAGCTGGGCCGCTCTCTTTCTGGCCTCGGGCCGGTCAGTCACGGTGTTTGATCCAGCCGCAGATGCAGAGACCAATGTGCGCGCCTATGTGGAGCAGGCATGGCCCACAATGGATGCACTGGGATTGACTGAACGGGGTGATCCGGACCGGGTGATGTTCGCGAAAAGTGCGGCAGAAGCGGTCGAAGGCGCGGGTTTCGTTCAGGAAAACGTGCCGGAGCGGGTGGCGATCAAGCACGCCACTTTTGCGGAGATTGAACCGATGCTTGCGAAGGGGGCCGTAGTGGCCAGTTCAGCCTCAGGGTTGACCTTGGGCCAAATGCAGATTGGGTGGAGCGACCCGGCGCGGTTCATCCTGGGCCATCCGTTCAATCCGCCCCACCTCATTCCGCTGGTAGAGGTGATGGGCAACGCGTGCACAGACGCGGACGTGATCCCCAAGGCTGAGGCGTTTTACGCAGACATCGGCAAGGTCACCATTCGTGTGAACAAGGAAGTGCCAGGCCACGTCGCGAACCGTTTGCAGGCTGCGGTGTGGCGTGAAGCCATTCATTTGGTGCAGTCGGGCGTGGCTTCGGTGGGGGATGTGGACAAGGCCATGAGCGCAGGTCCTGGCCTGCGCTGGGCGACGATGGGTCCGACGGCTCTTTTCAGTCTTGGCGCGGGCCCCGGGGGCCTCGCTGCTTTTTGCGACCATTTTGCCGAGACGTTCAATGGTTGGTGGGCGGACCTGGGTGATCCGACGCTCGATGCCGACACAGCGCAGATGTTGGTCGAGGGCTTGGAAGAGGCCACCGGCGGGCAGTCGGTCGAGGCGCTGTCGCAGCAACGGGATGCGATGATCCTGGGGCTTTTGCAGGCGCTGAAGGCTCAAGCGGCGAAGGGGGCGTAACCTGCGTCTGTGACGGTTTTATCGAGGGCCGTGACGGTGGTCTTTGTCAGGTCTGCGATGTTCGGGATCAGATCTGCCAATCGGCAATGGACCGAGGCGTCAAAAATCGTGTCATGGCCCAGCTCCCGGCTGAACGTGGCGACGGCTTCAACCGCCGGGTCAAGATCAATGTCCGTCAGGATGAGCGCATGGATGAGACAGGTGTGGCCACGCCAGCGCTGGGCCGTGCCCACCAGTTTGCGGCCATCCACCGCCAGGTTGTAATCGCCATCGCAAAAGCTGCCCTCTACTGGCGTCGCCTCGGCTGTCACGCCCAGACGGGCGAAAGCGTCGCGCAAGGGGTCGACGATCTTGGCATAGCCGGGCAGGATCGCACGAGACTGGCCGGTACACGCCGTAAAGCACAAGGCGAGGTTCAGCACGCCCGGTCCCTGGGGTGTGATGCCGCCTCCGGTCTTGCGACCGACAACGGGCCAATCACGCGCAGCGCTGGACCGGGCGGCAGCCTCGAACAGAGGGTCGCGCGTGAAACGTTCCGGTAATACGAGGCCCGGGGTTTCCGCCTGCCAGATCAGCGCAAGCCGAGTGCCGGAGGCAACAGCATGGTTCAGCATCTCCATTTCCAGAGTCAGGCCGTGTTCGGGACGTTGAACAGGGGTGAGGGAGATTGGCAGGATCGCCTCCTTGTACGCGTACGCCATGGTTAGCGCAGGAATATGGGGAGTCAAAGAATGGATTGTTTTTAAGACGACAGAGCTTTCCGCCTTACCCAAGGGAAACATTTGCGAAAAACTAACCAATTTTCGGCAGGTTTCGGTGGCGTTGGGTCTTGTTTTCCGACCAAAAACACTGAAATACACCGCTAGACTGCGAAACCTTCATGGGTGCGCCCATGGTCAGGCCTTCTGCGGCGGGACGAAAAGAAGGGGCAGAACGCCCGGGGGCTGTAAGACTATGTCGCTATTTCTGATTGTAGCTCTGCCATTTATCGGGGCTTTGCTACCGGGCTTGATGTATCAGGCGGGGCGTCAGGCTTGTGCGATGGCAACCTTCTTTGTCACGCTGACGGCATTCATAGGCCTGATGACCCACCTGCCTGCCGTTCTAGCCGGAGAAGTGGTGCAGGCACGGGTGGACTGGATCCCGTCGCTGGGGCTGAATGCCAATTTCTTCATTGATGGCTTGGGCTTTTTCTTTGCGGCACTGATCCTCGGAATTGGCCTTCTGATCATCACTTACGGTCGCTTCTACCTGTCGCGCGACGACAATATGGGTGAGTTTTTCACTTATCTTCTGCTGTTCCAAGGCGCGATGGTCGGGATCGTCCTGTCCGACAACATATTGATGTTGCTCATTTTCTGGGAGCTGACATCGCTATCCTCATTCCTGCTCATCGGGTATTGGAAGCACCTCGAAGAAGGTCGCCAGGGCGCTCGGATGGCGCTGACCGTGACGGGCATGGGCGGTCTGGCCCTGATCGGGGGGATGGTGCTTTTGGGCAATATCGCGGGCAGCTTTGATCTGACAGTCATTCTCGAAAATCGGGAAATCATCCAGGAAAGCCCTTACTACCTGCCAGCTCTGTTGCTGATCCTGTTGGGCTGTTTCACCAAATCTGCACAGTTCCCGTTCCATTTCTGGTTGCCCCATGCGATGGCAGCGCCGACGCCCGTGTCGGCCTATCTGCATTCGGCCACCATGGTGAAGGCCGGTATCTTCCTGATGGCGCGCATATGGCCGGTCATGTCAGGAACAGAGGCGTGGTTCTATCTGGTCACGGGCGCGGGCCTGATCACGATGGTGATTGCCGCGATCATCGCTTTGTTCAAGAACGACCTCAAAGGTCTTTTGGCCTTTTCGACCGTGTCGCATCTGGGCTTGATTACAATGCTCTTGGGCACGGGCACGGCCTATGGAGCTTTGGTCGCCGTCTTCCACATCCTGAACCATGCAACGTTCAAGGCGGCTCTCTTTATGTCAGCCGGGATTGTCGATCACGAGGCAAATACGCGAGACATCACGCGGTTGGGTGGATTGCGCCGTCTGATGCCCATTACGTTCGTGATCGCCACCATTGCTGCATTGTCGATGGCGGGGATCCCGCTGTTGAACGGATTCATCTCAAAGGAGATGATGCTGAAAGCGTCGACCAAGACGGTGCTGTTTGACACACCGCTTCTGGTGCCCGTGCTGGCCACGATCGGCGCGCTCTTTTCGGCCGCCTATTCCTTCCGATTTGTCGGCCATACGTTCCTTGGCCCGGTGCGCGATGACTATCCTGCCAAACCCCACGATCCGGGTATCGGCATGTGGGGGCCGCCAGCGCTGCTTTGTGTTCTGGTGGTGGGCATCGGTGTCGCACCGTTTTTGGCAGAGCCACTGGTGTTTCTTGTGGCCGACGCCGTTCTGGGCAACGCCGCAGCCCTGCCCGACGAACATCTGAAGATCTGGCATGGGGTGAATGCGGCGCTGTGGATGTCGATCATCGCGGTGACCGGCGGATTGATACTGCTTGCGGCGTTCAACCCGCTGGCGCGTGGATGGGCGGCGGCCGGACCGCCCGCTGCGAAATCCATTTTTGATGCCATCATCGACGCAGTGGTCGTGGTGGCCACCCTGATCACCTCGCGTCTGCACGACGGCGCGCTGACGCGCTATGCTGCGATTTTTGCCGTGACCGTAGTGGTCTTGGGAACACACGCTTACTTCACGGGCTCCACGACCGCGCCCACGCGAGAGATGCTACCGATGCATCCGGTGGCCGTTGTCGCCTGGGCGATGCTTCTGATCGCCACAGCGATGCTCATGGTCTATCACAACCATCGCTATCTGGCTTTGGTGCTGACATCGGTTGTGGGTCTCGTGATTGCCATGGGCTTTGCCTATCTCAGTGCGCCTGACCTGGCGCTCACACAGTTGTCCGTGGAAGTGGTGACTGCGATCCTTTTGTTGTTGGCGTTGAATTTCTTGCCGCGCAAAACCCCGGTTGAAAGCAGTGCGGCACGACGCATTCGCGACGGGGTAATTGCGGGTGCCGCGGGCCTTGCCGCCGCGACGCTGATATACTCCATGTTGATCCGCGATGCGTTTGGGGTGCCGATCTCGGAATACCACCTCGCCAATTCAAAGCCGGGCGGTGGCGGCACCAACGTGGTGAACGTGATCCTTGTCGATTTCCGGGGCTTTGACACCTTTGGGGAGATCATCGTTTTGGGTATTGCTGCCGTGATCATCTACGCCCTGACGGAAACCCTTCTGTCGAGCAGTGCTCGGGCGCGTCTTCTCAATCGGCCCGTTGGCAACAAGGCAGGGGATGCGCATCCCATGTTGATGGTCGTTATGACCCGCGTGATCATGCCTATCGTGCTGATGGTTGGGGTCTATATCTTCCTGCGCGGCCACAACCAACCGGGCGGTGGGTTTATCGCGGGGCTTGTCGTGGCCATCGCCATTGTGATGCAATACATGGCGTCGGGCTTTGACTGGGCCGAAAAGCGGCAGCGCTATCCCTATCATGGTATCATCGGGGCAGGTGTGTTGGTTGCGGGCCTGACGGGCATCGGCGCGTTCTTTTTCGACGCCGAGTTCCTGACGTCCTCTTTCGGCTATTTCCGCATTCCACCCTTCGAGGAATTTGAGCTGGCGACCGCCCTTGGATTTGATCTGGGCGTTTTCCTCTGCGTGGTGGGTGCGGTGCTGCTGTCGCTTGAAAGTTTCTCTAGACTGGGACGTCGCAGCGGCGAGCAATCCAGCGAATATGCCATGGATATCGACCCGTCCCGTGAGGCGGACACAGAAGGCAAAGGGGGGTAAACGATGGAAATCCTGATTGCCAGTGCCGTGGGGATCCTGACCGCCGCCGGAATCTACCTGATCCTGCGCAAGCGAACGTTCCCTGTGATCCTTGGCACCGCGTTCATAAGTTATGCGGTCAATGTGTTCCTTTTTGCGTCGGGCCGTTTGGCGGTGAACCGGCCACCCATCCTTCAAAAAGACGTCGTGCTTTACACCGATCCGCTGCCGCAGGCCTTGGTGCTGACGGCCATCGTGATCAGCTTCGGTATGACGGCCGTGGTGGTGATGATCGGGGTCGGTGCTTTTTTGAGTTCTCAAGACGATCACGTTGATGATCAGGATGAGGTGTCGCCCGGAAGCCAGAGTAATGAGGGAGCACAGTCATGAGCCATTGGGTCATTGCTCCGATCCTGTTGCCGGGCATGATGGCGGCGATTATCATTCTGGTCGCGCGCTATCATCCGGTGCTGCAACGTACATTTTCGCTGGCCACCGTCGGGCTGTGTCTTGCGATTGCGCTGGGCCTGCTGGTGGGCGTGGCTGATGGGACGATCTTCCTCTATCAGCTGGGCAATTGGGCCGCCCCATTCGGGATTGTTCTGGTCGCCGACAGGCTCTCGATGCTGTTCGTGGTACTGACGCTTTTCCTTGCGATCCCCGTATTGATCTATGCCATCGGGTCGGGTTGGGACATGCGTGGCCGGCATTTCCATGCGTTGTTCCAGTTCCAGATCATGGGCATTCTGGGCGCATTCCTGACCGGTGACGCGTTCAACCTCTTTGTGTTCTTCGAAGTTCTGCTCCTGGCCTCTTACGGCCTCATGATCCATTCCGGCGGGTCGAGGCGTTTGCGGGTGGGCGTGCAATACGTGGTGTTCAACCTGTTGGGCTCCACGCTGTTCTTGTTTGCACTTGGCACGATCTATGCCGAACTGGGCACGCTCAATATTGCCGACATCGCCGCCCGCGTGGCCGAAGCGCCGTTGGACAACAGCAGCGGTGTCCGTGTGGCCGCCGTGCTTCTTCTGCTGGTTTTTGCGATCAAGGCGGCCATCCTGCCCCTGCATTTCTGGTTGCCCGCGACCTATTCCACGGCCCCTGCGCCCGTGGCCGCGCTGTTTGCGATCATGACGAAGGTGGGGGCCTATTCGATCATTCGCTTCTACACGATCGCTTTCCCGCCTGATCTGGAGATCACCCAAGGTCTCTTTGATACATGGCTCTTGCCCGGCGCGCTTATCACGCTTGCGGTGGGGATGATCGGTGTGTTGGGGGCCAAACGACTCGACCGGCTGGTGGCTTTTGCCGTCATCGGCTCGATGGGAATGCTGATGACGTCGGTGTCCGTCTTTACGCCTGACGGCATTGCCGCAGCGCTGTTCTACGCGGTGCATTCGACCCTCGCTACCGCGACGCTGTTCCTGCTGGTGGACGTGGTGAAAACGCGACGGTCCGGTGGTGACCTGACCTGGGCACCAGCACCTCCTATGGTCGGCGGGGCGCTGGTTGCGGGTATGTTCTTTGCCGCCGCCATTGCGATGGCCGGCCTGCCGCCGCTGTCCGGTTTCGTGGGAAAGGTTCTGATCCTCGACGCCGCCCTTGCAGATCCGCGCATGGCCTGGGTCTGGGCCGTGATCCTGACATCCAGCCTGATCGCCGTTGTGGGCTTTTCTCGTGCCGGTAGCGTGATGTTCTGGAAGGCCCATGCCCCGCTGCCCGAGACCGCAGAAGACGAGCCACAAAGCGACGAGCAGTCCGAGACGCAAGGCCCGCTTCCCATGATCGCCATTGGTACGTTGATTTCCTCCATCGTGCTGGTCACGGTCTTTGCCGGACCGATCAACCGCTACCTCAACGCGACCGCTGCGCAGCTTTTCGAACCTGGGCCTTACATCTCCATTGTGCTTGAAACGCCGGGCAAGGCGATCGAGTACAAGGGAAAGGATGACCACGGTGAGAAGGGCGATGGCGAGGGCAATGGGGCCGCCGCCACTGAGGGTTCTGAAGAGGAGGACCAAGGATCATGACATTCCTCCGCAAGGTTTTCCCCCATCCGCTGCTTACGATCCTTCTGACGTTGGTCTGGTGCCTTCTTGTGAACCGGCCCAGCCAGGGAGCGGTCGCCTTTGGCCTGATACTAGGGATCATCATCCCGATCATCACGTCGGCTTTCTGGCCCGAGCGCCCACCGATCCATCGCCCGTGGCGGTTGTTCAGTTACTTCGGTCTCGTGATTTGGGACATCATCGTGGCCAACGTTGAAGTGGCCATGATCGTTTTGTTCAAACCAAATGCCAAGATGCAACCGAACTGGGTCAAAATCCCACTGGAGCTGCGCACGCCCGAGGCGATCTCTGTACTGGCCAGCACGATCACCTTGACCCCGGGCACGCTGTCTGCGGACCTGTCCGATGACGGCAAATCCCTGCTTGTTCACGCCCTTCACGCGCCCGACCCGGACGAGGTGCGCGATGGGATCAAGAAACGCTACGAAACTCGCCTGATGGAGATTTTCCCATGTTGATGACTTACGCGCTCTACATTGCGTTCGGTGCTGTCGCCGTGACGATGGTCCTGTGCATGATCCGCCTGCTGCGCGGGCCATACATGGGCGACCGCGTGCTATCGCTCGACACGATTTCGGTCAATGCCGTGTCGCTCATAGTGCTTTATGGCATTGCCAAGGAAACCCAGATGTATTTCGAAGCGGCCCTGCTCATTGCGATGGTGGGCTTTGTGTCTACGGTGGCGTTCGCCCGCTTTCTTCTGCGTCGGGATGTGATCGAATGACCGATACCAGCGTTGTCGAAATCATCACTGCCATCATGCTTCTTTTCGGCGCGTTCTTCACGCTGGTCGGCGGATATGGCCTGATCAAGCTCAACAACCCCATGTCGCGTCTCCATGCCCCCACGAAGGCGGGGACGTTGGGCGTGGGCAGCATTCTTATCGCGTCGATGATCTATGCGATTGATCACGCGGGCGGGTCGCTCAATGAATTGCTGATCTCGATCTTCATGTTCGCGACAGCACCGGTCACTGCGTATTTCATCGCGAAGGTGCATGTGCACCGCGACCGGATAGGCACGCCGCTGCCCGAGCTTGACGAGGAACGGGTATGGGCTACCAAAGCGAAGCCCGAAGAAGACGTCTGACAGCGGCCAACGCTTGACCGCGCGTCGATGATCTAGCGCATCCTCGGGTTCAACGCGTCGCGCAGCCAATCGCCAAGCAGGTTGATGGACAGCGCAAGTGCCAGCAACGTCCCCGCCGGGAAGAGCAGGATCCACCACTCACCCGAGAACATGAATTCCTGTCCGATCCGGATCAACGTGCCAAGCGACGGCTTGGTCGGCGGAGCGCCCACGCCAAGAAAGCTGAGCGTGGCCTCCGCGATAATAGCCAGCGCTAGCGAAATCGTTGCGATCACCAACACGGGGCTCAGGACGTTGGGTAGAATGTGGCGCAGCATGATGGACAGCCGCGACCGCCCAATCAGTTTGGCCGCTTGAACGTATTCCTTGTTTTTCTCGACCAGTGTGGTGCCCCGCACAACACGCGCGAACTGCACCCAGTCACTGAGGCCGATAGCGAGGATCAACACCCAGATCGCCATCTGATCACGGTATTCTGCCGGTGTGATGCCCTTCGCAATCCCAAAGATCAGCATGGCCACAAGGATCGACGGGAAGGTCAGCTGCACATCGGCCACGCGCATGATGATCGTTTCAGTCCAGCCGCCAACGTAGCCCGCCACAAGCCCCAGAAGCACGCCCAGAACCATGGCCAGCAAAACGGCCGAAAAGCCCACGAACAGCGAAATGCGCATGCCATACAGGATCGTGGAGAACACATCGCGGCCCTGATCATCGGTGCCCAGTAGGAAGGTTTCGCCGGTAAAGGCGTTGGCCTCCCCGGGCGGTGTGAAGCCATTCATCAGGTTGAGCGTGGCCGGATTGAAAGGGTTGTAGGGTGCGATAAGCGGCGCGAGAACCGCCGCCATGATCAGGATCACAACCACGCAGAATGACACGATGGCCACCGGCGCATGGCGGAAGGAATACATAAAGTCGCTGTCCCACCAGCGCGCCAGCTTGGTCATCTCAGACTTGGCTTGTGGCATCGGCGCATCGGTCATCAGCTGCCTCCCCGATCCACACGCAGCCGTGGGTCAATCGCGAAATAAAGCATGTCGACGATCAGGTTGATACCCACGAACATCACGGAAATCATCATCAGGTAGGCGGCCATCACCGGGATGTCCACGAACTGGATCGCGTTGATGAACAAAAGCCCGACACCCGGCCATTGGAACACGGTTTCGGTGATGATGGCGAAAGCGATGATGGATCCAAGCTGAAGCCCGGTAATGGTGATCACGGGAACCATCGTGTTCTTTAGCGCGTGGCGGAAATTGATTACGCGGGACCGGATGCCGCGGGCGCGGGCAAAGCGGATGTAATCCATGCGCAGTACTTCCAGCATCTCGGTGCGCACCAGCCGCATGATCAGCGTCATCTGGTATAGGCCCAGCGTAATGGCGGGCAGGATCAGCGCTTTGAGCCCGCTTTCAGTCAGGAAGCCGGTGGTCCATCCGCCGATCTCCGTCACGTCGCCACGTCCGAAACTCGGCAGGCCAAGTGACGTGTTGAAGGACCAGCCAAGAATGCTGACATTCACCCCCACGGAAAAGAGGTAGATCAGCAAGACACCAATCAGGAACGTGGGCAAAGACACACCAATCAGCGACACGGACATGATGATGTTGGACGAGACGCCACGCTTTCGAATGGCCGTGAAAATTCCCAGAACGATCCCGCCAATCAGAGCCAGAAGCCCGGATACAAATGCCAATTCCAGCGTCGCGGGCAGGCGTTCGAGCAGGATTTCGGACACCTCACGACCTTGCCGGTAGCTTAGCCCGAAATTGCCCTGAACGGCCTGTTCGAGAAACCGGTAATACTGCACGAGGAAACTGTCATCGAGGCCAAGCTGCGCGCGCAAACGCTCTATGTCTTCCAGCGTGCGTTCCTGACCCAGCATGTTGTCGATGGGATCGCCCACAAATCGGAACATGGCGAAGGCTACGAACCCCACCACCAGCAGCACCAGCGCAGATTGCGCCACGCGTCGCATGATATAGCCAAACATGTCAGGCAGTCCCCAGCCGTATTCCGCTACGGCCTTAGCAAAAGCGGCGGCCCGGTCAAAGGCCGCCGCCCGGAGTTTTTAGTTCATCGTGAAGAATTTGAACTTGGGATCATCTTCCGGGCTCACCTCGGTACCGACCGCGTCGGTCATGCCCCAGTTGAGCACCTGATGGTGGATCGGGATGTAAAGCTGTTCATCCTGCACCACGGTCCAGATGTCGTTGATCGTGGCGTTGCGCGCGTCAAGATCGGTCTCAGACGCCAGCGACACGATCTTTTCATCGGTCGCGCTGTCGGAGAATCCGGTGCCATTCCAGCTGCCGCGCTCATCGCCACGGGTGTGGACGAGGAAGTTGAAGATGTATTCGCTATCATAGGTCGGAACGCCCCATCCCAGCATGTAGAAATCTGTCTGGCTGTTCTGGATCAGCGGGAAGTGCTGTGCTTTCGGTTGCGCGTTCAGGTTTACCGTCACGCCGATCTGCGCCAGCATGCCCACGGCGGCCTGACAGATCGCTTCATCGTTGACGTAGCGGTCGTTGGGGCAATCGAGCTGGATGGAGAAGCCATCGCCATAGCCCGCATCCGCCATGAGCGCCTTGGCTTTTTCCACATCCGTGACAGAAGAGCTGTCCATAGCCTGGTTCCAGCCGTTCACGAAGGGCGGGGCGATCATGCCTGCGGGTGCAGACTGTTCACGCATCACGACCTTTTGGATGGCGTCGCGGTTAATGGCCATGGACATCGCCTTGCGGACGCGCACGTCGGACAGCGGGTTGGCGCCTTCCACGTTGTCATTGGCAATATCATCCGCACCCTGGTTCATGCCGAAGAAAATCACCCGGTTCTGTGGGGCGGTTTTGACCACGAGGCCATCGGTTTCAGCCACGCGTCCAAGATCTTGCACCGGTACGTCCTGGATGAAGTCGACCTCACCCGACAAAAGCGCGGCCACACGGGTCGCGGCGTTCTGAATGGGGGTGTAGACGATTTCGCTCACGTCCAGCGGAAATTCATCCTTGCCCCAGTAGTTCTCGTTGGCGCTCAGAACCGTTTTCACATCCGGTTCGCGGCTGACCAGCACGTAGGCGCCGGTGCCGTTGGTGTTGGACGAGGCGAATGTCGTTTCACCGCCCGCAATGTCCTGAACTGCCTCAGCCGCGTTCGCTTCGGTCCAGCCCTTGTCCATCATGAACAGGTTGGTCAGGTTGGCCGGCAAAATGGGGTTCGGCCCGTCGGTGACGAACTCCACCGTGTGATCATCGACCGCACGCACTTCCACGACGGACGTCAAAAGTTCCTTCATTGCGGAGTTTTCAGACTTCGCGCGGTTGATCGAGAACACGACATCTTCCGCGGTGAAATCGGCACCATCATGATACGTCACGCCCTGGCGCAGGTTGAAGACCCAGACATTCGGATCATCAGCCTTGGGCGCCCAATCGGTGGCCAGTGCTGCTTGGAATGCGCCGGAATGGTCGCGGATAATCAGCGGCTCATAGATCTGGTGGGCCAGCGTGTGGGTCGGTCCTTCGTTCTGGGCGTGAGGGTCAAGCGTAAGCGAGTCGCCCGCGCGGGCCCATCGCAGCGTTTCAGCGGAGGCGGACACGGCTGTGGTGGCCAACAGTGTCGCCGCAAGGATGAGTTTGGTTTTCATTGTCGTCTCCCTGATTGCGCCGGGTCTGGTGAACCCGATCTCATGAATCAGAGATTAAACGAAGAAACCGGTCGTGCAACTGTTCCCGGAGGTAAGGCCCTGTCGCCGAGACATCGCAGTCTGAATTGAACCGGGACTGCGCGATCTTTTCAGATCGTCGAACGAAAGCCCAAAATCGACCCGGGCTACACGCCGCGTCAGTGCGCGGGCCGACCCAAAGAGCCTCGCACGCGCAGCTCCGTTTCCAGCTGCAAACTGTCGGCCTCGGTTCGGTTTGTCACCATTTTCCAAAGCTGTCGTGCCGCCAAAACACCCATCTGGCGATGGGGCACGTGAACAGTTGTCAGGGCTGGAACAATCACGCGGGCAAGCTCGATATCGTCAAAACCGGTGACGGAGATGTCTTCGGGCACCCGCAGCCCTAGCTTTTGAGCCGCCTTCACGGCCCCCACCGCCAACACGTCATTGCCGCAAATGACGACGCTTGGCCCGGGCGAGCTTGCCACCAGAGTGGCCAGTGCGGCGCCACCTGCTTCGATCGTGTAATCTGTCTCAAAAACAATGAGATCGGATGGATCCAGACCGGCGTCCCCCATAGCATCGCGCACACCCTGAACCCGGTCGCGGGCGCGATCATTGTCGAACTGGCGGGCTGAAATCATGGCGATACGACGATGACCGTTTGCAAGCACCGCCTCGCCCATGGTTCGCATGGCCGCGCGGTTGTCAAACCCGACCGACGGCTTGGGTTGCGCCGGATCATAGGCCCAGGATACGCAAACCGGTACATTCTGGCGGTCCAGAAACTCATAGATCGCCGGATCGCGCGCATGACCGATCAAAAGCAGCCCATCTGCGCCACGCGAGACCAGGGCGCGAATTTGTTGGGCTTCCAGGTCGGGCTTGTAGGCGGAACTGGCCACCAACAGCGTGGCGCCCGCGCGGCCCAACTCCTCCTGCACCGCCTGAATGCCGCGGGCGAAAATGGCATTTTCCATCGTCGGAATGATCGCGCCGATCGTGTTGGTGCGCTTGGCGGCCAAAGACTGGGCCGAGAAATTTGGGGAATAGCCGAGGTCCTCCACCGCTTTCATCACGCGGTCCCGCGTTTTCTTTTGGACCTGACCGGGGGTATTGAGGCACCGCGACACGGTCGCCGTGGAGACGCCCGCTTGGCGTGCCACGTCGGCCAATGTGGGCACGATTTCAGAAGGCTTTGCAGTCTCAGACATCTTGGCACCTGCGATACATCGTCCGGCGGTGGTTGGAAATATAGCCCATTGCCAAAAAAAATGTAAGCGCTTACATTACGCGGCGCTACAGCGCCCTTCTTCGCCTGACCCTTCTTCGATTTCTTACATTAGGATGCACCCAAAATGGCCCGAGAATACCTGAAAAAAGCAACTCTGACATCCACGAGCCACGCCTCCGACGTCTCTGAGACGGTGCGCACGATTCTTGATGACATTGAGGCGGGCGGGGATGCCAAGGCGCTGGAATATGCCGCCAAGTTCGACAAGTACGAAGGCAATGTGATCCTTACGCGTGATGAGATCACAGCCGCAGCGTCGCTCGTGCCGGAAAAACTAAAGCGCGATATTCAGTTCGCCCATGATAACGTCCGCCGCTTTGCTGAGACACAAAAAGAAACGTTGCGTAGTGTCGAACTGGAGGTCGTCCCCGGTCTGATTGCGGGCCAGAAATCCATGCCGGTTCACGGCGCAGGCTGTTACGTGCCGGGTGGCCGTTACAGCCATATCGCGTCCGCCATCATGACTGTGACCACGGCAAAGGTTGCGGGCTGCAAGCACATTGTTGCCTGTTCACCGCCGCGTCCCGGAGTCGGGATTGCACCGGCCATCATCTATGCAGCTGATCTGTGCGGTGCCGATACGATCCTCGCCATGGGCGGTGTGCAGGGTGTCGCCGCTATGACCTTTGGCCTCTTTGGTCTGCCCAAGGCCAACATTCTCGTGGGGCCCGGCAACCAGTTCGTGGCGGAAGCCAAGCGCATGCTCTTTGGCCGTGTGGGTATCGACATGATTGCGGGCCCGACCGATAGCCTGGTTCTGGCCGACGAAACCGCTGACCCGTTGGTGGTGGCCACGGATTTGGTGGGACAGGCCGAGCATGGCTACAACTCACCCGTCTGGCTGGTGACGGACAATCGCACTCTGGCCGAAGAGGTGATGCGCCTCGTCCCAGGCCTCATTGATGATCTGCCCGAAGTGAACCGTGAAAACGCCACGGCCGCATGGCGCGACTATGCAGAGGTGATCCTCTGCGCCGACCGCGAAGAAATGGCCGCGACCTCGGATGATTACGCGCCTGAACACCTGACTGTGCAGGCCGCCGACCTTGATTGGTGGTTGGAGCGGCTGTCTTGCTACGGCTCGCTCTTCCTTGGTGAAGAAACCACGGTGGCCTTCGGTGACAAGGCGTCGGGCACCAACCACGTCCTGCCCACGTCGGGTGCGGCCAACTACACTGGCGGGCTCAGCGTGCACAAATACATGAAGATCGTGACTTGGCAGCGCGCCACTCGTGACGGGGCCAAACCCGTGGCCGAAGCCACCGCACGCATCTCGCGGCTGGAAGGCATGGAAGGGCACGCCCGCACCGCCGATATCCGGTTGAAGAAGTATTTCCCCGACGAGGAATTCGACCTGACAGGTGAGCAGTAAGGTCGGGGATGTCTGATCTTTTCGATCTGACGGGCCGTGTGGCCTGCGTCACCGGGGCCAGTTCGGGTCTCGGGCGTCGCGCGGCGGATATTTTGTTGGGGGCAGGGGCCAAGGTGGTTGGCGTGGCCAGGCGGGCCGAAGTGTTGCAAGACTGGGCGGATGCCGCAGATGGCCGCGCCGCTGCCGTGGCAGCAGATGTGGCTGATCTGGCGGCGATAGGTGATCTGGCTTGCCACGTGTCCGACCCGTTTGGCGCGCCCGACATTCTGGTCACCGCCGCCGGGATCAACACGCGTGAAGCTGCGGATGACGTCACGCTTGAGGGCTGGACCACCACGATCAACCTCAACCTCGCCTCGCCTTTCTTTCTGGCGCAAGAACTCGCGCCAGCGATGAAGGCAAAGGGCTGGGGGCGCATCCTCAACTTCGCGTCTCTGCAAACCACCCGCGCCTTTCCCGGCGGGTTGGCCTATGGTGCCTCCAAGGGCGGCATCGCACAGTTGACCCGCGCGATGGCAGAGGCCTGGTCGCCGCACGGTATCACCGCCAACGCCATCGGCCCGGGTTTCTTTAAAACACAACTGACCGGCCCGGTTTTCGATGACCCGGATCGCGCCGCTCGGAATGCCGCGCAAACCTGCATCGGCCGCAATGGCGAGATGGACGATCTTGACGGCCCCGTCCTGTTTTTCTGCTCCGAGGCAAGCCGCTATGTAACCGGCCAGATCCTCATGGTCGATGGAGGCTACACCGCCAAATGAAAGCACTCGTCTATACCGGTCCCGAAAGCCTGTCTTTCCAAGAAGCCGAGACGCCAATGCCGGGCCCCGGTGAACAACTGATCCGGATTGATCGCGTGGGCATCTGCGGTTCTGATATGCATGCCTATCTGGGCCATGACGAACGACGCCCCGCGCCGTTGATCTTGGGCCATGAGGCGGCCGGCGTCATTGTCGGCGGGCCGCGCGACGGAGAACGTGTGACGGTGAATCCCCTCGTGACGAACCCGGACAGTTGGGCCTGTCAAGAAGGGCGCGACAACCTCTGCCCGGATCGCCAGATCATTTCCATGCCGCCCCGTGAAGGGGCGTTCGCCGAATACCTGACGATGCCCGAGCGTAATCTGGTGAGCGTGCCAGACCATGCCTCCCTCGATCATGCGGCTCTGGCGGAACCCATTGCGTGCGGCTGGCACGCGGTCCGGCTGGCCAAACGCGCCCTTCACGGTGATGGTGAAACCTGCCGTGCCCTCGTCATCGGCGGCGGTGCCATCGGTCTTGGTGCGGCGCTCAGTCTCATCGCGCAAGGCATCTCGGATGTGACCCTTATGGAACCCAATGCCCCCCGCCGCGCGGCCATCGCTGCGAGCGCAGGTTTTCCCCTGATCGACCTGCCAGATCTTGATGACGCTGGTCTCTTCGATCTGGTAATCGACGGCGTGGGCTTTGAAGCCACCCGCGCCACGGCTTCTGCCCATGCCAAACCCGGCGGCGTGATCATGCATATCGGGTTAGGGCAAAGCACCGGTGGTCTCGATATCCGCCGCATGACTTTGCAGGAAATCACATTCATCGGCACCTACACGTACACGGCCGCCGATTTCCGCGCCACCGCTGAGGCCATTTTTGACGGCCACCTTGGTCCGCTCGACTGGACGGAAACCCGCGCGCTTGCGGATGGGGCAGGGGCCTTTGCAGATATTCGTTCTGGTGCGGTGGCTGCGCCCAAGGTTCTTCTGGATCCGACGACCTGAGCGGTTGTGCCTCTAGCGGCCATATTATCGGCCAAAGCATCCACGACGCGGTTTGCTTTGTCTGGCTGAACATATCGTATGGGTTTAGGGGTTGGCCCCCACTTATGTCCCAGACTTCACCCGATACATCTCTTTCTTGCGAGCGCGCGCCTCCTTGGACCCAACAGCGGTGCCATCGTGATAGGTGCCAAACCACTGATCAAACGGGATTTCGGACGTGCCATAGTTGCATTCGAAATACCTGTGATGCAGCTGATGGAAGAAATCGCCCGCTTTGGCGGATTGCCCCTCATTCGGGATAATCCGTTCGAATCCGGCATGGGAAAAGATCGGAGTCGTTTGCTGGAAATAGATGTGGAACATCACATGCAGCGGATGGGACGGCACCACCAGATGGATGAAATACGTGCTGAAATAGAGCATGTTTTCATACCAGTGGTTCGATATCCCCGACCAAGGCCCCACATTGATATTGCGGTGATGGACCGCGTGTACATGGCGGTAGAGCTTTGGGTGATGGGCCAACCGGTGCACCCAGTAGAAATGCAACCCGCTCCACATCGGAATCACCGCCATCCACGCAAGGCTCCAGAGTGGGGAGCCCGCCCATGTAACCGTTGGCACGTACCCATTGGCCATGGCCCAGAACACACCCCATTGATAAACCGTCGCCACCGTCATCGCGCTGCCAAGCGTCCACCAGATATTGTCCCAGACCTGATTGTTGAAGGTGAACAGCGCGTTGTCGCGCGCCTGATCCCGGGCTTCGAACTTGGTCTCCATCCCCTGGCCTTTGCGGATGTAGAGCCACCAATGCAGGGTCGAGGCAATGACCGTCTGCGGCACCATGTTGAGAAGCCAGATTGTGAACATCCAGCCGAACTGGAACGTCGCCATTTCTTCCAATGGTGGCAGGAACCAGGCATAGGCCATCACGGCCACTCCGAAGGCGATACTGACTGACGTGATCTGCAACCACGCGCTTTTGTACCAACGCCAGATCGCGGATGGCCGTGGCGGCCATTGGAACAGCGGGTTGAGTGGCACGCGCCCCTGTGGGCGGTGGTGCCACTTCGCGTCTTCCGGGTCGCTCAGCGCTTCATCAAATCGTGCGTCAGACATAGGGTCCCTCATCAGGATGCGTAGTTGGAGCCTTCTTCGTCGAGGATGCGCTTCAGTTCAGCCAGATGGTTTTGCGCCAAACCGGGGTAGTCCTCGATCTCTTGCGCCGTTTTCTCGGCGATATCATCGGACAGGATGCGCATCTTTGCACCTGTTTGAAGCGCGCGGACATAGGTCTCGCAGGCGCGCTCGAAGTAGTAGAGACGGTTGAAGGTCTCGGCCACTGTGTCGCCCATTACAAGCACACCATGATTGCCCATGATCATGACCTTTTTCTTCGGGTCGCCCAGCATGGTGGCACAGCGTTCGCCCTCATCCTCAAAGGCCAGCCCACCGAACCCGTCATCAATCACGTAGCGGTTGAAGAAGGTTGCCGTGTTCTGATCGATGGGCGGGATAGTGCTGTCCGCCAGGGACGCCAGTACCGTGGCAAAAATCGAATGCACGTGCATGAGACAGCGATGATGCGGGCAGCGGCGATGGACCGATCCGTGCAACCCCCACGCCGATGGGTCGGGCGCGCCGGGCATGTTCAGCGTCTCTGGGTCATTGGCGTCCAGCAGCAGCAGATCAGAGGCGCGAATGCGGCTGAAATGAACCTGATTGGGGTTCATCAGAAACTGCGTGCCATCGTCATTCACCGCGAGGCTGAAATGATTAGCAACCGCCTCATGATAGTTCAGCTTCACAGTCCAGCGGAACGCAGCGGCCAAATCCACGCGCTCTCCCCAGTGGGTGAGGTTCGGTTTCGGGGCAGTTTGCAGCATGGGGCACCTGTCGGTCTTTTGGACAATGGCTGAGCATGCCACGGAGTTTGACCGGCTGACAAACAAAGGATTCACGGCTATAGGATTAAAAACATTAATGCATAGGTACTGCATAACATGTCCGCCGACCTTCCGCCGCTCACTTGGTTGCGTGCCTTTGAGGCCGCAGCAAGGCATCTGTCATTCACGCGTGCCGCCGGTGAACTCAGTCTCACGCAATCCGCGATCAGCCAGCACGTTCGCTCTCTGGAGGCGTTTCTGGGGGCCGAGCTTTTCGTCCGCCGTACCCGCGCGCTGGATCTGACCGAGGCGGGCAGCAACTACCTTCCCGTGGTGCGCGAGGCGTTTGATCTGATCGCCACGGGGACGCAGGCGCTGACTGGCGTGGACCGGGGGCAGACGATGGTGCTGAACTGCTCCATGGCATTCTCGGCCCTGTGGTTGGCGCCCCGCCTGCACAGTCTTTACGCGCGCCATCCGTGGTTGGTGTTGAACGTCGTCACGCATATCTGGGACCCGGATAAAAACGCGGGCCGCTCGGGGATGGAGATACGGTTTGGCCGACCTGGCGATATGTCGCCTGAAGCTCGCAAGATCACGGAAGAGACATTCTTTCCGGTCTGTGCACCGGATTTTGCGAAACGCGGCATTGATCTGGCGCACGCGCCGTTGTTCGATTGCGCGGGCATCACGGGAACGTGGGATGCATGGTTCAAATCGGGCGGCGGGTCGGATCATGTGGGCCGGTCGGTGAACCTCAGTTCAACCTATGTCGTGGCGGTCTTGGCAGCCAAGGCAAGGGCGGGGCTCACTATGGTACATGACACGATTGCGGCAGACATGCTGTCGACAGACGAAGTGGTGCGTCCTTTCGAGCACGCTCCCCCTTTGAGCGAAAGTTACTTTCTTACCCCACCGGCGCCGCATGCAACAACGCCAGCCTCCCGCGCGGTCGAGGCATGGTTGAATGATGAATTGTCGTAAAACCAGCCTGTGTCATCCGTACAAACCCGCAAAGGCGGCACGCAGGCATCGGCCACTCGTAACCGCATTTTGCATTGAACGTCTCTACCCCATGCAAGTGATGGAAAAATTGGATTTTGAGCAGCTTTTCATGATGGAGTGGAAGTCGCAACGCCCCCAACTCTAGGGTCGAGCCGCGCAGGGATCAAATATCTACATCGGTCAGTAGTGGGCGTGTGCTGTGGCCTGAAACAGCAAGGTCATTATTCCGCAGCCAACGTCACCAAATCTGCTGTTTGTGCATCTTCTTTGCGTCGTTCGACCCGCCTCCGCACCAGCGCGAAGGCCGGTGGGGTGAAGTAGAACGAAATCACCGTCGACAGTAGCACGCCGCCAGCCACTGACACTGCAAAGGGCGGCCAGAACCCGCCACCAGCAAGGATCAATGGTAGGAACCCCCCGAAGGTTGTGACGGTAGTGGAGACGATGTGCCGCGACGATCCCATGACCACATCGACCATGGCATCTCGATCCCCCGCACGGGCCGCATCGTCCTCTTGCAAACCCGATAGGATGATGATGGCCGCATTAATGGACACGCCAATGGACCCGATCACCCCGATCACCGCCGTGATCCCGAAGGGGTATTGCAGCACGGCCAGCGACAGGATCGACAGTCCGGCGGATAGCCCCGCGACGATGAACGTCACGCCCGCCAACCGGAAAGACCCAAGTGTCATCACAACAGTGGCCAGGGACAGCGTGATGATCAGCCCCAACGGCGCAAGCAGATTGGTTAGCGTGGAATCCCGCGCATCCGCGTCGCCGCCAAACTCCAGACGGTAGCCCGCTGGCAGGGTAAACCCTTCCTGCTCAAGCGCTGCCCGCACATCACGGAAGGCCTCTTCGGGCAGGACCCCATGGACGATGAAGGCCTGAATGTTATTTACCCGTTCCGAATTGCGGCGTGTGATAGCGCCGTCAGAGGGGATAACCTGCACATCTGCCAGCGCCGACAACGGCACGGAAACCGGCGCGCCAGTCTGTGCAGGTGGAATGATCGGAAGATCAGAAATCACGCCAAGATCACCGCGAATTCCATCGCCAAACCGGACACGCACAGGCAATTGCTCTGTCCCTTCCAGAAGGGAGCCGCCGGTGACGCCTTCCAGCGCCGTGTCGAGTTGCCGAGCAATCTGACCCAGGTCGAGGCCGATCAGCCGCGCCTTTGCTTCATCGACCGTGAGCGATACTTCCGGCGCGCCGCCCGACACGGTCGAGCGCACGACAGTGACCAGGTCCTGGTCGGCAATGATGCGCCGTGCCTCGTCGCCCAATGCGCGCAGGGTTTCCGTGTCAGGCCCCACGAACCGCAGTTCTACGGGGGCATCCACGGGCGGGCCCTGGACCAGACCACGCACCAGAATGCGCGCCTCGGGGTAGGTCACGGTCAGGCTGCGCTGCAACGCGGGCACCAGATCATCGGTGGCCTCCGGCGATGCAGTGGTGACAAGCGCCTGCGCAAAGCCCGGTGCTTGATCGCGGTCACCGATTACATTGTAATAGAAGGCAGGCGCTGAGCGACCGATCACCCAATCCACCTGCGTAATGCCCGATTCTGCGCGTAGCGTGTCATCGATGCGCAGCGCCAGATCATGCGTGGCGGAAATGGCGGAACCCGACGGCATTTCCACCTCGATATGGAACTGGTTGCGCTCCACGCCCGGGAAGAACTGCGCCGTCAGCGTGGACATGGAGGCGAAACCCAACACCGGCAGGACAAGCGCAAGGGCAATGGATTTGACGGGGTTTGCCATTGACCACGACACTGTCCAACGGAACGCCCGGGATACCGGGGCAAGGCGCAATCCGCCCGCCCGCCCTTCCTTCAGGGTCCAGCCTGCAACGGCGGGTGTGATCGTTACGGCAACGAGGAAGGACCAGGTGAGCATCGTCACCACCGCGATAGCGATCGCGCCAACAAAATCGCCCGCCGGGCCAGGCAGAAGGATCATCGGCGTAAACGACAGCGCCGTCGTGACCGTGGAGGCCAAAAGGGGCGCAAACAAGCGCCGCACCGCGCCGCCTGCCGCCTCCATACGGGACATGCCCGCAGCGAGGCGTTTGCCCACCTCGTCCGCCATTACAATGGCTGCATCCACCAAAAGCCCGAGCGCCACAATGAGACCTGTCACCGACATCTGATGGATGGGCAGGCCCATCACATTCATCGTCATCAGGGTCGCAAGCGAAACAACCGGCAACACAAGCGCCACGATCATCGCCGACCGCACCCCGAGCGTGAGCAGCAGGACGAAGACCACCAACCCCACCCCTATCGCCATATTCGTGCCCACCTCAATGAGCCGTTCGGCGGTATATCCGGATTGATCGAACACCAGTTCCGCCGTCAGCCCGGCGGGCAGGGTGGCTTGATAGGCCTCCAACACGTCTCGCGCCATGGCCATCCAGGCATCCACCTGCAACCCGTCATTGATCCGAGCGGCTACCAGAATTGCCGATTGCCCATCCGACAGTGCCATCTCGGCCTGCGGCGTGACCGACCCGCGTGTGATACGCGCTACATCACCCAGAAGCGTGACGCGGTCGTTTGCGTCTTCGCGCAACACCACTTCACGCAGCCGGTCGAGCGCCTTGATCTCACCTTCGACCGTCAGGATGATATCAGCCCCTGCCGCACGCAACCGCCCGGCCTGTACCTTTGCATCGGCAGCGCGGATCGCACTGGACACCGCATCCGCCGTCAGCCCAAGCCCTGCCGCCTGCACAGGATCTAGCGTGACCAGCACCTCTTCTTCCGGCGCACCAAATTCATCGACCAGTTTGGTGCCCGGGACAGTGCGCAACCTGTCCGCCAGATCCTCGGAGTAGCGCGCGGCCAGCGTCATGGGAAAGCTCTCGCGCTCCGCGCGGATCGCGACAATCGCGGCATAGGCCCCCGTGTTGTCCGACGTGAATTCAGGCGCAACCACGCCTGCCGGAAAATCCCGCCTTGCGTCTTCCAGCGCGTCGCGGGTTTCAGACCAGACCTGCTCGATACGTTCGTCTTCAAGTGTCTCTATCAGTTCGATGGTGACGACGGATATCCCTGTCGAAGAAGTGCTCTCGATCACGTCGACTTCCGGTATCTCGGTCAGCTTTTCCTCGATTTTGGAACTGACCAAAGCCTCGACTCGCGCCGGGTCAGCGCCGGGAAACACGGTTGTGACCGTGGCGAACAGGTTGGTGATGGTGGGATCTTCCTGCCGTCCGATGGACAAAAGCGAAGACAGCCCGCCGGCGATCAAGACAAGCAGCATGAGCGCAACAAGGCGGGGAGAGCGGAAGGTGATCGTTTCCATCGGTCTTACTCCGCGATCTCAACCGATTGTCCGGGCACCACACGATGGGGTCCGGTCGCGATCAAAGCGGAGCCGTCGTCGAAACTGCCTCGCACGAATGCGCGGGTTTCGTCACTATGCAGCAATTCCACCGCTTCAAGCGCAGCGCGATTTTCGCCATCGACGGTCATCACTGTCCAACTGCCGTTCACCCCTTCGCGCAGGGCCATGATCGGCACCCAGGCACCGGGATCGGTGATTTTCTGGCTCAGTTCGATTTGACCCGATTGCCCGTAGGCAGGCGGTGTTTGGCCGTCTTCCGGCACCAGTTCGAAGACTGCGCTGCGGGTGCGGGTGCGGGGATCCAGATCCGGGCGCAAGTGAACGAGGGTTGCGGCAAAGCGTTCGGTGCCGAAAATCGCGTTTGCCTGCGCACCGTTTGTCAGCCCCATCGCCATGTCTGTTGGCAGCCCCACGCGCAAACGCGGGCTGGCGTCTTCCAGCAGGCGCAACACTGGCGTGCCCGCGCCGACTGTTTGGCCAAGGTCGGCCATGCGTTCACCAATGCGGCCCGCAAACGGGGCGCGCAAAATGGATTTGTCCAGTGCCACATCAATCCGCGCGATCTGCGCGTTGGTCTGGTCGATGCGGGCGGTCAGTTCCATGACAGACAGCCGCGCCTCGTCAAACCGTTGCGTTGCGGCAAAACCTTGCTGTTCCAGCCGCTCTTGCCGGGCCTTGGTCAATTCTGCCAGTTCCAGCTGCGCTTCCAGCGCAGCGCGCGCCGCCGTGGTGGCGTCCCGTTCCGCTGTCAAATCACGCGTGTCGGTGCGGGCCAGAATCGCGCCCTGTTCCACGAAAGCGCCTTCCTCAACAAGGATCGCAGCCACCGTGCCGCCCGCCTCAAAGGCCAGATTGGCCTCCTGAGCGGCTTCCAGCTGGCCTACGAAACTGCGCGTCACGCTGTAGCCGTCTTGCAAGGTCATCGGCTCTGTCCGCACGCTGACTGGCGGGGCAATGTCAGGCAGTCCTACGCTTTCTGCCCGGTCCGCGATGAAGCTGGAACCGACAACCACAAGCCCGATGGCGATTGCCGCAGTGATCGACGTAGACGTCACGGTGCCAAGTATTTTCAATATACGCCGCGTCAAGGAGGGTGTATGGTCCGCGTCTGGCATGATGTCACCTGTTGAATGTTAGATGGCGTAACATATGTTAGTGTTTCTAACTTTGACAAGGGTCGGTCGTTAATTTGTTGGATCGGTGTAAGGAAAACGGGTGAATGGCGGCGAAGCGCACAAACTATCATCACGGTGATCTTCGGGCGGGTCTCGTGGAGGCTACGCGCCAACTGGTCGAGGAAAACGGACCGGACCGGTTTTCCGTGTCAGATGCCTGCCGCGCGGCCGGCGTGTCGACCGCAGCACCTTACCGGCACTTTGAAGACCGCGATGACATGTTGCTGGCGGTTTGCGAAGAAGGGATGGACCGGTTCCATGATCTGATGATGGAAGCGCAATCCGGCTACGAACGCGGCACGCTGGAGGCGATCACTGCACTGGGTCGCTCTTACATTCAGTTTGCCACGTCAGAACCGGGCGTATTCCGGCTCTGTTTTGGCATTGCGCGCGAGCACAAGGACAACACGGAGATGGTCGACCGCGGCATGCGCAATTACGGGATCGTTCTGTCTCAGGTTGCGGCCTATTTCGGCAAAGATGAGGTGGATGAAGAGGTTTTGGAACGCGCTTTCCCGCTTTGGACGATGGTGCACGGGCTGTCATTCCTGCTCATTGATGAAAAGATGCAATCCCTCAATCTCGACCATGATGTCGATGCGCTGCTGCGCGACAATACCCGCCGTTTGCTCGCTGATTGAGTATTGGGGCGTCGCCGCTGATTGAGCCTGGGGCGTTGCCCCCGGTGCGCGCCGAGCCTTCCCAAGACTATTTTTTGCAAAAAGACAGGCAGGACGCGGTCATGTCTTTTCTGCTCTGAATATCCCCGTCGAAGGCATTGAATCTTCTTCACGTGAAAAGCAATAATCTGGCATTTATTATTGAATGAATGGCGCCGACCAAATGGAAGACATCCGCCCAATCCGCATATTTCTGGAAGTTGCCCGCCAGCACAGTTTCGTGGGCGCCGCCAAGCATTTCAACCTGACCCCTTCGACCGTAACCCGCACAATCGCACGACTTGAAGAAGACTTGGGTCAGCAACTGTTGCTGCGCACCACGCGCAAGGTCAGCCTCACGGCCATCGGCGCAACTGTGGCAGCGCGGTACCGGCCTCTGATCGAGGATCTGGATGCCACCACCGAGCAGATCACCCGGGAAAGCCGCCCCGACCGTGGGCACCTGCGACTGAATGCGCCGCTTTCAATGGGGGTGCGTTTGTTGCCCGGGCTTCTTGCGGCGTTCCGGCAGGCCTACCCCCAGGTCAGTTTCAGCGTGGATTTGTCGGACAAGTTCATCGACATCATCGATGACCCTTACGACCTGTCGATCCGCATTTCGCGCCCGCCCGCCGATGTGTCGACGATCTGGCGCAAGATTTGCGTCGTGCCACGTCGGCTCGTGGCGGCGCCAGCGCTGCTTGATGAAATTGGAATGCCCGAGACGCCCGATGAACTGAGCGCTGATCACTGCCTGTCTTACAGCGATGACGGGACAGTGGAGACATGGCTGCTGACCAAGGGCGGGCTGACCAGAAAGATACGCGCTGGGGATCACGTGACGATCAACAATGGCGACCTTCTATGTGCAATGGCCGCCAAGGGACAGGGCATGACCCTCTTGCCGGACTTTCTGGTGACAGACGCATTGGCCGCAGGTGAGGTGGTGACCGTCCTTGATGATTGGGAGGCAGAGCCTCTTTGGCTCACGCTCTTCTACCCGCCGTATGAACAGTTTCCGCCCTTGGTCGCGTCCTTTACGGACTTTTTTGAGACCTATCTGCAAACCGAACGACCGGGTGAGTTTCAGTTCGGTTGATCGCCCTCCAGCACCAAGCGCGGCGTGATGGCGCGGGGGTCTGTAATCAGATGCAGAATGGCGGGTTTGCCCGCTGTGCGCGCTGCCGCAAAGGCCTGTGGAAAATCCTTATGCCGTGTCACGCGTTGCCCGAATGCGCCATAGCTTTCAGCCCAGGCCGCGAAATCGGGGTTGCGCAGCGCGGTTCCGCTCGGCCGTCCCGGATAAGCGCGTTCCTGATGCATCCGGATCGTGCCGTACATCCCGTTGTCACAGATCAGCACCACGATATTCGCCCCGAATTCGCAGGCCGTTCCGAATTCCTGACAGGTCATCTGAAAACATCCGTCGCCCGCCAGGCAGATCACATCGCGGTCCGGATGGGTCAGTTTGGCGGCGATTGCGGCGGGCAAGCCGTAACCCATAGACCCGCTGGTGGGCGCCAATTGCGTGCGCCAGCCGCGGTAGCGATAGTAGCGGTGCAACCACGCTGAATAATTCCCCGCCCCGTTGGTCAGGATCGCGTCGGAAGCCAGAACATCACGGAGATGCGCCACGACAGTCTCCATGCGCAAATCACCGGTGGTGTCTTGCGGTATTTGCCAAGTTTCATAATCCGCGCGCGCCTCGGAAAGCCACGCGCCGCCGCCCCTCGCGCTTGCGGCGTCTGCCAGTTGCTCGGCAAACACGCCCGGGCGCGCGCAAATGGCCAGGTCCGGTCGGTAAACGCGGCCCAGCTCTGAACTGTCTGCGTGGATATGCACAAGCGGCTGGTCCGGCACGGGCGGGGTCACAAGCGTGTAGCCGGAGGTGGTCATTTCCCCCAATCGCGCGCCGAGCACGATCAGGCAATCGGAAGACCGTACCCGTTCGGCCAGCTTCGGATTGATGCCGATCCCCACGTCACCCACATAGCAGGGGTGATCATTGCTCAGGTAATCCTGACAACGAAACGAGGCGCCCACCGGCACACCCATGGTCTCGGCAAAGCGGCCCAAAGCCTCAGCTGCCTCCGCTGACCAACCGCCGCCACCGACAATGACGAAAGGACGCTCAGCCGCGTGGATGCGTTCGAGGACAGCGGCCACATCTGTCGTGGCGGCTCCCCCCGATGGCAGTGCCACGGCGGGGGTGGCCGCGATGGCCTCGACCGGCCCCGACAGCATGTCCTCAGGCAGCGCCAGAACCACTGGCCCCGGGCGGCCCGACTGAGCGACATGAAAGGCATGGGAGATGTATTCCGGGATGCGATCGGCCCGGTCGATTTCAGCCACCCACTTCGCCAGAGGGCCGAACATCGCGCGATAATCCACCTCCTGAAAGGCTTCGCGGTCGCGTTGATCACTGGCCACCTGACCCACGAAGAGTACCATTGGCGTGCTGTCCTGCATCGCGATATGCACGCCCGCGCTGGCATTCGTTGCACCGGGTCCACGGGTGACAAAGACAACGCCGGGCCGTCCGGTCAGCTTGCCCGCGGCCTCGGCCATTATCGCCGCGCCGCCTTCCTGCCGCGCTACGATGACATCGATGTCGGACCCGTAAAGCCCGTCCAGCGCGGCCAGATAGCTTTCACCGGGAATGCAGAACACCCGGGTCACGCCTTGTGCCGCAAGGCATTCCACCAAAAGATCGCCGCCATGGGTCAGGTCACGGTCTTTCATCGCTCACGCTCCGCCATTGAGGTCATGCACAGGTAAGCAGAAGGCCGCGCAGAAAGAAAGAGGCGGTGACCGCTCTGGTATTCCCCGTCGCGCGGCACTAAATACGGGGTGCTAAGCTTCTTCCGACGACCCACTGTTTCCTTTGCGGCCTCAGTTGATCCTACGACGACACTGAGCAAAAAACACAATCGCCAAACGCAATTCGCAGGCGGCACACTAAAAGGAGACATCACGATGGCCAAAGGCACCGTGAAATGGTTCAACACTGAAAAAGGTTACGGCTTCATCGCCCCCGAAGATGGCGGCAACGATGTTTTTGTACACATCTCTGCGCTTCAGGCCGCAGGCATCCAGCGCCTCGATGACGGGCAAGCCGTGACCTATGAGTTGGAAGCCGGACGCGACGGGCGTCAATCAGCAGGCAGCCTCGAACTGGCCTGATCCTCATCGCCCCCCCCTTTGCCTCAAAGAGGGGGCGTTGCCACTCTATGAATTTGGGGGCCTTGCCCCCGGCGCGGTCCGCGCCTCCCCCAGGATATTTGTGGCCAGAAAAAGCAACCATTTTAGTGTTTCTTCTGGCTGAAAATATCCCCGCCGGAGGCATGAAATCCTTGAGTGATATCCTACGGGTTGGCCCGGCGCGCTTTCCATTTGCCGAAGCGTTTCGACAGGTGGGGCCGTATTGGCAGGAACGCGCGATACATGCGTTCCATTATCCATAAGACACCCGGTATCGCCGCCAAGCGCGACGCCCACCGCCACGCGGGCAAACCCTTCCAAACCTCCGCAAAGCCCGCCGCTCCCGACACGAGCGTGCCATCAGACCGGCGCACATGGAACCGGCCGAGCGCTGTGTCACGGTCCAGATCCTCGGGCATGTCCACAGCACTTGCGTCGACGAAATCGATCTTCTGAGCGCCTTCCTGTGCCTTGTAGTGGCCGATCTCCATCTGACAGAGCGCGCAGGCGCCGTCATAGTAGACTGTCAGGTCTTTGGTCTCGTCACTCATATCCCGTCATCTCCAGATATCCGCGGCCCGGGTGGCTGCCCGTCACGACAACCGGCCCTTCCCAGTAGGGTACGTTCACATCCATCCACGCGTCAGGATTTAGGGCGCTTACCGTCACGTCGACACCTTTCTGCGGCACTGTTACGCGCCAATCGGTCGGGATTTGGCGTCCGGCCACTTCTGAAATGTCCAGCGGATCGGCGTTGAAGACGCCATTGGCGAAGGCTTCCGTCTTGCCCTCGGGCGAAATCCAAGTGCCCGCGGTGAAATGCGCGCCATTGGTCTGGCGCAGACGAAACCCCATCATCTTTTCGCCGCCATCAAAGCTCAACGAAAACCAGTCCCAGCCGGTTTGATTGTCCGCCAAGGGTTGGGAGGACCATTCGCGATCCAGCCACGCCGCGCCGGTGACCTCAACATCACCCTCAGGCAAAGACAGGGTGCCTTCGATGGCGAAGAAGGGCTGCGAATAATAATAACTCGCTTGCCCCTCCTCAGACTTCACGGAATAGCCCTGGTCGCCTTGAAAGATCAGAGGGCCTTGGGCAGTGAGCGTCATGTCATAGGCAAAATCCGAACCCGTCGCAGTCAGACGCATAGTGTTAAAGTCCGGCCCCGACATCAGCCAATCATCGATCCAGGCATCAAACGGATCGGCGATCACGCCCGCCTGTCCAATACCTCCCCGGGCGATGCGTTCTGCCACGTGATGCGCTTCTGGCGTGGTGACGGCGGCATGGGCAAACCAGATTTGCGGGCTGCCCCACCCCTCTTTTTCTTCTGGCGCAAGGGCAGAGCGGAACAGCGTCCACTGCAATCCGTACGGCGTGCCATCTGCGGCCTCCAGATTGGCCGTCAAATACCACCATTCGATGCGAAAATCGGGGTGGGGGCCGTGGTCGCGCGGAAAGGTAAATTCATATCCACGCTCTGGCACGGTGAAGCCATCCGCGTCGGTGCCAAGCCCTGCGAAACCCTGCGCCCATGCTGTCAGTGGCAGGAGCAGGAAGACAATCAGCGCCCTAACGCTCATTGGAAAAAACCTTCAGCAGGTCGGCAGGCGGGGTGCGCGCAAGCCGCCGGGCAGGCCAAAGCGCGGCCAGCGCCGCCGCCAACACGCCAAACACGGCCAGCTTCGCGTAATCCAGCGGGAACGTGAACATCGGCAGGCGCCAGCCGAAAGCCTCCACGTTCACTACGGCGAGCAACACCCAGGCCAGCATCAGGCCGAGCGGCACCGCGAACACCATCGTCAGCAATGCCAGAACAACGGCGCGCAGGAGCTCCAACCGGCCCAGAGCGGCGCGTGTAAACCCCATGGACCAAGCCGGAGCCAGTTGCGGCACGCGAATCGCGGCGAGCGTCAGGAGCGAGGTCAGAATCGCAAAACCAGCCACCGACAGGGTCAGCACATTCAGCGCGGCCGTCACGGTAAAGGTGCGCTCAAACACCCCGAGGGAAAACTCCTTGATCACCTGTTGGTCTATGATTTGCGGGTCCTTGAGGCCGAACTCTTGCAAGGCGGCGCGCGCAGCTTCCTTGTCTGCCACCCGAATGCCAAAGCGGGTGGGGCGGATGTCCGGATGAAGCCCAAGGAACACGTCCTCACTCAGCACGGCCTGCCCAATCGGATTGCCATAGTCGCCGAATACCCCGGCAATAGGCATTGTCAGCCCCGTTGCCACCGTCAGATCATCACCCACCCAAAGCCCTGCGCGCCTTGCCATCTGTTCGTTGATCACGACCGCCTTGCCTTGGGCCACGTCCTGCCACGCGCTATCGGTGCCCGCCAGAAACCCCCAATTGTCGCGATAGGTCGCGCCGACGCGGACGCCGTAGAGTTCCGCCGACCCCTCCGCAAGCCGCGTGTCGACGTATAGGAGCGGCATGATTTCCTGCGTCAGAGGCTTGAGAAACGTTTCCACCTCCGCGGCTTGGCGTTCGTCTTCGGCCTGGACATAGAGGTCCGACGCCAGTCGCTGATCCAGAAATTCGACGAAGGTGATCCGGAAGCTGGACACCATTGTCGAGACACCGACATTTGCCGCCGCCGCCAGAAGAAGCGCCATCAGTGCAAGTGACAGTCCGGGCACCTGCTGGCGCGTGTCTGCCCAGAACCATTGCGCGCGCACCTGTTTCGCGCGCGCTTCTGCTATGGCCAACACTCGATCCAGCAGGGCTGGCAGCGCAAAGGCTGCCCCCATCAAAAGCGCGCCCAGCCCTGCAAAGGCCAGCACCAAGCCTTGACCAAAACCAAGCGCCATGGCGGCGATCAACCCCAGCACCGAAGAGGCCAGGCCAAGCCATTTGCGCGTCTGCCCTGACGCCACCGCCCAAGCCCGTCCGCCGGGGCTGGCCAGTAACGGCATCCGCGCGATCCGCCACAGTGCGCCCGATGCCGCGATCAATGTGCCGGCAAAGGCGATGCCCATTCCCGTGAGCCACCAATCGGGCCTCAATTGCAGCGCACCGGAGATCTGCGCGCCATAGAGCCCCTCAAGCGTCGCCGCCACATCCGGCAAGAGCGCGCCCGCAATGAGATAGCCGAGCATCACGCCCACCCCGCCCGCGATCAGCGCGAAGGCGGCCATCTCCAGCGCAAGAAGGAATACGAGTGTCTTCAAAGGCATCCCCAAGGCCCGCAGCGTGCGGACCATGCCGCGGCGTTGCTCAAAGGCAAGGCCGATGGTGCCGTGCACAATGAAAAGCCCGACCACGAAAGCAAGCAGCCCGAACGCCGTCAGGTTGAGGTGAAAACTGTCCGTGAGCCGCCCGACCTCTGCGCCTTTTTGCGCCCCCTGGCGGATAAGATCCGGGGCAAGGTTCGACATTGACGGCAAGCCCATCGGCTGTTCCGGCACGATGATCAACCGCGACAGATCGGATCGCTCCAACAGCTTCGCGGCCACGCCCACATCCATGAGAGCCGTATCGGGGGCCACACCCGGATCCGGAATAACCCGCGCGCTCACCCGCGCTTCCAGCCCGTCAGCCACGCCGGGATGGGCGAAAATCACTCCGTCGCCGAGAAATTCCTGCGGCTCTGGTGGCGCAGCCAGGACCGATGTGCCTGATCCGCCCGGTGCGGTCAGCGGATCCACCCCCACGATACGCGCCCGCGTGCCGCCGATACCAATCTCCCCCTCCAAAACAGGGGAAACCTGCCAGCCCGCGCGGCGCAGCTGAATGTATGTTTCCAACGCAATCGAGTCTCCGCTCGCGGGCACCAGCTGATCATATCGACCCTCGCCCAGGACGGCGGCGGCAGCGTCATAACTGGCGCGTGCTTCGGAATTGATGGCCTGCACGCCGGACCAAAGCGCGGTTGCCAAGGCCAACCCCGACAGCAGTGTCACCAATTGCAACGTGTTGCGCCGCCAATGGGACCACAGTGCGCTCAGCCCGGCAGCGATCATACCAACCGCCCCTTGCTGAGATGCAACTGCCGACCCATGCGCGCGGCCAGTGCGATGGAATGCGTGACCATCATCAGGGCTGATCCGGCTTCTGCCACCAGCGCCTGCATCTGGTCGATCACCTCTGCCGCTGTACCTTCGTCCAGATTGCCTGTGGGTTCGTCTGCCAGAACCAGTTTGGGCCGCGCAGCCAGCGTACGGGCAATGGCCACGCGCTGTTGCTGCCCGCCGGAAAGCTGTTCCGGGAACTTGTGCATCTGATCCTTGAGGCCAAGCGCATCCCTCAGTGACGCTTCGTAGGCCGCGTCCTGACGCCCCGCGAGGCGCGCATGAAAGCTGATATTGGCTGCCACAGACATCGACGGGATCAGGTTGAACTGCTGGAAAATCACGCCAACGGTGTCGCGCCTCAGCGCGGCGCGCGCTGTATCATCCATCTGCGCCACATCTTGGCCTGCCAGGATGATCTTCCCACCCCCGGGCATGTCCAACCCGCCGATCAGGTGCAGGAGCGTGCTCTTGCCTGACCCGCTTTCACCTGTCAGCGCCAGCGTCTCGCCCGCGTCGAGGGACAGGTCGATACCGCGCAGAACGGGCGTGTCCCCATCGGGCCCCGCGTAGGACTTCGTCAGGTTTTTGACTTCAAGCAGCATGATGCCCAACCTATTGCGATGACGCGCGGTGAAAAGCGCCAAACGCACGGGACGACGTGGAAAATCGACCTATTTGCCCGAATACGGAACTCAAAAATGAGAGCGCGCGCCAATGAACGAAACACTGCCACTGCCCGGATTTGAGCCTGAGACGGACGCGATGGAATTCACCCCCACGCGCGCCGCCGGTCTGGCGCGTCTGGAAGCGTTCGTACCGCGCGCCGCACGCACTTACACGTCGCAGCGCAACTACGATTTCGGGCCGGACAAGCGTGGCAACGTATCGTGTCTTTCGCCCTGGATCCGCCATCGGCTGATCTCGGAAGAGGAGGTGCTGCGCGCAGTGCTGACCCGGCACAACCCCGCCTCGGCAGAAAAATTCATTCAGGAAGTGTTCTGGCGCGGGTATTTCAAAGGGTGGATGGAACAAAGGCCGTCCGCTTGGGCCGCCTATCGCGCAGGGCTCGATGTCGCGATGGAGGATGCGGCGCGCGATCGCGGGTTGCGCGCGGATATAGAGGCAGCGATGGCCGGGCAGACCGGGATTGATGCCTTTGACGCCTGGGCGCGGGAATTGGTGTCGACAGGCTATCTGCACAACCACGCGCGGATGTGGTTTGCCTCGATCTGGATTTTCACCTTGCGCTTGCCGTGGGAAGTGGGGGCGGATTTTTTCCTGCGGCATCTGCTCGATGGGGATCCGGCCTCCAACACGCTCAGCTGGCGCTGGGTGGCAGGCCTGCACACGAAGGGCAAGACCTACGCGGCACGGGCGTCCAACATCAACAAATACACAGGCGGGCGATTCAACCCTTTGTACCAGCTCTCAAGCCAGGCAGACGCGCTCACTGAAGATGAGGATTACGCGCGTGACCCACTCCCTCTTCCCGAGTCGCTGCCGTCAGAGCCGTTCTTGCTCTTGATCACTGAAGAGGACGGCACCCCCGGGCAGGTGATCACCCGCCCGCCGGCCGCCATTCTGGCGCTTGCCGCCACCGAGGCGCGCTCGCCCTTCATCGTGGGCGACATGGCCCGTGGTTTCGCACGCGCGGGCCTTCAGGATGCGTTGTCTCACACGCGCGATCAATTTGCGGTGGATGGCGAGATGGGCGATGGACCATGGGCAAACGCTATCGTGATCGCCGCTGATCGCGTCGGGGTTCGTGACATCGTGACGCCCTACGCGCCGGTCGGACCGGTGGCCGAAAGCCTTCGTCAGGCCGCGCCCCAACTGACGAAGGCGGGCCTTCGTGTCACGCAAATCCGCAGGAGCTATGACTCTCTGACATGGCCTCACGCCACACGCGGTTTCTTCGGCTTGAAAAAGAAAATTCCGGGCATTCTGTCAGAACTTGGCCTGCGTTGACTCACCATGCGGGAGCGGGGGCCAGCCCCCACACCTCCGGGATACATCCCGCCAGAAAAAACAAGGGTCCGTTTTTCTTCTGGCTGAAAATATCCCCGCCGGAGGCATAGAATCTATGCCCGCCGTTCCCAATCACGCTTGATCCTTTTGGCAAGGCTCCATTTGTGCACTTCGGTGGGGCCGTCATAGATCCGAAAGGCGCGCAATTCGCGAAAGACCTGTTCAACCATCGTGTCCTGCGTCACACCCGTGCCTCCCATGCATTGCACGCAACGATCGGCCACGCGCATCAGCGCCTCGGACACGAACACCTTGGCCATGGAGCTTTCAGACGTACCGCGCGCGCCACTGTCCAGAATGTGGGCGCACCAATACGTCATCTGTTCGGCGGCGCGCAGGTCAATTTCGTTTTCGGCCAGCATGAACCCCACGCCTTCATGGTCAATCAGGCGCTTGCCAAAGGCTTCGCGCCGGTTGGCATAGTCGGACGCAATTTCCTGCGCCCGCACGCAAGCCCCCAGCCAGCGCATACAGTGGGACAGCCGCGCGGGGCCGAGCCGCACTTGCGCGTATTTGAACCCTGCGCCGGCGTCGCCCAACATCTGATCGGCAGGCAGGCGCAAGTTGTCTATCGCGACCACCGAATGACCGCCCGGCATCGCGTTGTCGATCGTGTCCAGCACACGTTCGATTTGGATGCAAGGGTGGGGCAGATCGACGAGGAACATGCAGGCGCCTTCGTCCGACTTGGCCATCACGATCCCGACCCCTGCACCATCGGCGCCTGTGATAAAGGCCTTGCGCCCGTTGATGACCCAGTGATTGCCGTCAGGCACGCAGGTGGTTTTCAGCATCATCGGATCCGATCCCGCACCACCCTCGGACGCGGGTTCGGTCATGAAAAAGGCAGATCGCTTCTCGCCACGAATGAGCGGGTCCAAAAATCGCTCTTTCATACCCTCGCTGCCTACCTTGCCAATGAGCAGCATGTTCCCCTCATCGGGTGCGGCCGTGTTGCAGGCCAGGGGTCCAAGGATCGACAGGCCAGACCGCATCAGGACTGCCGCCGTCTCGCACTGGGTGAGGTGACTGCCATCTTCCAGAATGTGCGGGGTCAGCACGCCAGCCTCTCGCGCCAGTGATTTCAACTCCAGAGCCATCTCCTCGGATGGCCCGTGAAAACCCACCCGCGCGTCGCCTTCGTAGGGCACGACCGCGTCCCGCACAAAGCGCTCCACCTGGTCGGCAATCTGCAATGCACGGTCGGAAATCCCGGCTCTCGTAAATTCCATGAAGCGCTTCCTTTCGGGGACACTATTGCTGCATTTGTGGGCGACGTCACCCGTGCAAATGTGATTGAATGATTATTCAATGGACCCGCGCGCGCAACCGCCCTATCTTTCCGTGAACTCGCAAGGCCGACAATGACGCAAGGGGGGGCGCACATGAGGGATCCACGCTACGACATCCTGTTCGAGCCGGTCAGAATCGGGCCGGTCACCGCGCGCAACCGGTTTTATCAGGTTCCCCATTGCAACGGGATGGGCCGCACCTTCCCGTCATCCATGGCTGAAATGCGCCGCACCAAGGCCGAAGGCGGCTGGGCGGTGGTCTGCACCGAAGAGATCGAAATTCACCCCTCTGCCGACCATACACCCTGGGCGGGCGGGCGGCTTTGGGATGATCGCGATATCCCCTACCACGCGCGCATGTGCGAGGGCATTCATGAATTCGGCAGCCTGGCTGGGGCGGAACTGAATCATGCCGGGATGACCACCTCCAGCAATTTCAGCCGCGAAATCCCGCTTGCGCCTTCGCATCATCCTGTGGTGACGGGCGACCCTGTTCAGGCCCGTGCGATGGACAAATCCGACATCAAGGCGTTGCGCAAATGGCACCGCGATGCCGCACTCAGGGCCAAGCGCGCGGGCTATGACATTGTCTATGTCTACGTGGGTCACCAGCTGTCGACCATGTCGCATTTCCTGTCGCCTTACCGCAATCACCGGACGGATGAATATGGCGGCTCTTTGGAAAACCGGGCGCGGCTTTTCCGTGAAATTCTGGCCGATACCAAGGATGCCGTGGGGGATACCTGTGCCGTGGCCGTGCGCTTTGCCGTCGATGAGTTGATGGGCGACGATGGTTTCACGTCGGACGGCGAGGGGCGCGATTTCATCGAGATGATGGCGGAAGAGCCCGACCTTTGGGACGTGAACATCTCCGGGTGGGAACATGACAGCGCCACGTCGCGGTTCAAACAATCGGGTTTTCAGGATGACTATGTCGCCTTCGTCAAAAGCGTGACGACGAAACCTGTCGTCGGCGTGGGGCGCTATACGTCCCCAGACGCGATGGTGTCTTTGATCAAAGGCGGCAAGCTGGACTTCATCGGTGCTGCGCGGCCGTCCATCGCCGATCCTTTCCTGCCAAGGAAGATCGAAGAGGGACGCATTGAGGACATCCGCGAGTGCATCGGTTGCAATATTTGCGTGTCAGGCGATCATCAATTCGTCCCCATCCGCTGCACTCAAAACCCAACGATGGGGGAAGAGTGGCGGCGCGGCTGGCACCCCGAACGCATCGCACCTGCAAAGACACAAGACCGCGTGTTGATCGTGGGGGCAGGTCCTGCGGGGTTGGAAGCGGCCCGCGCGCTAGGCCAGCGTGGCCATCAGGTGACGCTCGCCGATGCGCGGGATGAAGCGGGCGGGCGGCTTATTGGTGAGCGCCGTCTTCCTGGGCTCAATGAATGGGGCCGGGCGGTGGATTACCGGATCTATCAGATCAGCCAGATGCCCAACGTGGATCTCTACCTCAACAGCGAGTTGGATGCTGCCGCCGTGCAAGAATTCGACGCCGATCAAATCCTGATAGCGACAGGTGCCAAATGGTCCCAGGACGGGGTCGGGAGGCAGAATCCCACAGGCATCCCCATTCAGGACGATGCTGTGCTCACCTCCGTCGAAGACGTCATGGCAGGCGTTGTGCCGGACGGCCCGGTCGTGGTCTTTGATGATGATCATTTCTACATGGGCGGCGCCATTGCCGAAAAACTGCGCTTGGCGGGCTGCGAAGTGCATTTCGTCACCCCCGGGTCGGAAGTGTCCGGTTGGACGCACCACACGCTCGAACAGCACTTCATCCAGAAGAAACTGATGGAGGCGGGCGTCCATCTGCACCTCACCCAAAACATCCGCGAGCTATGCGCGGGGGAGGCCACCTTGGAATGCGTCTATACGGGCCGCGAAACGACAGTGAAGGCCGCGAGTAGCGTTCTCATCACCATGCGCCGCCCGGTGGATGCGCTTTATGACGCTTTGGTCGCGGCGGGCACGCCGAACGTCACCCGCATTGGCGATGCGCTGGGCCCGGGCACGATTGCTGCCGCTATCTATTCTGGCCACCGGGCCGCCCGCGACATGGGGGAGCCCGCGGCAGATGGCGTGCCCTTTGATCGTGAACTGTCCGAGTTGTCCGACAACTGGCGCGCCCCCGGTCAAGTGGTTCCACTTCCCGGAGCGGCAGAATGAGCCCGAAAGACGCAGCACCGACCGGCCAGGTCCATCTTCTCTCCGCCTTCGATCTACGCTCTGGGCAGCACGAGGAGAGCTTCGTCGAGGCCTACCGCGTGTTCGTGCAGGAACTCTATGACGCGGACCTCATTATCGATGCCCGCCCAATGGGGCGACGCGTCTCAGATACGCCCATGGACACCGACGAAGAACGCGCCCACCAGTTCTTCACCATCCTCACCTTCCGCGATCGCGCCCATATGGATGCCGCCTACGCCCATATCGAAGCACGTATGCGTGCGGTCACCGGTGAACATGCCGCCATGTATGCCTGCACCGCCAATCAGATTTTCACCTGCTGGCAAGACGAGGTGCCATTCTTGAAGAAAGGACAGCCATGACCAACGCAGTCACCCGCTTTCACCGCGACGGCCCGCCAGACATTGGAATGGAACGCTGGGAGGAGATGGACTCGTCCGAGCTTCTTTCGGGTGAACCAGTCCAGCACGGGCACACCTATCATGAAATCGAGGCAGAGGGGTACCTCGCAGGCGTCTGGGATTGCACGGCGTTCGTCGATCACATGGGCAAGTACACCGTAGATGAGTACATGTACTTGCTGGAGGGCACACTGATCATGCGCATGCCGGATGGGAAGGAAATTCACCTGAAGGCAGGCGACGCGTTCGTGATCCCCAAAGGGTTGGAGTGCCAATGGGACCAGCCGGGCACGATCCGGAAGTTCTTCATGATCCTTGACGGCCCTGTGCCCGAGAAAGGTTGCAATCCGGCGCTGACGCGGATCACGGTGCCAGACGTGGCAGGAGGCGGGATGGCCGCCGGGGCCGTATCGACCGAACGCGTGGATTTCATGAATGCTGCCGGGACAATGCAGGTCCGCCAATCCACGCACGCCGCCGCCTCGATCCCCGCTTTGCAGGTCGCCGAACATCAGCTGATCCAGGTGCTGGAAGGCGCTCTGACCCTGACCTCAGATGCGGGCGAGGAGACGTTCAACGCGGGCGACACCGCGTACATCATGCAAGGCAGCCGCATTGGATGGTCCACCACCCAAGGCACGCGCCTTCTGACATCCAGCTACCGCAGCCCGTCTTAGGGGTGACGCTGTAAGGACTTTATGCAGCATGCGCTCCGAAACATGAAGGCGGCATTTCACGTCTTTGCGAAAGCAGTTAAATAGCGCTTCATGATTTCCCTGAACGCCCTGTCTGATCTCGACACATTGGACTTCGACACGATCATTGACGTGCGCAGCCCGTCGGAATTTGCCGAAGATCACATTCCCGGCGCGATCAATCTGCCCGTGCTGGATGACGAAGAACGCGCGCTGGTCGGCACTGAATACAAACAGATATCCCCTTTTACCGCGCGCAAACGCGGTGCAGCACTCGTGTTTCGCAATGCCGCCAACCATATCGAAACGGTACTGAGCCATCACGACGGCGCGTGGCGACCGTTGGTGTATTGCTGGCGCGGGGGGCAACGGTCAGGCGCGTTTGGATGGATGTTGCGCGAAATCGGATGGCGGTCTGATACGATCCAGGGGGGCTACAAGTCCTTCCGCAGCCTTGTGGTGCGGGCCCTTTATAATGACGCTCTGCCTCATAAACTGGTTTTGCTGGCAGGCTATACCGGCACCGCGAAGACGGATCTGCTGGCGCAGCTTCCTGCGATGGGCGTGCAGTCCCTGGATCTGGAGGGCCTCGCCAATCACCGCGGCTCCCTTTTGGGCGACCGCGCCGGGCCGCAACCCAGCCAGAAGGCGTTTGAGACGGCACTCGCCATGGCACTCTCCCGTCTTGATCCGGCGCGACCGGTGGTGGTGGAGGCCGAAAGCAGCAAGATCGGGCAGCGCCTTCTTCCGCCGACGCTCTGGACGGCGATGAATAGCGCACCGGTCATTGCGCTTCACGCGCCGTTGGAGGCCCGTGCGCGCTATCTGGCAGAGGCCTACAAGGATGTTCTGGCCGACAAGGCCGTACTGATGGAAAAGCTCGATGTACTGCGCCAATTCCGCGGGCATGAGGTGGTGGATGGATGGGGTGCGCTGTCGGCCGCAGGCGATGACGAGGCGCTGTGCAGGGCGCTAGCGGAAGAGCATTATGATCCGGCGTATGCCAGTTCGTCCAAAGACAAGGAGGCGCGGATCGCGGCCCGCGTGACAGCACAGGACCTGAGGCCCGAAGCGCTGGGCAAGGTGGCCGAAGACGTCAAAGCAGCGCTTCAGACGATCTCGATCTGACCTGCGCGGTCAGTGACGGTTCCGATCACGGCAGCCTCATACCCGTCGCGGCGCAAGGCCCTGACAATAGGTGCGGCATCGGGAATGGCGGCCAGCAATCCGCCGCCGGTCTGCGGATCAAAGAGCAGCGCATGATGGTCGGTGTCGGGAATATCCTCAAAGCCTACCCGGTTTTGCGCATACAGGCTGGACCGGGTGCCGCGCGATGACAGCGCCAGGGCACCCGCCATCACCGGCACGCTCCGAAGCGCAACCTTCGCCCCGACGCCAGACGACAGCGCCATGTTCATAAGGTGCCCCATCACCCCAAAGCCCGTGACATCCGTCATGGCATGCGCGGCGGAAAGGTGCCGCGCTGCTATGCCTTGCGGCTGCATCATCACGCGCAACGCGGCCGCGACATCCGCGCCGTCGGCCTCGGCCATCATTTCAGCCGCCATGATAACACCGCTGCCGATGGGTTTGGTCAGAACCAGATCATCGCCTGGGCGCGCGCCTTCCAGCGTGATGGGTTTGGCTTTGTGCAGGCCGGTCACCGTGAAACCGATGGTCATTTCCGCCCCGACCGTCGAATGTCCGCCCACGATGTCAGCGCCTGCCGCCTCCATGACGTCACGCGCGGCCGCGTTGATTTCGGCCAGGGCGCGTTCGGCCAGCTGCGGGGATTGCCGGGGCAGAATCACCGATGTGAGTGCGGCTTGCGGCGTGGCCCCCATCGCCCAGATGTCCCCCAAGGCATGAACCGCCGCGATGCGGGTGAGCGTCACCGGATCAAGTACCATAGCACGCAGGTGATCGGTGCTGATCACCTGTTTGCCGTTCAGAATGCCTGCGTCGTCGCCCACGGGCCCCTCGCGTCCCAGCGCGCCGGCCAGCGCAGGCATGCCAATCTTCGCCCCGCACCCACCGCAGAGAGGTTTGTCGGGATTGGCGCCCTTGGCGCGCGGCCAAGGCAGGGCAGGGGCCGCAGCATTCATGGAACCCTGAAATTGCGTCATGAACCTGGTGTCGATTTGATCCTTCCAGCGCCACAGCAGCGGACCCGACAGCGTGACCCCGAACCGCTCCGCCAAGGCGGATTTTTCGCCCAGAGAGATGAGCTTCAGGTAATCCTTCTGCGGCACGTATTCCCGCAACCCCGTCCCGGTGGACAGCGCCGCGCGCAAGTTGTCATAGAGAACGGGCGCCTGCCGCACGGCATAAACTCCGGCCTTGGATCGCGGGGAGGCCGTCATATCGGCGCAATCCCCAACGGCAAAAATGCTCGGGTCCGGACTGCGCAGGCGAGTGTCGACGGGGATGAAGCCCGCCTGATTGGTCAGACCCGTGGTCGCCAACCAGTCATGGGGCTTGGCCCCGGCGGCCCCGGTGACGAAATCAGCCTCGATTTGCGTGCCATCCTCCAACGTCACGCCAGTCTTGGTGATGGCCACAGGCGTCGTCTCTTCGATCAAACTGATCTTGTAGCGCTTGAACGCCGCGCGCAGGCGCTTGGCCGCCGGGGCTCCGATTGCTGTGAAGGCCTTGCTGCGGTCGATGACATTGATCTGTGCCGCGCGCCCTTCGACCTGCAACCTGTGCGCCATGGCCAGCGCCAGTTCCGCACCCGCCACACCGCCGCCCAGAACCGCGACGTTGGCAGGGCCATCGCCCCTCGCGAAGTCCTCCCACGTCTGGGCAAACCGGCCTAGCGGTTTCGCGGGAATGCCATGCTCGGCAAATCCCGGCAGACTGGGCATGGCCGAAGTGATGCCCACGTCAACAGAGGCCACATCAAATGCAATATCCGGCGCCCCGTCCACATGGATCACCCGGCCGTCCGTATCGATCCCTTTGGCATATCCCATGACCAACCGCGCGCCTGCCTTGCGCGCCAGTTGCACCAGATCGATATCCAGTTCCTGACGCGTGTAATGCCCTGCCACAAAGCCCGGCAACATGCCCGAATAAGGCGCCGTGGGGCCGGGGTTGATCAACGTCACCCGGGCACCCGGCAGCGGTTTCATCGCCCATGTGTGCAGCACCAGTGCATGGGTGTGTCCGCCGCCGACAAGAACAAGATCCTGAGTGAAGGGCAGGTCATTTTGCATGAGGACAGACTTACCCGCCCCGCGCTGGCAGGAAAAGCCTGTGTCGTGTCACGATTGCGCGTTCACACTAAACCGGAATCAGGCGAGCGCGTGTTCTATCAACGCGCGCACCGGCACGCGGGCCTTGAGACGTGTCGCCAGAAGGAACATGCCCGCGACCTTGCGCTGAATGAACAACAAGTCCATCGGCAGGGGCGGTGGTACATATCTGGTTTCGGCCAGCACGCGCCCCTTGTCGTTCATTTCCGCCGACAGGGTGGAGGTCGCGAAGTCCATCACCTCGGCGCGACGGACATGGTCGAAAACGATGTTGTTCATCTCAAGGATGAGGCTGCGATAGGGCTCTTCCGTCTCGGGCGTGATGATGCCCATCCGCTCGGCGGCCGCTTCCACCTGTGTTGCATCACCAGTGAGACCCGCAGCAAAAACGGCGCGATAGCGGGCGATGATGTCCTCATCCAGATCGCGTGCGGCACCGAAATCGAGAAGCACAATCTGACCCGTTTCCGCATTGTATCGATAATTGGCAAAATTGGGGTCGGTCTGCATCACTCGGAAGCTGAAAAGCTCTCGCAGCATCAGCGCTATGAGGCGGCTCGCGGCACGGTCGCGGGTGCCCTGATCGGTTTCGGCCAGCTCCTCCACATTCACACCGGGGACGTAGGTCATGGCGAGCACGGTTTGCGTGGTCAGCTCCGGCACCAAGGTGGGAACGAGGAAGTCTCCCTCACCCTTCATCAGATCGTGGAACCGAGTCAAATAGCGGGATTCTCGTTCGTAATCAGCCTCTTGGTGCAGCTGTGTGCGGGCCTCATCAAGGTAGGGCGCCAGATCAAAACCCTGTGGCGCAAGGCCCGACAGATGGATGAGCCGCCCCACATTTGTGACATCGCTGTCAATGCTGCGAGCGACGCCGGGGTACTGCACCTTGATCGCCAGATCGCGCCCATCCGGCAGCCGCGCGCGGTGGACCTGCCCGATCGAGGCGGCGGCCATGGGGCGGACGTCGAAGCTCGCGAACCGCTTGCGCCAGCCATCGCCCCAAGCGGCGTTCAGGACCGTTTGCAATTGCTTGGGCGGCATGAAATCGGCGTCTGCCCTCAGCCGCGCCATGATGTCGGCCAGTTCCGGCGGCAGCATCTCTCCGGTGTCCATCGACATCAGCTGCCCGATCTTCATCGCCGCCCCGCGCATGCGCGCAAGTTGATCGGCGATGCGGCGGATGTTGCCGGGGGTGAGCAGTAGATCGCGCGCGTTGGGCTGTTGGCCCCGGCCCAACTGCATCAGACCGTTGATCGCCATGTTCCCCGCCACACCGGCCGTCATCGTGCCCATGCGCGTGGCGCGGGCAAGGCGGGATTGGGGAATGGGGACGGGTTTGGAACTGCTCATGCCGCAGACCTATGTCACAGGCGCATTCATTCAATGCAGGCTTCGACGCAATTGACCTATGGCATTGCTGCGGGCAAGCTCTCAGCGAACCTATTTCCTAAGGACAGCCTTCCATGACCCTTGCGCCGAACTCCGCTGAAGCCCGCGATATCGCCTACCACTTTCATTCCTACACCAATGCCATGGTCCATGCCGACCAAGGCCCGCAGATCATGGAAAATGCGGAGGGCGTTTATGTCTTCGACAATCAGGGCAAGCGCTACATCGAGGCGATGGCGGGCCTGTGGTCGGTGGCCGTGGGGTTCGGGGAAAAACGTCTGATCAATGCAGCCACGGCGCAGATGGAAAAAATGGCGTATTATCATAACTTTGCCCATCGTGCGCACCCGGCTGTGATTGACCTGGCGGAGAAGCTGGTATCGATGGCGCCGGTGCCGATGTCGAAAGCGTTTTTCACCAATTCAGGATCTGAAGCCAATGACACCGTGATGAAGATGCTGTGGTATCGGTCGAACGCGATGGGGATGCCTCAGAAGAAGAAATTCATCTCGCGCATCCGGGGCTACCATGGCGTGACGATTGCGTCGGCATCGCTGACAGGGCTGCCCTACAACCATACCTCTTTTGATCTGCCAATTGATGGCGTCCTGCACACAACCTGCCCGCATTACTGGAAAGAGGGTCAAGAGGGCGAGACGGAAGAAGAGTTCGCAACGCGCTGTGCTGAAGATCTGGACCGGATGATCCAGGAGGAGGGTCCGGACACGATCGCGGCCTTCTTTGCCGAACCGGTGATGGGTGCTGGCGGCGTGGTCGTACCGCCTGCCACATACTGGGAAAAGGTGCAGGCGGTCCTGGCCAAATATGACATCATTTTCGTGGCCGATGAGGTGATCAACGGGTTCGGCCGGACGGGCAATATGTTCGGGTCGCAGACCTATGACCTGACGCCAGATGTCATTGTTTTATCAAAGCAAATCACGTCGAGCTACGTGCCGTTTTCGGCCATTCTGGTGAATGACCGCTTCTATGAGCCGATCGCGGAAGAAAGCGGGCGCATCGGTGTTCTGGGCCACGGGTTCACCGGCGCGGGCCACCCGGTGGGTGCGGCGGTGGCGCTGGAAAACATTGCCATCATCGAAGAGCGTGGACTGGTAGAAAAGGCCGCCGAGACTGGCGCGTATTTCCGCCACCAACTGGCCAAGTTCGATGGCCACCCCTTCGTGGGGGAGACGCGGGGTGTGGGGCTGATCGCGGCGTTGCAACTGGATCATCCGGAGTTTGAGGTAAAGCCGGGTCTGATGGGGGCCGCCATGGGGAAAGAGCTTTACGCTCGTGGGGTGATTTCGCGGCCCATGATTGACGCGATGGCATTTTGTCCGCCGTTGATCATTGAGCAGGATCAGGTCGACGTGATCATCGACACGGTGGCGGCAGGGCTGGAGGCGGTGTTGCAGCTTGCCTTTGAGCCGGTCTAAGCAACGAAATTGGTTAACGCCCCTGTTTTGCAGGGATTTACGCGTCGGTTTCACGTCGGTATTGCGTCGGTATCACGTCGGTGAACGGGTGCTGAAGACCGGTGGTTAACCCGCCGCGCGGTGCTGGCGCCTAACCTTCGAAATCAAACGGGCTTTCGAACGCGTCGAAGGTGACAGCATCGGTGTCCTTGGCCGACAGGATCGGCGCGCTGGTCATTCCCCAATCCACACCGCAACTGTCCCATCGCACCCCGCCATCGCATTCGGGGGCGTAGTAATCGGTGCATTTGTACAGCACTTCGGTGTTCGGGTCCCGCGTGACGAAACCATGCAGGAACCCCTTGGGCACCAGAAGCTGCTTGCCGTTCTCGGCGGTCAGCTCCACCCCCGTCCACTGCCCATAGGTGGGCGAGCCGCGGCGGATGTCGACGGCGACGTCGAAAAGCGCGCCTTGCCCGCAGCGCACCAGCTTGTCCTGTGCGTGCGGCGGCGATTGGTAATGCAGGCCGCGCAGGGTGCCGACCTCGGCGGAGACGGAATGGTTGTCCTGCACGAAATCAAGCGCGATCCCGTGGTCTTCCATCCGCTTTCGGTTCCAGCTTTCGCAGAAAAACCCCCGCGCATCGCCAAAACGCGTCGGGGTCAGGATCAGAACGCCGGGCAGGTTGGTTTTTTCGATTTGCATGGAGGGGCTTTCATGTGTGCGGTTGCACCCAACGCTATAGCGCGGATGGAAACGGGGCAACAAGTGGTGGGTCTTGGGGGCGCTGTCGCCCACGTCGAAGCCTTTGGACTTCACCGCGCATCGGAGTATTTCAAACCCAAAAGAAGCGGGTTCATGATAAGCGCTTCTTTTTGGCCGAAAATACTCAAAAACGGACTTTGCCACTGGCGCGGCTCTTGGGCGTTAGCGCTGTCCGTCCAGTTCGGCACGGATGGACTCGCCGTCCGCGCCACGCGTGGATGGTGTACCAGCTTCCGGCGTCTTTCCGTCAAAGCGTGGGGCGGGGGCGGGTTGCAGGTGGCCATCTACCGTTTGCCAGATCGCGCGGTGGGTCATGTGAAGGTCATGGGCTGCCTCCCACGGCGAAAGGACAGGGGCGACGCAGGCGTCAGTGCCGTCAAAGAGGGTGAGCCAATGGGCGCGGGGATGGCTGGCGAAAATCCGGGTGAGGGTGTCCGTCTGGGCGGGCCAAAGATCCGGGTCGTATTGCGTGGCGAAATCGGGGTCTGGGGTGAGGCCGAGCCGATCGAGGAAGATGGTGTAAAACTGCGGCTCAAGGCTTTGCACTGTCAGCCACCGCCCATCCGCGCAAGAGTAGCTGCGGCACCAGTGGGGGCCGTCGAGCAGGCTGCGGGCGCGGGCCTCCTGCATCTTGCCGTTGGCGGCCATGGCCATCAGCAGCGCCATCATATGGGCAGACCCGTCGACAATGGCGGCATCGACCACCGTGCCTTTGCCGGTCTTCGCGGCATTCACAAACCCCGCCAGCATGCCCGCCACCAGGTACATCGCGCCGCCGCCAATATCGCCCACCAGCGTGGCAGGCGTCATCGGTGGCGTACCGGGCGCACCTGCGTACCAGAGCGCGCCGCTCAGCCCGATATAGGCCAGATCGTGACCTGCGGTATGCGCACGTGGGCCGGTCTGGCCCCAGCCGGTCATGCGGCCATAGACCAGTTTGGGATTGGCCGTGAGGCACGGCGCTGGCCCCAGCCCGAGCCGTTCCATCACGCCGGGGCGCAGGCCTTCGATCAAACCGTCCGCGTTCGCCACAAGGGCGCGGGCGGTGTCCAGATCGGCAGTATCCTTGAGGTCGAGAATGATCGAACGTTTGCCCCGGTCGAGCAGCGAGGGCGCGGCATCCGAGCCGGGCCGGTGCACAACGATCACCTCTGCGCCCAGATCCGCCAGCAACATGCCCGCAAACGGCGCAGGCCCCAGCCCTTCGAATTCGATGATGCGGATGTCTGACAGCATGAGCGCCTCCCTCATTGCGCTTTAGCACGGGACTTTGCCAAAAAAAACGCGCCGGCTCTCACCGACGCGCTTTTCGCTGCATAGTCTGTGTGGTTCGTCAGGTGCCTTCGATCACGCTGGAAATGATCCGGCCGATGGCGCGGGACCCTTTCTGCGAAGGATGGATCATGTCGATCATGTGGAAGGAGCCGTCGCCAAAGGGCACCAGATCCTCAAGCGACAGGTAGATGAGCCCGGCATCCTTTTTGGCCAGCGTGGCAATGCGGCTTTCAAGCTCGGCCCCTTCATCGCGGCAGTGTTCGATGGGAGACGCGAGACCCGGGCTGCGCATGTAGCCCACGTAGATCACCTTCGCCCCGGTTTGGCGCATGTCGCTGAGGAAACCGGGGATCGTGCCCTTCATGCCATCGGCAGAGATCAGGCGATCGATCTTGGCATCGCACAGCATGCAGCCACACCCCATCCAAAGGTCATTGCCGCCCCCATTCACTACGATCCAGTCCCATTGGCCGGGTACGTATTGCTTGGTGATGTTCATGCCAGCCGCACCCGAGATGGGCAGCGCATATTGGAACCGCGCGCCGATGGTTGATCGATCCACCACGGTTTCACGCAGGGTCTCTTCCATCACGTCAGAAACGGCGGAATCATTGATGCGGCCCTTGGCGAGCATGGAATCCCCGACAACGAGAATGCGAGAGGGAAAATCGCGGGAAACGGATTCGCCGCACCCGGCGAGGAAAACACTGGCCATGACCAGCTTGAAAAAGCGAGAAACAAACATTCAGAGCACGCCCCGATCCAGGACGGTCACACAGGACTGCGCTTAGATGATTCCTAATGCGCCCCGATGGTAACCGTGGCGCCCCCACGGCGGAAACGTGTCAAAAAGATGGCCGATTCTCAACAGAAATTTGGCAGTATTGTTTCGGATCTGCTGACAACCCCTTGATTTTCAGACCATTACGCGATTTTTGCACAGGCCAGACGCGGTTTGCTGTGATTGCGGAGGCGGATCACATGTCTAAATCTGGTCACAATTCACCAAAGAGGCCGACTCACGTGCCATCCATTGTCGACGTAACACAGCTCGCCAAGCGCTATGGCGACGGGTTTGAGGCGCTCAAGGACGTGTCGCTGTCCATTGAAGAGGGGGAGATCCTCGCGCTGCTGGGCCCCAATGGGGCGGGCAAGACCACGCTGATCTCCACGCTCTGCGGGATATCGGAGCCCTCTTCGGGCCATGCGCGGATTGGCGGGCATGACGTGCGCACGGGCTACCGACAGGCGCGTCAACTGGTGGGTCTGGTCCCGCAGGAAATCTCATTGGAGCCCTTTGAGAAGGTGATCGACACGGTGCGCTACACCCGCGGGCTGTTCGGGATGCGGCAGGATGCGGCCCTGCTCGAGGACATCCTGCGCAAGCTGACGCTGTGGGAAAAGCGCGACACGCGGGTCACGGCCCTGTCGGGGGGCATGAAGCGGCGGGTGATGATTGCAAAGGCGCTTTACCATGAACCGCGCGTGCTCTTTCTGGATGAACCTACGGCGGGCGTGGATGTGGAACTGCGCCGGGATATGTGGAACATCGTGGAAGGGCTGAAACAGGACGGCGTCACCATCATCCTGACCACCCATTACATTGAAGAGGCCGAAGCGATTGCCGACCGCGTTGCTGTCATCAACCACGGGGAAATCCTGCTTGTCGAAGAAAAAGCCGCGCTGATGCAGCGGATGGGGCAAAAGCAGCTTGACGTGGAACTGACCGAACCGATTGCGGAACTGCCGGAGGCGCTCGCGGCCTTCGATCTGGAGATCGGCGAGGATGGCCGCCGCCTGACCTACACCTATGCCGCCACGGGGGAGCGCACGGGCATCACGCGGCTTTTGTCGGCCTTGTCGGAGGCAGGGCTTGGCCTGCGCGATATTCAGACATCACAGTCCAGCCTTGAAGAGATTTTCGTGGGGCTGCTGGAGGAGGATCCATCATGAACCTCATCGCCATCTGGTCGATCTACAAGTTTGAGATGCACCGCTTCCTGCGCACCTTGATGCAGAGTTTCGTGTCGCCGGTGCTCTCGACCTCGCTTTATTTCGTGGTCTTCGGCGCGGCCATCGGCAGCCGTATTCAGGAGGTCGAGGGCGTGAGCTACGGCGCGTTCATCGTGCCTGGTCTCATCATGCTCTCGGTCATGACGCAATCGGTCAGCAATGCGTCTTTCGGGATTTACCTGCCCAAATGGACCGGCACGATTTTTGAACTGCTCTCCGCGCCCGTCAATTTCTTCGAGGTCGTGGTGGGCTATGTGGGCGCGGCGGCCACCAAGGCGCTCTTCATCGGGGTGCTGATCCTCGTGACGTCTTTCTTCTTCGTGGATTACGAGATTGCCCACCCCGCCGCGATGGTGGCGTTCCTGTTGATGACCTGCCTCAGCTTTTCGCTCTTTGGCTTCATCATCGGCATCTGGGCGCAGAATTTCGAACAGATCCAGCTGGTGCCGCTTCTGGTGATCACGCCGCTCGTGTTCCTTGGCGGCTCGTTTTATTCGATCTCCATGCTGCCGCCGTTCTGGCAAGCGGTGACGCTGTTCAACCCGGTGGTCTATCTTATCTCCGGCTTCCGCTGGTCCTTTTTCGGAGAGGCGGATGTGGCCATCGGCACCTCGCTTCTGGCGATTGCGGCCTTCACTGCCATCTGCCTCTTCCTGATCTGGCGCATCTTCAAGACAGGCTATCGGATCAGAAGCTGACCCACCTGCTTCTTTCTTGTTAAAAATACCTAAATCCCGCCGGTCGTCACAGGCGGGGCCCGTGACTTATTTGCACGATCCCGGCCAGTTTTTCCAATTCACCAAATTTCTCCCCCTCTCTCCGCCTTGTTTCGAAGGCATATGCTCTCTACATCGGGCGGATGAACATGAAGATCCCTTTTGTAAACCGCCACCCCACCGTGGCGGTCATTCGTCTGTCCGGGGCCATCGGTTCGGGCGGGCGTTCGCTCAACGATGCGAATATCGGCCCGGTCATTGAAAAGGCATTTGCCAAGAAACCCGCCGCCGTGGCCTTGGTGATCAATTCGCCGGGCGGGTCACCTGCGCAATCCTCTCTCATCGGGTCGCGCATCCGCAGGTTGGCCGATGAGAAGGACATCCCGGTCCATGCTTTCGTGGAGGATGTGGCGGCGTCCGGCGGCTATTGGCTGGCCAGCAGCGCCGATGACATCTGGATCGATCACAGCTCTGTCGTGGGGTCCATCGGGGTGATTGCCGCCACCTTTGGCGCGCATGAATTCTTGGCCAAGCAGGGCTTTGAGCGTCGTGTGCATACGGCGGGCAAATCTAAATCCATGCTTGATCCGTTCCGGCCAGAGAAGAAAGAAGATGTGAAGCGGCTGGAGGGTATTCTGAGCCAGTTGCACGACACGTTCATCGCGCAGATCAAATCACGCCGGGGCGAGAAGCTCAGCCAGGATGTGGATCTTTTCACTGGTGAATTCTGGCTTGGCGAGACAGCGGTGAATCTGGGCCTTGCCGACGGCATTGGCCACGCCGTGCCCAAGTTGAAGGAGCTTTACGGCGACAAGGTGCGCTTTGCCAAATACGGACCCAAGCGCGGGCTTTTCCAGCGCTTCGGCGCGCAGATGATGGACGATGCCGTCGGCGCCATTGAAGAGCGTGCAGCTTACGCACGGTTTGGCCTCTGACGTGCTGAGCAAGATTGCAGCCCTCTTTCTGGTGTTCATGGCGATCCTTGCCATGTTCGGGAAACTGCGCTTTCCGGGTCAAAAGAAGATTGCCGAAAAACGCTGCCCCAAATGCAGGAAATTCCGGATCGGCAAGGGACCCTGTTCTTGCGGGCATGGAGGGCGCGCATGATTTCGGTCTGGTTGCTGGCAGGCCTAGGCCTCGTGATCCTGCTGTTGGCGGGTGACGCGCTGGTCAAAGGCGCGGTGAACCTGAGCCTGCGGATCGGCGTGCCGGCACTGATCGTCAGCCTGACCATTGTCGCCTTCGGAACCTCAGCGCCGGAACTTCTGATCAGCATTCAGGCGGTGCTGGACGACAAACCGGGCCTTGCGCTGGGCAATGTGGTGGGGTCGAACACGGCCAATATCCTTTTGGTGCTGGGCCTGCCTGCGATGATTGCAGCGCTGCATACGTCCACGTGCGATTCCAAGAAGACCTATCTTTACATGATCGGTGCATCGCTGCTGTTCATCGCGCTTGCGTTTCGCGGCGTGTTTGACTCGTTGGCGGCTGTGGCGCTTCTCGCCGTGCTGGCCGTTGTCCTTCTGGACGCCGGGCGCGATGCGCTCCGGCATCAAAAGCCCTGTTCCGATGCTCCGACAGAGGCCGACGACGTCGAAGGGGCAGACCCCGACATGCCTTGGTGGCAGATCGGTGTGTTCCTTGTTCTTGGTCTTGTGGGCCTGCCGCTGGGAGCGGACCTGCTGGTCGACAATGCCTCTGTCATTGCCAAGAAATATGGTGTGAGCGACTCTGTGATCGGCCTCACTCTCGTGGCGCTGGGCACGTCGCTTCCGGAACTGGCCACCACGGTGATGGCCGCGATCCGCCGTCAGGCGGATGTGGCGCTGGGCAACGTGATCGGATCGAACATGTTCAACCTGCTGGCCGTGATCGGGGTGACCGCACTCTTCGGACCGATCCCGGTGGGTCCGGAATTCCTGCGCTTTGACTTGTGGGTGATGCTGGGCGCGTCGCTGTTGATGGTACCCTTTGTCTTCATGAAGACGGATATCGGCCGTGCGTGGGGGTTCGCCTTGACCGCGCTCTACGTGATCTATGTCGGTGTGGTACTGACCTGATTTAAGAGGATGACGGATGTCTGAGAAGAATGCGCGGGCTTTGGTGACGGGCGCAGGCAAACGCCTTGGTCGGGCAATGGCCCTGGAATTGGCAGGGCAGGGCTACGACGTGGCGGTGCATTATGCCAGTTCCGCCGCCGGGGCCGGGGCCGTCGTGGACGAGATCACGTCGATGGGCCGCAATGCCGTGGCGTTGCAGGCCGATCTCTTGGCCGAAGAGGACATGCAGGCGCTGATCCCCCGCGCGGTGGAGGCGCTGGGCGGGCCGCTGACGGTGCTGGTGAACAACGCCTCGGTCTTTGAATATGACAACCTCGAAAGCGCCACGCGCGCCAGCTGGGACAGGCATCTGGAATCAAATTTGCGCGCGCCCTTCGTGTTGACGCAGGGCTTTGCCGTGCAGGCCCCCGAGGCGGCGGTGGATGCACAAGGAGAGCCGGTGGCGCAGGCGCTGGTCGTCAACATGCTGGATCAGCGCGTGCGCAAGCTGACGCCGGAATTCATGAGCTACACGATCGCCAAGATGGGCCTGTGGGCGTTCACGCGCACCGCCGCGCAAAGCCTTGCGCCTGCCATTCGCGTCAATGCCATTGGTCCGGGCCCCACGATGCGGGGCGGCCGCCAGACAGAAGAGCATTTCGCCCGGCAGCGCGCCGCAACCGTGCTGGAGCGGGGATCGGACCCGGAAGATATCTGTGCAGCGCTGGCCTATCTTCTGCGTGCCAAGGCCGTCACGGGGCAGGTGATTTGCGTTGATGGCGGGCAGCATCTGGCCTGGCAAACCCCGGATATTCTGGGGCTGGAGTGAAAACCCGCCGCGACAGTTTTGCACCGTGTCACAAAACCGTTAGGAATGGTTTAAAAATTACTAATGAAATCAGTAATTTACTTATCATTCATAAAATTCTGACGTAAAATCAACGGGTTGAAAAGGTGCCCAAAAATTGAGCAAAATAAGGAAATGGGCCAAAACACACGTGTTTTTCGCTCTGACCAGAAGTTATCAGCAGAGTTATCCACAGGAATCGGGGACAGCTTTCCCCTTGCCCTCATCGCGGTAAGATTGCAGCGAAACATAGAATCAGATGCCAAAGCATATGAGAGAGCAGACCACATCAGACGCCGCGCCCGAACCGTCCAAGACGGGCCATGAGGTGATCCACGGATACCTGCGCCTTCTGGACGGGTCGCCGGGGGTCTATCGCATGCTCGACCGCCAAGCGCGGGTGCTCTACGTGGGCAAGGCCAAGAACCTCAAGGCGCGGGTGTCAAGCTATGCGCGCCCCACCGGCCACACGCGGCGGATCGCGCGGATGATCTCGGAAACTGCGTCGATGATGTTCCTGACGACCTCGACCGAGACAGAGGCGCTTCTGCTGGAACAGAACCTCATCAAGCAGCTGAAGCCGCGCTACAACGTGCTGCTGCGCGATGACAAAAGTTTTCCCTATATCTTTATTTCCTCGGAGCATGAGTTTCCACGGCTGGAGAAACATCGCGGGGCGAAAACGCGCAAAGGCCGCTATTACGGCCCGTTTGCCAGCGCGGGCGCGGTGAACCGGACGCTGAATACGTTGCAGAAGGTGTTCCTGTTGCGCACCTGTTCCGACCGAGAGGTGGAGGCGGGCGACCGGCCGTGCCTCAACTACCATATGAAGCGCTGTGCGGGGCCGTGCTGCGGCAAGATCACACCGCAGGATTATGCCAAGCTGGTGAAGCAGGCCGACGACTTTCTCAGCGGGAAATCGACCGAAGTACAGGAGCGGCTCAAGAAAGACATGGCGGCGGCGTCTGAGGCCATGGAGTTCGAACGCGCGGCCAGTCTGCGTGACCGGATTCAGGCGCTGACCATCGTGCAGACCAATCAGGGCATTAACCCGCGCACAGTGAGCGAGGCGGACATCATCGCGCTGCACATGGAAAAGGGTCAGGCCTGCGTGCAGGTGTTCTTTATTCGCGCGGGGCAGAATTGGGGGAACAAGGATTTCTATCCCCGCGTGGGGGCGGATGTGGATGCCGCCGAGGTGCTGGAGGCCTTTATCGGGCAGTTCTACGACAGCAAGGACCCGGCGCGGCAGTTGATCCTGTCCCAGG
>CAYMEC010000002.1:94929-100141 GCA_964389425.1 uncultured Roseovarius sp.
ATCGGGCAGTTCTACGACAGCAAGGACCCGGCGCGGCAGTTGATCCTGTCCCAGGGGATCGAGGACCCGGATCTGATGGCGGATGCGCTGGGCACGAAGATCGGCCGCAAGGTGGAAATCCTCGTGCCGCAGCGGGGGGAGAAAGCCGAGCTGGTCGATGCCGCCCTGCGCAATGCGCGGGAGAGCCTCGCGCGCAAGATGTCGGAGGCGGCGACGCAGGCCAAGCTGCTGAAAGGTCTGGCGGAGGCGTTTGATTTGCCAAAGGTGCCGGAGCGGATCGAGGTCTATGACAACTCCCACATCCAGGGCGCCTATGCCGTGGGCGCGATGATCGTGGCGGGGCCGGAAGGCTGGATGAAGAACCACTACCGCAAGTTCAACATCAAGGGCGAAGAACTGACCCCCGGCGATGATTTCGGCATGATGAAAGAGGTGCTGACCCGGCGGTTGAAGCGGCTGTTGAAGGATGACCCTGATCGCGAGAAGGGGCTGTGGCCGGACCTGTTGCTGATCGATGGCGGGGCAGGGCAGGTGAGTGCCGTGCATGAGATCATGACGGAACTGGGCGTGACGGATATCCCCATGATCGGCGTCGCCAAGGGCATTGATCGCGATCTGGGCAAGGAAGAATTCCACCGCATGGGCAAAACCGTAAAGGCCCTGCGCCACAACGATCCGGTGCTCTATTTCGTCCAACGCCTGCGGGACGAGGCCCACCGCTTCGCCATCGGCACGCACCGCGCAAAACGCGCCAAATCCATCAGCGCCTCCCCCTTGGATGACATCGCCGGCGTGGGCGCGGCCCGCAAACGGGCGTTGCTTGCGCATTTCGGGTCGGCCAAGGCCGTGAGCCGCGCCAATCTGGCGGATTTGAAGGCGGTGGAGGGGGTGTCAGCGGCGCTGGCAAAGAAGGTGTTTGATCATTTTCATGAGAAGGGGTGAGTATTTCAGTGTAGTGACTGCTTTGCTCTAGCCGATCCAATACTAGGCAATGGCCTACGGAATTTTACAGGCTGGTTTGGACGGTGGATCGAGCGCAAAACGATTTTCAACACGGTCTCGACAAGGGGTTGGATTTGCACGAATTTTGGATACCGGGTACCGATTGCGATTTGGGCTATAGGAATATCAGAGACCTAGACAATGATACTTGCACCGAAATCCGACGATTGCTCGAAGTCTACTGGGACCAGTGTAAAGACTTCATGGACGAAAAGTTCCGTGAGGAATTTGCGCGTCAACCAGATGCAAGATTCTGGGAAATCTATCTGTGTAGAAGGCTGCTCAACGCCGGACATCCTCTCGTCAAACGAAAGGAGCGACCCGCAAAAGGGCCGGACTTCTTTATCGACGATGGTGACAGAAGGGTTTGGATTGAAGCCGTCACCTTCGGTCACGGTCACGTTGAAAATCCAGATCGGGTTCCTGAAATGGAATTTCGTAGCGTCGAAGACGACGGACCGCTCGTAGCACAGCCAGTGCCAGTTAATGAAGTTGAGCTCAGAATTTCCAGCGTTTTCGATAAGAAGTCTAACAAGTTTAAGGAATACGCGATAAACGGTCTCGTTGGAATAAATGACGTAAACCTAATCGCCATCAATCCCGGTAAAGTCTCAATGCACGCCGGATATGAAGGTCGAGGATCGCCGATGTGCGTGCTCTATCCGTTGGGCGATCAGTATGTCACTTTTTTCAAGGACACGGACAAGACCGCCAGTGGCTATCACTTAAGAACGGAAATCAAGAAGGCTCTGGGCCGAGAAGTTCCAATCGGCGTGTTTGCGGATGAGCAACACAATTACGTGTCAGCGGTTATTTGGTCGAAGACGACACTTGGAAACTTTTTTTACGACCATAACGACCTAACGCTTTATCCAAATACGACACCCGATCATCCACTTCCTGCGGGCTGGCTCGATTGGGCTCATGAATGGGAAGCGCGAGTGGTTTCGGAGGATAGTTGTGAACTGAAAAGGATAGTTTGATTTGATACTGTCAGTATCGGAATGCAATGCCCGCGCGGAATCAAGGCGGGCTTGCCCGCCGCCGCGCATCGCCAGGCCGCCCCCCGGACTGGCGATTTGGGGAGGCTGGGCGCGGCTCAAAAAATAGCAATGATGTTGCACGATAAAGTGCCCCGACCCACATTCGGATCGCCACTCCGCGGCCAGGCGATGCGCGGCTCTCTCAGAACAAAAGAACGGGCCATCTTTCCGCCACGAATTTTACGGGTTAGACAGGCGCCATGACCTGGACGATCCCGAATATCCTGACGATCCTGCGGTTGCTGGCAGCGCCCGCTGTCGCCGTGATGTTTCTTTACTTCACGCGGCCCTGGGCGGATTGGTTTGCGTTGATACTGTTTGTCTCGGCCGCCATCACCGACTGGGCCGATGGCTATCTCGCCCGGGCGTGGAAGCAGACGACGAAGCTGGGCACGATGCTGGATCCAATCGCCGACAAGGCCATGGTCGTGATCGCGCTGATGGTGATTGTGGGCTATTCGTCCTCTCATTGGACGCCGTGGTTGGTGCTGCCTGCGACCGTGATCCTCTTTCGGGAGGTGTTCGTGTCGGGCTTGCGCGAGTTTCTGGGGGATACGGCAGGGACGCTCAAGGTCACCAAGATTGCCAAGTGGAAGACCACGGCGCAGATGGTGGCGATTGCGTTTTTGTTCGCCCAAGGCACGTTTGAACATTACCTGATTGCCAGCAGCGATGGCATGGATCAGGGGATGGTGGATGCGGTGCTGACAGGGCAGGTGGAGGATTTGCAAGGGCTGCAATGGAAGCTGGATGGCATGATCTGGTCAGGGCGCATCGGGCTGTGGACGCTGTGGTTGGCGGCCGCGTTGACGCTGATCAGCGGGTTTGATTATTTCCGCAAATCGGTGCCGTATCTGAAGGATTAAGCGATGGATGTGCTCTATTTCGCGTGGGTGCGCGAACGGATTGGCCGCCCGAAGGATGTGGTGGAGACGAAAGCCGCCACGGTCATGGATCTGGTCGAGGAATTGCGCGCGCGCGAGGTGCGGTATGAGGCGGCGTTTGCTGATCTCAGCGCGCTGCGCGTGGCGGTGGATCAGGAACTTTCTGATTTTGACACGCCGCTCGGGGATGCCCGCGAGGTGGCGTTCTTTCCGCCGATGACGGGGGGGTGATGGATATTCGCGTTCAGCCTGCGCCGTTTGATCTGGGCCACGAGGCCAGTGCCTTCGCCGCCCGCCAGACCAGCATGGGCGCGATCGTGACCTTCACGGGTGTGGTGCGGGATGTGGCCGGTGGGCTCAACACCATGGAAATTGAGCATTATCCCGGCATGACGGAAACCGCGTTGACGCAGATTGCCGAAGAGGCGGTGCAGCGATTTGCCCTGGGGGATGTGCTTATCATTCACCGCCACGGGCCGCTCGCGCCTGATGACATGATCATGATGGTCGCCACCGCCGCGCCGCACAGAGCGGCGGCGTTCGAGGCGGCGGATTTTCTGATGGATTACCTCAAATCCCGCGCACCGTTTTGGAAGAAGGAAGTGACGCGGGATGGCGCGGATTGGGTCGACGCCAAGGAGGAAGACGAGGCGGCGTTGAAGCGCTGGTAGTGGCTTCTTCTGGCTGAAAATATCCCCGCCGGAGGCATGAAATCTCAGGTGGGCTCTGCCCGTTCGCAGGCGAAACGCTCCACCGGAGCGTTTCCGAAAGGCCTGCTCACCCCCAGCCACCCCCGCCCGGCGTGTCCATTCCAAAGACCGCCCCTGCGGGCAGATCGATTTCATCATTGCTGGCCATTTCGCGGATTTCGCCGCCCGGCAACTCCGCCCAGTTACGCCCCACCTGACCGGGCGCTCCGCCATTGCCGCCGAAGGGGGGGATCACGCGGTGGCCAGTCAGGACGGTGACCGTGACATCATCAAGGAACCGCAACTTGCGGGTCAGGCCATGGCCGCCGCGCCACTTGCCCGCACCGCCAGAGCCATCGCGGATGGAGAAGGTTTCCAACCGTACGGGGAAACGCTTTTCGAGAATCTCGGGGTCGGTCATGCGGGTGTTGGTCATGTGGCTTTGCACCGCGTCGCAGCCTTCAAATCCCGGCCCTGCGCCGGTGCCGCCGGCGATGGTTTCGTAGTTCTGGAAGGCGTCATTGCCCCAGACGAAATTGTTCATCGTGGCCTGCGACCCTGCGATCACGCCGAGCGCACCATAGAGCGCGTTGCAGGCCGCCTGGCTGACTTCCGTGTTGCCGGAAATCACCGCCGCCGGGTAGGCCGGGTTCAGCATGGAACCTTCGGGGATCACGATGTTCAGCGGTTTCAGGCAACCCTGGTTGAGCGGGATGTCGGAGCCGACCATGGTGCGGAAGACGTAAAGCACCACGGCGCTGGCGATGGATTTGGGCGCGTTGTAATTGCCCGCATGCTGGGGCGAAGTGCCGGTGAAATCGACCGTCGCGGTGCGGGCGTCGCGATCCACGCTGACCGCCACTTCGATCTGCAATCCGCTGTCCATGGGGTAGCTGAAGCGCCCGTCGCGCAGCCGGTCGATGACGCGGCGCACGCTTTCTTCGGCGTTGTCCTGCACATGGCCCATATAGGCCTGCACCACGTCCAGACCGAAGGTGTCGACGACTTTCAGCAGTTCCTGCCGCCCGGTTTCATTGGCGGCGATCTGCGCTTTCAGGTCGGCCATGTTGTGGTCGATGTTGCGGCAAGGGTAGCGGCCAGAGGCGAGCAGGGTGCGCGCGGCTTCTTCCAGCAGCACGCCCCCCTCAACCAGCTTCACATTGTCGATCAGCACGCCCTCTTCCTCGATATGCGTGCTGTCGGGTGGGGCAGACCCCGGTGTGCGACCGCCGATATCGGCGTGGTGCCCGCGGGAGCCGAGCCAGAAGGCGGCTTTGCCCCCTACAAAGACTGGTGTGACCACGGTGACATCAGGGAGGTGCGTCCCGCCGTTATAGGGCGAGTTGAGGACGAAAGCGTCGCCCTCGGCCACATCAGGGTTGAGGCGCATCACGGTTTTGATGCTGTCCGACATGGAGCCCAGATGCACCGGCACATGGGGCGCGTTGGCCACCAGGTCACCCCTTTGGTCAAAGATTGCGCAGGAAAAATCGAGCCGTTCCTTGATGTTCACGGAATGCGAGGTGTTTTCCAGCGTCAGCCCCATCTGATCGGCGACGGACATGAAGAGGTTGTTGAAGACCTCCAGCAGCAC
>CAYMEC010000002.1:100241-110738 GCA_964389425.1 uncultured Roseovarius sp.
GCACCATCGCCGGTGGTCATTTGCGCGCGCGCCTCGACACCGCTGGCGCCGGCGACTTCGACGCTGAGCATGTCGATCAGGATTTCGCGGTCGGGCGAGGTAAAGCCGAAGCGGGCGCGGTGGCGGTCTTCGAAGTCCGCTTTTGCGGCTTCGATCGACGTGGCGGTGGTTTTGAGCGTTTGTTGGGAGCCGTCATAGCGCAGATGGAGGGAGAGGGTGTCTTCCACATCCTGCCCGCCTTGGTCTTCGACTTCGGTGCGTGCCTGTGCTGCCAGATCGGCGAGGCGCGATTGGGCGGCGGGCAGATCGGACAAAGGCGCATCGAACTGCGCCTCGCGCATGGCGGAAATGGAGGCAAGCCCCATTCCATAGGCCGACAAAACGCCCGCATATGGATGCACCAGAACCCGCGTCATGCCCAAGGCATCGGCCACAAGGCAAGCATGCTGCCCGCCCGCGCCGCCGAAGCATTGCAGCGTGTAGCGCGTCACGTCATGGCCGCGCTGGACGGATATTTTCTTGATCGCATTGGCCATGTTGTCGACGGCGATGCGCAGGAAGCCCTCGGCCATTTCCTCAGGTGTGCGGGGTGGCTCGCCCGTGGCCTGCGCGACAGTTTCACTGAGCGCGGTGAACTTCGCGCGGACGACATCGGCGTCGAGCGGTTCATCGCCATTTGGGCCGAACACAGGGGGGAAGTGATCGGGGTTCAACTTGCCCAACATCACGTTGCAATCGGTCACGGCGAGCGGCCCACCGCGCCTGTAGCATGCAGGTCCGGGATCAGCGCCTGCGCTTTCGGGGCCCACCTGGAACCGGCCATCTTCGAATTTGCAGATCGATCCGCCGCCCGCTGCGACGGTGTGGATGTCCATCATCGGCGCGCGCATCCGCACGCCCGCCACCTCGGTTTCAAAGCTGCGTTCGTATTCGCCTGCATAGTGGCTCACATCCGTTGACGTGCCGCCCATGTCGAAGCCGATGAGCTTGTCGAACCCGGCGTCTTCTCCAGTGGCTGCCATGCCGACAATGCCGCCTGCGGGACCCGACAGAATCGCATCCTTGCCCTGAAACGCACTGGCCTCGGTCAGGCCGCCATTCGATTGCATGAAGAGAAGCTGTTCACAGGCCCGCCCCAGATCAAGCGCACCCGCCACCTGATCCACGTAGCGGCGCAGGATCGGGGACAGATAGGCATCGACCACTGTCGTGTCGCCGCGCCCGACCAGTTTGGCGAGGCGGGAGACGGAGGCGGAGGTGGACACTTGCGTGAAGCCGGTTTCGCGGGCGATCGCGGCGACGCGATCCTCATGGTCGGGGTTGAGATAGGCGTGCAGCCCGGCGATGGCCACGGCGCGGATGCCGTCTTTGTACGCGGTCTCCAGATGGGTGCGGATGGCGGCCTCATCAAGCGGGGTCAGAACCGCGCCATCGGCGTCCAGACGTTCGTGCATTTCGACCACGCGTTCATAAAGCAGGTCGGGGCGCTTGATTTCCAGATCAAAAAGCCGGGGTCGGGTCTGGTAGCCTATTTTCAGCAGGTCGCGGAAACCCGTCGTGATGACCAGCAGCACGCGTTCGCCCTTGCGTTCCAGAAGCGCGTTGGTGGCCACGGTCGTGCCCATCTTGACCGCGCGGATGGACCCCGCAGGGAAGTCGCCCGTGACACCCATCACTTCGCGAATGCCCTGCACGGCAGCATCGGCGTAGCGGTCGGGGTTTTCAGAGAGAAGTTTGTGGGTGTGCACGTGGCCGTCCGGGTCCATCGCCACGATATCCGTGAAGGTGCCGCCCCGGTCGATCCAGAATTCCCACATCGCTGTCATCTCTTTGTCATTGCGTAGAGGCATCAGGAGGGCAGGGTGACGGGATTGTCAACGTGCGCCAAGCATCATTGAACTTGGTGCGCGAATAAGCCTAAATCCGGTCAGATGCTGGCATATATGGAGGCCCGCCATGGATATCCGAAAGCTCACTGATGATTTCTCCGTCTCGCCGCAGGTGGATGTGGCACATATGCGCGAGATTGCGGGCGCGGGGTTCAAATCGATCATGTGCAACCGGCCTGATCATGAGGACCCGGGCCAGCCTGACTATGACGCCATCGCCGAGGCCGCCCGTGCCGAAGGGCTGGAGGTGGCGTGGATCCCGGTCGTGGGCGGCATGCTGGGGCCGGATGCGCTGGCCGAGTTTGATCGCGCGTTGCAGGAAATGCCGCGCCCGATGCTGGCCTATTGCCGGTCGGGCACGCGCTGCACCACGCTTTGGGCCTTTACGCAGCACGGGCGCATGGATGATGCGGAGATCATCGAGCGTGCGGCGAAGGCGGGCTATGACATGAGCGGGCTCATTCACCAGATGAGCCAGCGCGGTCCGTGACCGGCGACCGAGTGCCCACGGCGGTGGAGCCTGCGGGTGCGCTGCGCGATCTGGTGCAGGAAAGCCCGCCCGCGCGGTTGCCTGCTGAATTGCGGGCGCGGGTTGCAGGGTTTGTTGAGGAGCATCCCAATTGGGACGGGGTTGTGATGCTCGGCGACGGTGCCGCGCATCACTGGGTGCATGTCAGCGCGGGTGAGGCGATCAGCATGATGGGTTTTCTGACGCCGCGCCTGGTTGCCGATCTGGGCGGGGCGGCGGCGCCGGATATGGCGGCGGTGTCGGATACAATGTCGCGACCGGAAAGGTTGGCGGCGCAGTTGCGTTCGGCTGAGGTGGCAGGTGATGGGAGCGCTTTGACCGGCCATCTGATCGGGGCGGAGCTGGCGGCGGCGAAGGTCTATTGGTTGGGTCAACAGGTGGTGGCGTTGAGCCAAGGGCCTTATGCGGAAATGCTGCGGGCGCAGGGGGTGTCTGTTTTGGAGGTTTAGCAGCCGCGCGCGGAATCAAGGCCGTAGGCCGCCGCGCGATCGCCAGACCGCCCCCCGGGCTGGCGATTGTTGGCGTCTCGCACCAATCAGATGTTCAGCGGAAGTGGTGAGGATAAAGTGCACAGATCACATGCCGGTCGCCACCCCGCGGTCTGACGATCGCGCGGCTCATCCTGTTGCGGCACCACCGCGCAATCGGCACGGTCCGAATGCTGCGGCCAGTGCCAGGATCGCCCCTGACACTGTCGCGATCATCCCCGCCGCGCTGACCGCGTTGTCAAACCCGATCCAGAGCGGGCCGTAGCCTGCCAGCACGTAGCCCAACACGGCAGAGAGTGTGGCGAAGACCACCGACCATGCCACCTGCCGTTCCAGACGGTTGGTCATCATGCGCGCGGCGGCAGGGGGGCATATGAACATGGCGATCACGATGATGGAGCCCACCGCATCGAAGGCCGCCACCGCCGCGATGGCGGAGACGATGACCAGCCCGAGGCCAATCGCACCCGTGGGTACGCCGAGTGTCTGCGCAAAGCCTTCGTCAAAGGTCGAGAGTTTCAGCGGCCGCCAGAATAGCCACGTGAGTGCGGCCACGACGACCAAAGCCAACCCCATGCGCGGAAGTTCATGGGGCAGGCCAGAGAGCGCAACCGGGTCGACCAGCGACCCCCAGCCATCTGCATCAAGCCAGATCAGGCTTTCGAGATTGCCGTAAAGCGCGTGTTCCACATCCAGATGCACGCCCGAGGTGTCCGACTGTTCAAGGATCAGCACGCCGGCCGCGAACATCGCGGTAAAGACGACGCCCATGGCCGCACCGGGCTCAATCCGGCCGACGCGGCGAATGATTTCGATGAAGAACACGGTGATCAGCGCGGCCACGCCTGCGCCAATCATCATGGGCCATGCTGTCACGCTGCCGGTCACGATGAACGCCAGCACGATACCTGGCAGGACGACATGGCTGATCGCGTCGCCAATCAAGGCCTGACGGCGCAGCAGCAGGAAATTGCCCGGAAGCGCGCAGGCGATCGCGGCGAAGGTGCCTATCACCATGGGCGTGAGGGAGAGCGCCACGAACTCTGTTGCGAATTCCGACATCACGCCGCCTCCGGTCCCAGAGACAGATCCAGCTCTGCCAATTGGTCCGCCGTCAGGATCGTCTCCAACGGTGTCAGCCCGTCATAACGCGCGGCGGCCCATTCGTGGCGTGGATCGGCGCGCAGGATCTCCCACCGGCGTTCATCCAGCAGCGCACGGGCCGCCTGACCCCGGCCTGCATCCGTGGCCACCCCGTCCGCGCGAATAAGACCTGCGCGGCGCATCAGTCGCAGAGTGAGGGGTTCGTAAATGGGCTGGCCCTGGGCAAGGGCCAGAAGGCCCTGCCGCACATGGACCCGGGTCTGGAAGCGGCGGTGGCGCACCACCACGGCCAGCACGCCGCGCCCGGGCGCGAAAAGGAAGGAGATGGCAAAGAACGCAAACGCGATGAGCACGATGATCGGGCCGGTGGGCAGGTCCGGGACGGAAGCAGATAGCGCCGCGCCGATATAGCCTGATGCCCCGCCGATCCCGGCAGCGATGGCCACCACACGCTTCAGCCGGTCGCTCCAGAACCGGGCGGCGACGGCCGGAATGATCAGAAGCGCGACAATGAGGATAAGGCCCACAACCTTCAAGCCGACGACGGAAACGGCAAGGGCCAGCCCCATCATCGCCAGTTCCACGCGGCGCACATTGGTGCCGCTGGCGGCGGCGAATTCCGGGTCGAACGCCACCAGCGACATGGACCGGTACAGCAAGATCACGAAGGCCAGCACGGTGGCCCCACCAGCGGCGAGGATCATCGCGTCGTTCCATAACATCCCTGCCGTGGAGCCCAGAAGAAAACCTTCAAGCCCGGCCTGCCTGCCGGAGTTCATCGATTGTATGACCGTCAGCAGCACGATACCTGCGCCGAAAAAGACCGACAGCACCGCGCCAATCGCGGCGTCTTCCGTCAGCCGCGTGCGATGGGTGAGCCAACTGACGCAAAGAAGTCCGATCCATGCAGAGAGCGCGGACCCGATCAGCAATCCCGGCAAGGCCCGCCCGTCACCGCCCAGCAGGACCATCGCCATGAAGGCCAGCCCGATTCCGGGCAAAGTGGCGTGGCTTATGGCGTCGCTCACCAGCGCCCGTTTGCTCACGTAAAGAAAAATGCCGACGGCACCCGCAGTCAGCCCCAGTAGTGTGGCACCGATGGTGACCAGCGTGGCGTTGTAGCCAAGCTGAAGGGTGAGCGCTTCGAATAGCATGCGTGTTAGCGCTTAACCGGCCACGCGCATCTGTGCGGTGGCCAGACGGCCGCCGTAAGCGGTGTGAAGGTTGTCATCCGTGAACGCCTCTGCAACCGATCCTTCCGCCACCTTGGTGGTGTTGATCAAGAGGACTCGGTCGAAATAATCGGACACCGTTGACAGGTCGTGATGCACCGCGACCACGGTCTTGCCGGTATCCTTGATGTCTTGCAGGACGGCGATGATCGCCTTCTCTGTCGCGGCATCGACGCCTGCGAAGGGCTCATCCAGCAGATAGAGATCAGCCTTTTGTGCCAGCGCACGGGCCAAAAAGACGCGTTGTTGTTGACCACCGGACAGTTGCCCGATCTGGCGGTCCGCAAAATCCTCCATGCCGACCCGTTCCAGACAGGCCATGGCATCGCTGATGTGGCGCTTGGTCAGACGGCTGAGCAGACCCAGTTGGCGGTAAAGCCCCATGGTGACCACGTCAATCACGCGGGTGGGGAAATCCCAATCCACGCTGGCGCGCTGCGGTACGTAAGCGATGCGGGTGCGGGTCTCCGCCATGGGGCGGCCGAAGCAGGTGATCTGGCCAGAAAGCGGTTTCACGATGCCAAGCGCGGCCTTCAGCATGGTAGACTTGCCCGCGCCGTTGGGGCCAACGATGGCGGTCATCGCGCCTTCTTCAAACGTGGCATCGACGGAAAAGACCGCCGGTTTTTCGCCGTAGGATACGGTCAGGCCACGGATCGCGAGCGGCGCGTCGGATGGCTCTGGCGTGGTCAGGATCCCATGATCCGCGGCGAGCGTGACATTCATTGTTTATCCACCTGCTGAGAGCTTGCCATCCATGCCGCCCGTGGGCACATCGCCCCCAAGCGCGCCAACGATGGTGGTTACGTTGTGGTCGATCATGCCCAGATAGGTGCCCTCATAGGTGCCGGGTTCGCCCATCGCATCCGAGAAAAGCTCCCCCCCGATCCTGACATCATGGCCTTGCGCCGCGGCGCCTTCGATCAGCGCCTTGATGTTGCGGTCCGACACGGAGGTTTCCACGAACACGGCACGGATGTTTCGGTCAACCAGCATGTCCACCAGATCCGCGATGCGGTCGAGGCCGGCCTCGGAATCGGTGGAAATGCCCTGAATGCCCACCACGTCGAAGCCGTAATCGTTCCCAAAGTAGCCGAACGCATCATGGGCGGTCAGCAGGACACGCGCTTCTGGAGGCACGGTCATCAGCGCGTCCGTGGTGTAGGCGCCAAGGCGTTCGATTTCAGTGACATAGGCCGCGGCATTGGCTTCAAAATGCGCTGCGCCCTCAGGGGCCACATCGCTCAGCGCCGCCGCCACGCCGCGCACCACATCCGTCCACAGGGCCGGGACCATCCAGACATGGGGGTCGAACCGGTCTTCATAGTCTTCATGGGCGATCAGTTTATCCTGCGCGACGGCTTCACCCACCGCGACGACGGGCTTCCTCTGAGACAGGTCCAGCAGCAGCTCTTCCAACTGCGCTTCGAGGTAGAGACCGTGCCACAGGACCAGATCGGCGCGCTTCATCGCAACGATATCGGTGCGCGTCTGGCGATAGGCGTGCGGGTCGATGCCCGGGCCCATCAGGGATTGCACTTCCACCAGGTCGCCGCCCACGATCATCGCGGCGTCCGCGATCATGCCGGTGGTGGCCACTACGGATAGTCTATCCGATGCCGCAAAGGCGGGGGTTGCCAGTGCCAAGGGCAGGGCTGCGGTCAGTTTAAGAATGTAACGCCGTGACGGTGCCATTCGGGAGGGCCTCTTTTTCAAACCTGAACGTGTATATGAGAGTCATTCGCAAGAAGTCAATGCAATTGCGAATTATTCGCAAGTAATTCCGGGGCCGTTTATCCGCCCCTGCACGCCGTCCTGTTCAACCTGGAGGACGGCGCGAACTTTCAGGTGTCGGACCCGAGCGCGGCAGAGAGATCCCGGGCGGCCTGCATCACCGCCTCGGCCAGCCCTGACACGGCCTCGTCTCCGATCCGTGCGACAGGCCCGGAAATGGAGATGCCCGCCACCGCATGCCCCGTCCAATTGCGCACCGGGGCTGCGATGCAACGCATGCCGATGTTCTTTTCCTGATCGTCGATGGAAAAGCCGCGGGCGCGGATGCGGGTCATTTCGTCCTGAAGCGCAACGGTATCGGTGATGGTGAACTGGGTGAAGTCCTCCAGCACCGTCTCGTTCATGAGGCGCGCCATCTGATCCGGGGTCATCTCGGACAGCAGCGCCTTGCCGATCCCCGAGGCATGCATGGGGGAGGCCGACCCATGGGGAAAGAAGGCGCGGATGGAATGGTGGCATTCCGACTGCGCGACGAAGACCACGTCGCGCCCACGCGGGACGCCCAAGTTGGCGGTTTCCCCGGTGCGGGACATAAGCTGATGCAGGATGGGGGTGGCGCGGTCCACCAGAGAGGTGCGCCGCAGATAGCGCGCGCCAATGACGAAGGCCTGACTGCCCACATACCAAAGTTGGTTTTCGGCGTCGAATTCCGCCATACCGCGCCCTTCCAGCGTGACAAGCACGCGGTAAACGGTGGCTGGAGACTGGTTCAGATCATCAGCCAGTTCCGACAGCGTCGCGCCGGATTGGGAGGACAGATGTTCCAGAACATCCATGGCCCGGTCGAGCGATTTGATGGTGTTCTGCTCTGATTTGTCTGCCCAGGCTTTGGGTCGTCCGCGGCTGCGTCTTGGAGGGGAATCGGCCATTTTCACGATCTTTTTTCATTTTTCAAAAATCTATTTCACCATATGAAAAAATATAGTCGTCTGTAAATGCTGAATTTTTCCCTGTCGGTCGATTTTTGAAAAAAAATTTCAAAAAAATTGTGATGCGCAGCAAGCCTGCGTAAAAAACCCTCAGCTTGAAGGAGGAGCAAGTCCGATGAGTCTTCAGATGAGTTTGCAAAACCCGGTCTTCATTCCCGGCCCCACGAACATTCCCGAAGCGTTGCGCCGGGCCTGTGATCTGCCGACCATCGATCACCGCTCCTCTGCTTTCCCTGTGCTTTTGGCCTCTGCCCGCACGGGTGTGCAGGCGGTGATAAAGTCGGCCGACGCGCACGTCTTCATTTTCCCCTCCACCGGCACCGGCGGATGGGAGACGGCGATCGCCAACACGCTTTCTCCCGGTGATACGGTTCTGGCTGTGCGCAACGGGATGTTCAGCCACAAGTGGATCAAGATGTGCCGCGATTTCGGGTTGAACGTCGTGATGACCGAAGTCGCGTGGGGCGATGGCTTCCCGGCGGATTGGGCTGCGGCGCAGCTGGCGGCGGATACCGATCACAAGATCAAGGCGGTTCTTGCCACGCACAACGAAACGGCGACAGGCGTGACGTCCGATATCGCCGCCGTGCGCGCGGCGCTCAGCCGTGCGAACCACCCGGCGCTTTTGTTCGTGGATGGGGTGAGTTCCATCGGCTGTATCGACTTCCGGTTTGACGAATGGGGCGTGGACGTCGCTGTAACCGGCTCCCAGAAAGGCTTCATGCTGCCGGCAGGGCTCGGGATTGCGGCGTTCTCGGACAAGGCCATGGCGGCCACGGAAACCGCAGGTCTGCCGCGCGGGTATTTCAATATTCAGGATATGGCGGCGGCCACGGCGGGGGGCGGGTATCCTTACACGCCGTCCTACGGTCTGCTGAACGGGCTCAATGAAGCCTGCGAGATGCTGCTGAAGGAAGGGCTGGAGAACGTTTTCGCCCGGCACGCCCGCATGGCGGAAGGTGTACGCGCGGCTGTGCGGGCTTGGGGCCTTGAGATTTGTGCGACCTCGCCAGATCTCTGTTCCAACACGGTAACGGCCATTCGCACGCCGGAGGGGTTTGATGCCGGGCGCATCGTGGCCCATGCCGAGACAGCCTATGGCATGTCTTTCGGCGCGGGTCTGGGCGATGTTGCAGGGCGCGTGTTCCGCATCGGCCATCTCGGCAGCCTGACGGAGGCCATGGCGCTGAGCGGACTTGCGACAGCAGAGATGGTGATGGCCGATCTGGGCCTCGATATCCCGCGCGGCGCGGGCGTTGTGGCGGCACAGGATGTGTACCGGCTGGGAAAGTCTGAACAGTTTCTGGAGGCGGCAGAATGAAGGACATGACACTCGATATCCCCACCTATGACGACATGCTGGAGGCGCATGAGCGGATCAAACCGCATATCCGACGCACACCAGTGATGACCTCGGATCATCTGAACGGCCTTACGGGCGCGCAGCTGTTCTTCAAATGCGAGAATTTTCAGGAACCGGGCGCGTTCAAGGTGCGCGGGGCGACCAACGCGGTCTTCGGTCTGGATGAAGAACAGGCCAAGCTGGGTGTCGCGACGCATTCGTCTGGCAACCACGCGTCTTGTCTCAGCTACGCCGCCAATCGGCGCGGCATCCCGTGCAACGTGGTCATGCCGCGCACCGCGCCGCAAGCCAAGAAGGATACGGTGCGCCGCTACGGGGGCATCATCACCGAGTGTGAACCTTCGACGACCAGCCGGGAGGCGACCTTTGCGGAAGTGCAAGCCGCAACAGGCGGTGATTTCGTGCATCCCTACAATGACCCGCGCGTGATCGCAGGGCAGGGGACCTGTTCGAAGGAATTCATGGAACAGACCGATGGCCTTGATATGATGGTCGCGCCCATTGGGGGTGGTGGCATGATTTCGGGCACCTGTCTGACGCTGTCCACGCTGGCACCCGAGGTGCAGATCATCGCCGCGGAACCCGAACAGGCCGATGACGCGTATCGCAGCTTCAAGGCCGGCTACATCATTGCAGATGACGCGCCCAAGACCATTGCAGACGGGCTTCTTGTGCCGCTGAAGGAACGGACATGGCATTTCGTATCAAACCACGTGACGGAGATTTTCACCGCCTCGGAAGAAGAGATCATCGAGGCGATGAAACTGACGTGGAAGCATTTGCGGATCGTGATGGAGGCCTCCTGCGCTGTGCCGCTGGCCTGCATTCTGAAGAACCCTGACTATTTTGCCGGCAAGCGCGTCGGCGTGATCGTAACCGGCGGCAATGTTGACCTTGACCGCCTGCCTTGGACGCTTTGAGGAGGACTACACAATGAAAGATCTGACCCAATATAGTGAACTTGAAGTGGGCTATGACGTGCCCGCGCTGCCGGGGATGGATGAGGCCGATATTCAGACGCCTGCCCTCGTGCTCGATCTGGATGCGCTGGAGCGCAACATCAAGAAGATGGGCGACTATGCCAAGGCTCACGGCATGCGCCACCGGGTCCATGGCAAGATGCACAAATCCGTCGACGTGGCGAAGTTGCAGGTGGAACTGGGCGGGGC
>CAYMEC010000003.1:0-79826 GCA_964389425.1 uncultured Roseovarius sp.
AATGAGGTCAAGAAACTGCAACCCGCGGTTCGTGTATTTCTTGGCGATGGAAATTACGAGACGGAGGTTCGCCTCCACCATCTCCTTCTTTGCCGTTCTGGCCTCTTTCTCGCCTTTCTGGACTTGGCTCACGATGCGGCGGAATTCAGGGATGTCGAGGCCCACATACTGCCCCACCTGCGCCATGTCCGCGCGCAGCTCCATCACCTTCTCGGGGGAGCGTTCCATGAACATCTGCCAGCCACGGCCCGATTTCTGCGCCATGTCATCCAACCAGTTGGGATCCAGTTCCCGCCCGCGATATTCCTCGATGAATTCCTTGCGGTTGATCCGCGCCTGGTCAGCCAGCTTCACCATCGCGCTGTCGATCTGCATGATGCGACGGTTGATGCCGTAAAGCTGGTCGATCAGTGCCTCGATGCGGTTGTTGTGAAGGTGCAGCGAGTTCACAAGTTCAACGATCTCGGACCGAAGCTGCTGATATTTTTCTTCCTGCTTCTTGGAAAACGACCCGTCCTCGTTCAACGTTGCGGAAATCCGGCTGTCCTGCATCTCAGAGAGTTTTTCGTAGTCTTCCGCGATGCGATCCAGTGTTTCGAGAACGCGCGGCTTCAACGCGCTTTCCATGGCGGCAAGGCTCATGTTTGCCTGCTCGTCATCGTCGTCATCATCATCGTTGGCAATCGGATTGCCATCGGCGTCAAGCTCCTGCTTGGGCTCACCCTTGGCTTGGCCGGAGGCCGCTCCGGACGACGGAGCCGTTGAGATATTGGCGGCATCCACCATCCCCTCACCCTCTTCGCCATCCTCACCCATCTGGCCGGAGAACGTGGTCTCCAGATCGATCACGTCGCGCAGCAGGATATCTTCACCCAGAAGTTCGTCCCGCCAGATCGTGATAGCCTGGAATGTCAGCGGGCTTTCGCACAGCCCAGCGATCATCGTGTTGCGCCCGGCCTCAATGCGCTTGGCAATCGCAATCTCGCCTTCACGGCTCAGCAATTCAACCGAGCCCATTTCGCGAAGGTACATGCGCACCGGATCATCCGTTCGATCCAGCTTTTCTTCCTTGCCGGACCCAAGAGTGATCTCACCCTTGCGGCCAATCTCGGCCACAGCGGTCGACTTCTGCTCTTCTTCTTCAGCGTCTTCTTCTTCGATGATGTTAATGCCCATCTCGGACAGCATCGACATCACGTCTTCGATCTGTTCGGAATTCACCTGATCCGGCGGTAGCACGCGATTGAGTTGATCGTAGGTGATGAAACCACGTTCCCGCGCTTCGGCGATCATCTTCTTGACTGCAGCCTGGCTCAGATCGAGGGAGATTTCAGCGTCTTGGTCTTCGGTCTTCTGGTCGTCGTTGTCTTTGGCGGCCATGGAGTGCTCCTGATGCATCTCTGGGTGTGCAAACCTGATAGCGATTCGAATGATTCGCCCGTTACTCCGAATCATTAGCGCGATTACGTGATTCGCAAACCCTTGTCCCTTGTTTTTCTACCGATTCGTGCCTTCCGTGCCATCACAACTTTAACGTTAATGGATTAACAGGCAATCACGGATCGGACCCTTTCGGCATTCCAATATTTTCAAGCAAGCGGTCAAAGGCATCCTTCTCCGCCCGGCTCATTGCTGCCCCGTTGGGGCCAATTTCGTATTCCGTCTGATCTTCCTGCAAAGATCGTTGGGCTTGGTGCTGCGCGGCCGTGGCTTCTGACAGTCTGTAGGTCACGGTCTCGTCGGCAATTCCTTCAATATCTTCGGCGGCCTCTGAGATTTCAGATCTCAGACCGTGGGCCGCATCCAGCTTGGCCAGTTCCTCCTTGAGTGTCTGCCGCGCCATTTCAATTTGAACCGGGTCCGTATCGTCACTCGTCCGCGCGCGGCGGATGGCCGGTATCAACGCCACATGGGGGCGCGCGAAGAGGCTTTCAACCGCATGCGCGCCCATTGTCTGCTCAATGTGGTATTCCAGCGTGTCCGCCCCAAGCCCCGCATGGCGCAAGATCACGCCTTGCCACGTCCCATGATCGGGCGTGGAGCAGACCATATTCTCAATCTGTGCTTCAAATTCGGGGAAGAGATCAGGAAAGCGCAGCACAACGGCGAAGATCACTGCCTCACGAAGTTCCGTTTCCACCTCGCCTTGGGCCGCCGCCAGCATGGACGACCGTGTGGTAGCGCGCACCGGCTCCTTCGCCAAACCACGACGGGGTCCACGCTGCGGCCCGGGTGACTGGCCCCGCGTGCTGGGCGCCCGGAACAGCTCCCACCGCAAATCCTTGATTGCCTGACCATAGTGATGGCGGATGCTCGGATCCTTGATGTCGGAGATCTTGTCGCGCAACGCCTTATCAAGCGCGGCACGCCGCTCCGGGCTGTCAAAATTGCGCCCTTCGGTTTCGCGTTCCCAAAGCAGCTGCACCATGGGCGACGCAGCGTCCAGCAGCGCCTGCACCGCCTGTGGCCCGCTCGCGCGCAACAGATCATCGGGGTCTTGTCCTTCCGGCATCCGTGCAAATCGCAGGGATTTCCCCGCTTCCAGCATCGGAAGGGCAAGATCAATCACCCGGTTGGCCGCGCGCAGGCCCGCCGTATCCCCATCAAGCGCAATGATCGGCTCATCGGCCACGCGCCAAAGCATCTGCAACTGATGTTCCGTCACCGCTGTTCCCAGCGGGGCAACGGCCGCACCGAACCCAGCCTCGCTCAGCGCGATCACATCCATGTAGCCCTCGGCCACAACCAGCGCCTTGCCCTTCCCTGCGGCTTCGCGCGCGGGGCCGTGATTGTAGAGCGTGCGAGACTTGTCAAAAAGCTCGGTTTCCGGGGAATTCAGGTACTTCGCGTTGTCATTGGGATCCATCGCGCGGCCACCGAAGGCAATGCAGCGGCCCCTCGGATCGCGGATCGGGAACATGATGCGACCCCGGAACGTATCATAGGGCCTGCCGCCCTTCTGGCTTGGTTTTGCCAAACCGCAATCAAGGATCATCTGCGCCTCGACGCCCTTGCCCGCCAGATGATCCCACAGCCCCTGCCAGGCGTCCGGCGCGAACCCGATCCCCCAGCGCTCCAAGGCTTCCTCCTTCAGTCCCCGCCGCTCCAGATACTCTCTTGCCGCGGCACCTGCTCCAGTTTTCAGTTGCATCGCAAAATGCCGCGCCGCCATTTCCATGACATCGATCAACTGTTGGCGTCGGTCAGCCTTCTGCTGGGCTTGCGGATCACGTTCCGGCACTTGCATCCCAGCCTCTTGCGCCAGGATCTTTACCGCCTCCATGAAATCGACGTTCTCGGTTTCCCGCACGAAAGAGATGGCATCCCCTTTCGCGTGACACCCAAAGCAATAGTAATAGCCCTTACGGTCATCCACGTGGAAACTGGCGGTCTTTTCCTGATGAAACGGGCATGGCGCCCACATATCGCCCTTGCCCTGGTTCGACTTGCGCGCATCCCACATCACCTTGCGCCCCACCACTTGCGTGAGCGAGGTCCGAGTGCGCAACTCGTCAAGGAAACCGGGGGGCAGACTCATAACGTCAAATATGGGGTAAAGCACAGCCTGGGCCAAGAGGGCTCGACAGGGTTTGGTTGACTGACTTTCTCGGGCGCGACAATCAACCGCTCAGCACACGCCATTCCTTAGTATTTCTGAAAAGATGAAACACGGGACGAATATGAGCGCGGCGAGGCTGAAAGCGTTCGGCAAACCGCATGTGCATGTGGGCGAAGATGTCTCACGTTGCCGATCAATCAGGCGCCATGGCGGGCCGCGACCCCGCGCATCGCCTCTTCCAGATCATGGCGAAACGTCTCCGCCATACTGCGAAAGGCAAGTATCAGAAATCCTGTCTCGGAGAGGCGGGTGATTGAGACGGCCATATGTTGCAATTCCGTCCGCGCCGTATGCCCCCGTTTGAAACTTTCGATGCGCAGGTCCAAGGGTGTGAGCCGCGCCAGAACGGCGGTCGCATCCGCACCATCAAGCCGCACAGATACCCACGCATCTGTCTGATCACTGAGCGCTGCGTGCTGTCCCAGCTTCCTATCCGGCAGAGGGCCTGCCAAAAGGGCCATTCGGTGGCCAAACCAAATGGCACGCGCGCCTTCTTTGCCATTGGCCCGCCCGGCACCCGGCAGCGCCATACCATGCGCCGCCTTCAACACTTTTGACAGCGCCGCATCCTTACCCTTGAAGGGCGCAAGGCTTGTTAAAATGCCCAGATCGACCTCGCTCAATCGAACCTTGCCGATCTCAACCGACGCTATGCCATCCAACGGGCTCCGTGCCTTTAGCTCAACCACGAGTACGCTCTCCTTCCGGGTCAAACTGCACAGGGTCTTGGACCACACAGAGCGTGCGCGACGATTTCATGTGATCGACGACGCGCACCGTTTCCCCGATCCTCGCGCGACCACCTTTAAGAAACCCCAGACCGATCACATGCCCAAAGGTCGGAGAATAAGCGACAGACGTCACATAGCCCTGATCATTCACCCGCGTGATCTCATCGCCTTGCGTGAAAATATGTGCGCCTGACACGATTTCCTTCACGGGCCCCACTGGTTTCAATCCGACCAGTTGTTCGCGGTCCTCCCCCACCAGCCCCGGACGCGCGGCCATCGCTTTGCCGATGCAGTCTTTTTTCGGGCTGACCATCCGTTCCATCCTGATATCGAAGGCGGTGACACGACCGTGGATTTCGGAATGAGTGATGAAACCTTTCTCGACACGCATCACGTCGAGCGCCTCCATGCCGTAGGCGCAACCTCCCATCGCCTCGGCCCGACCAACCAACGCATCGAAAAGCGCGGCGCCATATCGTGCAGGCACGGCAATCTCATAGGCATGCTCACCCGAAAACGAAATCCGGAAGAGCCGTGCGGTAACGCCGCCGATGGTCACGTCGCCACACCCCATGAACGGGAAGCAGTCGTCATCAATGGGCATATCCAACAGATCATTCAGCAGGTCGCGCGAAGTGGGGCCGGCCACGGCAAACTGCGCCCATTGCTCGGTCACCGACACAAACCGAACATCCAAACCCGGACGGAGGCATTGATGCACGTAGTCCAAATGCCCCATCACTTGCCCCGCCGCGGCGGTGGTTGTAGTCATCAGATAATGCGTCTCACCCAGCCGCGCAGTGGTGCCATCATCCATGACATGCCCGTCCTCGCGCAGCATCAGACCATATCGCACGCGCCCAACCTTCAGCGTCGAAAACATGTTGGTGTAGACGAAATCAAGAAATTCTCCCGCGTCCGGACCCTGGATATCGATCTTTCCAAGGGTAGAGACATCGCAAATCCCAACGGCTTCCCGCACTGTCTGCACTTCACGGTCGCAAGCCTGACGCCAAGTCCGCTCTCCCGCGCGCGGGAAATAGCTGGGCCGATACCACAATCCCGCCTCGATCATTGGCGCGCCTCGCGCTTTGGTCGCAACATGGGAGGTGAGCTTGCGTTCGGGCGCAAACCCTTTGCCCTGCCCGCCAGCGCCCATGGCTGCGATCGCGACCGGCACGTAAGGTGGGCGGAACGTGGTCGTGCCGGTCTCCGGAATGCCCCGTCCCGTCGCATCCGACAGCACTGCCAGCGCCTGCACGTTCGAGCTTTTCCCCTGATCGGTGGCCATGCCTTGGGTCGTGTAGCGCTTCATATGTTCGACCGAGCGGAAATTCTCGGCCGCAGCTTGCTTCACATCCTTGACCGTCACGTCATTCTGGAAATCGAGCCACGCGCGTCCTTTCCCTGGAACCATCCACAGCGGTGTGATGTCGTACGTACTGTCTGATGCACGCGGCACCTCCATCTTTGGCGCTTTCAACCCAAGATCAGCAAGCACTTCACTGGCCACATCCACCCCGCTTTGCAGGCACGGCCCTGTTTCCATGACACCTGACGCAGAGCCTGCAACGACCAATCCCGGGACAGAACCGGGCGTTGGAACGAAACTCGCGATATGCGCGTCCCATTTCGGACGTCCGTTCATATGGCAGGTCAGATGTACCGACGGGTTCCAACCTCCGGACACGGCAAGGCATTCCGCCTTTATCTGCTCTCGGCCCCCAGATGTTTCGACGGTCACTTCTTCCAGCCCCTTGCGACCAGAGGAATTCACAACCTGCGCGCCCGCATAGAATGGAGCATCCAGATCACATGTCGCCTCAGCGCGGGCATCGATAAGCGCGCTCACATGCACGCCAGCCTCTATCAGATCGGCAGCAGTGCGATGGGCGTCAGAGTTGTTGCCGAACACCGCCACAGATCGCCCAGGGGAAACACACCAACGGTTAAGATAGGCGCGCACCGCGCCCGCCGTCATGATCCCTGGGCGATCGTTATTGGCAAATGCTATGGGGCGCTCCAAAGCGCCCGCCGCCAACACCGCGCGTTTGGTCACAATACGCCAGAAACACTCTTTCGGGGCACCGGAACGCGCGGCCACCTCAGGTTCCGAACGTTCCAAAGCGCCAAAGGTGCCGCCATCGTAGGCACCGGTCACGGTGCAGCGGGTCATGATCCGGACATTGTCCATCGCGCTGAGGTCCGCGATCACTTCTGCCGCCCATTTGCGCCCCGGCAGCCCGTCGACTTCAATGGTTTCTGCATTGAGCCGCCCGCCGGGAACCCTGTCTTCTTCCGCGACAATCACATCCGCTCCGGCCCGCGCTGCGGTGAGCGCGGTCATCAAACCCGCAGGCCCAGCACCGATCACCAAAAGATCGCAATGAGCCCACGCCTTTTCATAGCGATCGTTGTCTGCCTCCAGATAAAGCGCGCCCAGCCCAGCGGCCCGGCGAATGATTGGCTCATACACCCGCTCCCAAAAATTTTTCGGCCACATGAAGGTCTTGTAATAAAATCCCGCGCCCAAAAACGGTGCGGCCAGATCATTAATGGCCATCACATCGAACCCGAGCGACGGCCATGCGTTCTGGCTAAAGGCTTCCAACCCGCGGCTCAACTCGACCATGGTCGCGCGCTGATTGGGCTCTTGGCCACGACCCTTCCCAATCGTCACAAGCGCATTTGGCTCCTCGCTCCCCGCGCTCAGGATGCCGCGCGGGCGATGATACTTGAAGGAGCGGCCCACAAATCGGATGTCATTGGCCAAAAGAGCCGAGGCCAGCGTATCCCCTTCAAACCCTCGATAAGTTACGCCATCAAAACGAAACGACACTGGTTTGCCACGATCAATCAGACCTTCGCCGTCGAGTCTCATGACGCCAGTTCCTCTGCCAGCTCGCAGGAGATCACTTCATGAGTCAGAGTATTTCGCGTCACGACCAGCACGGCACCACAGCCCATCGTGTGATGCCATAGCTCCCGGCTCACCCCGTCGGGGTTGTCGCGCAGATGCAAATAGTCATCCCAAACCTCTAAAGGCGCACCTGACTCGGGCCGGTCCATCAACGTGGCCGCACCCATGAATGTAAATTCCCGGATGTCCCGCCATCCGCAATTGGGGCAGTTGAGCCTCACGCGCGCCCCCGATCCATCTTGCCAAAATTACTCACGTCCCGACCTCGTTGTCGCAGCCTAGTGCAGATTATGCTGACTGCCCGTGCCTTCTTCATCCATCAACCCAAACCCGGTGCGGAACCGATCCAGCCGGAACTTGGCACCAGCCTCATGAGGCTCGCCTGTCGCCATCAGATGCGCCATCACATGGCCTGATCCGGGCACCGCCTTGAACCCGCCATAGCACCAGCCGCAATTCACGAATAGTCCGTCGATATGGGTGCGATCAATGATGGGCGAGCCATCGGGCGACATATCCATGATCCCGCCCCAACTGCGCAGCATGCGGGCCTTTCCAATCGCAGGCATCAAGGCCATCGCCGCTTCGGTCACATGTTCGGCCATCGGCAGGTTTCCCCGTGCGGCGTAGGACGGGTAGAAATCAATGTTGCCGCCAAAGACCAACCCGCCCTTGTCCGACTGGCTGATATAGAAATGCCCCATCCCGAAGCTGATCACGTGATCCACGCAGGGCTTCAACCCTTCTGTCACGAACGCCTGCAAAACGTGGCTTTCAATCGGCAGGCGCATCCCGGCCATCGCCGCGACTTTGGAACTGCGCCCCGCCACGATAATCGCTACTTTCCTGGCCATGATCGCCCCCCGCGTTGTCTGCACGCCCGTGACGCGACCGCCCTGCGTATCGATCCCCGTCACCTCGCAATTCTGAATGAGATCGACGCCATGTTGACTGGCCCCCCGAGCATATCCCCAGGCCACCGCGTCATGTCGCGCCGTGCCTGCTCGGCGCTGCAAGACACCGCCATAGATCGGAAAGCGGGCTTGCCTGTAGTCCAGATAGGGCGCCAGCTTCTTCAACTGCGGCACCGACAGCAACTCCGCATCGTCGCCCTGATTGATCATCGCGTTGCCTCGCCGGATCGCAGCATCACGCTGCCCGTCCGAATGATGCAAAACAATCTGCCCTCGCTGGGACAGCATGACATTGTAGTTGAGGTCCTGCTCCAACCCCTCCCACAGCTTCAGAGAATGAGAGTAGAACTCGGAATTTCCAGGCATCATGTAGTTCGCGCGCACGATGGTGGTATTGCGCCCCACATTGCCGCCGCCGAGGTAGCCCTTCTCCAGCACGGCGATATTCCGGACACCGTGGGTCTTGGCCAGATAATAGGCGGTTGACAACCCGTGCCCGCCGCCGCCGATGATCACCACATCATAGGCGTCCTTGGGCGTCGCATCTTTCCAATGCGCGCCCCAGCCCTTGTTCCCGGTCAGACCTTCTTTGAGGATGCGAAATCCCGAAAAGCCCATTTGGCACCTCCCGCTTTCGCGGGAAGTGTCACCATCCTTTGGCGCTGATTGCAATGGGCGAAAACGCCGATCCCGTGCCGCGGATCAATCCGCGATCAAAGACCAAGCGAATTGTAGCTGCTCACCACCTTGTTGATTGCCACTAGGTAAGCCGCCGTGCGCAGGTCATGGACATCGTCGCGTTCGTGCCATGTACTGGAAATTTCCTGATAGGCGGACCGCATCGTGTCATCGAGACCGGACCGCACCAGTTCCAGTTCACCGGCACCTCTGAGGTAGCGATCCTTGAAACTCGGCGTCAGTGTCCAGTTGATCGAGTTGTCTTTGCTGATGCGCTCCAACTCATCCAGCAGCAACTGGTGACGTGTCTCTTCCTGACGACGCTGCAAGCGGCCAAACCGAATGTGGCTGAGGTTCTTGACCCACTCAAAATAGGATACCGTCACACCGCCTGCGTTTGCATACATATCCGGAATGATCACCACACCCTTGTCCCGCAAGATCGCGTCTGCACCGGCGGTGACCGGGCCGTTGGCGGCCTCAATGATAAGGTTGGCCTTGATGTTGGCGGCATTGCCGAGGTGGATCACCCCTTCCAAGGCAGCCGGGATCAGGATATCGCAATCTTCTTCCAGATACTTTGCACCATCCTTGACGTATTTACCGGATGGGTATCCGTCGACACCATTATGCTTGGCAATCCAGTTGCGCACATCTTCGACGTCGAGACCGTTTTCATCATACAGCCCCCCGTCGCGTTCGATGATCGCGATCACCTTGCAACCGTCTTCTTCCTGCAAGAACTTCGCACCGTGATAGCCCACGTTGCCCAAGCCCTGCACGATAACCCTTTTCCCGTCGAGGCTTCCCTTAAGCCCCGCTTTCTTCATGTCCTCGGGATTTCGGAAGAACTCCTGCAACGCGTATTGCACGCCACGGCCTGTGGCCTCCGTACGGCCCTGTATGCCGCCCGCATTCACCGGCTTACCGGTCACACAGGCGCGGGAGTTGATGTCCGTCGTGTTCATGCGGCGGTACTGATCGGCCATCCAGGCCATTTCCCGCTCGCCGGTGCCCATGTCGGGCGCAGGCACATTTTGCGCAGGATTGATCAGGTCCCGCTTGGTCAGTTCGTAGGTAAAGCGGCGTGTGATGAGCTCGAGTTCGTCTTCATCCCATTCGCGGGGGTCGATCCGAAGGCCCCCCTTGGAACCACCAAAAGGCACCTCCACCACCGCGCACTTATAGGTCATCAGCGCTGCAAGCGCCTCTACCTCGTCCTGATTGACGGCCATGGCGTAGCGGATCCCGCCTTTCACCGGCTCCATGTGTTCCGAATGGACAGAGCGGTAGCCAGTAAATGTCTGAAGCTGACCACGCAAACGCACACCAAACCGTACCGTATAGGTCGCGTTGCAAACGCGTATCTTTTCCTCCAACCCGGGCGGCAGATCCATCAGTGCCACGGCACGGTTGAACATCAGATCCACGCTTTCGCGGAAGCTCGGCTCTTTTGAATTGGTGGTCATGTCTCTTTCTCTCTCCCTTGGTCGTTACGCCCCTGCGTTGAATCGCATGGCCTTTTTTTCTCCATGGTCGTCACTTAGTCAGGCTTTGTCCAGCGTTGTGAAAACACGGACATGCAACACAGGTGTGACCGAATCGAACCGCGATTGAACACGCATTGGAAACGATCAGCGGATTTTCAGAGAATTGTCCAAATTAATTGTTTTAAATCATGCGTTTATGCCAAGTTTTGCCATAATTATGCCTCGTTCCTAAACGATACCTCTCGAGCCGATAACCGCGACGATTCCGTGGTTAAGTTGAGGGAAACGCAATGAGTAACGATTGGGACAACACGACGAACGCGTGCATGAAGCAAGCCCGTGACAAGCGCTCATCTTCTATGAATTCGACCGCGATGCGCCGTCTGTCCGCTTTTGGGCGTGACGAAGATGGTGCCAGCGGCCTGCTGAGTTTTTACACAACATTCATGCTCCTGCTGATCGCGGGTCTGGGCATCGACACGATGCGCCAGGAAATGGAGCGCACGCACCTTCAATCCACGCTTGATTCTGCCGTGCTCGCAGGCGCGGGGGCACCTCAGGGCACCGATGCACAAGGTGTGGCCAACATCGTTGAAGACTATTTCGCCAAGAATGACATGTCCCAGTTCCTCCACGAGATCGACCTCGACGGGGAAGATGCCGACATTGAGACCTCGCTGAACGCATCCAGAGTGTTTGCAGAAGCGTCGATGGATATCGATACCTACCTGCTGAAATTGACGGGCGTCGACGCGTTGAATGCAAATGCCGCGGCCCAGGCCGAGGTTGCAACGCCGAAACTCGAAGTGTCGCTTGTGCTTGACGTTTCGGGCTCCATGCGCGGCACGAAGCTGGCCAATTTGAAGACAGCCGCAAACTCTTTCGTTACGACCATTTTGGGTCAATCCGACCCGGGCGACACTTTCATTTCCGTCGTTCCATTCGCGTGGACCGTGACGCCGGGCCCAGATGTCTTCGAAGAGCTGACCGTCGCCAAGACGCATGATTACTCGACGTGTCTGCGGTTTGGATCTTCCGATTACAACAGCCCGAACATCGACCCAAGCTCGACTTACGATCAGCAGATCTACACTTCCATCTATGGGTCATTCAACGACTTCAACAGAAGCTGGCGGTCCTGCTTTGCCGACGCGAACGCTGTGATTTTGCCATTCTCAACAAGCGAAGCCGATCTGCATTCACACATCAACGGTTTGACAGCAGATGGCAACACGTCAGCGCATATCGGGATGAAGTGGGGCGCCGCGATGCTCGACCCGGATTTCCAGAGCGTAGCAAGTAGTCTGCAAGGGAAAGGCGTCGTTGACGCGGCCCTTACGAGCATCCCCGCTCAGTATGCCGAACCTGAAACGCTTAAGATCATCGTGCTTATGGCGGACGGTCGCAACACGACCTCCTACTATTTCAACGACAACAGCGCGTATCGCGGCCCGGATTCCGACCTCTATCGCCTGACATGGCAGGAAATGGAATTCGACTATGCATGGCGTGAGTTGACGGCGGGTACAGAGTACTCGGATGACCAATCCAAGTGCAGCCAGTCCGACTGGAATTGCGAATACACTGCGACCGGTGAACAATTCTCGGCATACTACCTGTATGACGATGGTGAATATCTCGACATCGAAGGGACAGGCCCGATCGACACCGAGCCTTTCAATGAGCAAGACAGCCCCGATGACGTGAGCACAGGTACGCCCAATGGCGGCACGCCCACATGGATTGAAGATGACGTATATGAGGACTTCCAGGATCATCCTGCTTTCGTGTCTGATGAACGTCTGGATTGGGAAGAGGCCTGGGGCCTGATGACACCGAACTGGTACGGTCACACGACCGGCGATTGGCGTCCTTGGAACGACTATGTGGGCGGCCAGCGTGAGGGCGGCGGTACGAAAGACACCCGCATGCAGTCCATCTGTTCTGCCACCAAGAACGAAGGCGTGGTCGTTTACACCATCGGCTATGACATCACGGCGAACGGCAATGCCGAAACGCAACTCGAAAACTGCGCATCAAGCCTCAATCACTATTACCCCACCGACGGTGACAATATCAGCGCCGCGTTCAACTCGATCGCGTCAAACGTGAAAAACCTGAGGTTGACACAATGATCAAAAGATCTGCGATCACGGGTCTGCGCACCCATATCCACAACTTTGCCCGCGACGAAGGCGGTTCGGCTTCGGTGGAATTCATCCTGGTGATGCCAATCTACATCACGATCATGGTGATGGGTGTGGAACTGGGCCTGATTACGCTGCGCCACACGCTTCTGGAACGCGGTCTTGATATCGCCGTTCGGGAGGTGCGTCTGGGCACGGGCACCGCGCCGCAACATGACGATATCAAGGACATGATCTGCGCCAATTCGCTGATGCTTCTGGATTGCCAGAACAAATTGCAGCTGGAAATGCGCTCTGCCGATATCCGGTCCTTTGCCTCTCTGGACACGTCTGCGGACTGCACCGACAGCGCCGAGCCGACCAAACCCGTTCGCGAATGGACCCCTGGTCTGCAAAACGAATTGATGCTGCTTCGTGCATGCCTGAAATACGAACCGATCTTTCCCGATGCTTTCCTTGGCAGCGCGCTGGACACGGACGCAAACGGCGAAGCCTCTGTCATCGTGACAAGTGCCTTTGTGCAGGAGCCTCTTTGATATGACCTACTGGCCACTGATCAAATCCTACCTTCGCGACTTCGCCGAAGACACGCGCGGCACCATCATGGTGGAGACCGTTTTGACCTTGCCGATGATGTTCATGGGCCTCGCAGCCATGTTCGAATTCTTCGAACTGCACCGGTTCCAAAGTACGCGGGACAAAGCCACTTACACGATTGCAGACATGCTGTCGCGCGAACAGGCGGTGATCAACGATGTCTATATTGACAACGTTAAAGTGCTGTTTGACGAAATCGCGGATGATTACGGCGACAACGCGATCCGCGTCTCCATCCTCGATTATGATGCGGGCGATGACGAATACGGGGTGGTCTGGTCCGAGGTACGTGGCCCGAATACTCTTTCGCCACTGACTGACGCTCAGGTCCGCGACGATCATGATATCCTGCCCATTCTTGATGATGGTGAACAGGTGATACTGGTGGAAAGTCAGGCGCAGTATCGCACGATCTTTGACGTAGGATTTTCCGATCAGATGGTCATGAACACGCGCGTGTTCACATCCATCCGTTTTGCCCCGCAGCTGACCTTCGAAAACTGATTGGGCCACGCGCCCAAAGCTGCCGGTGTTTTGATCAAAGGCGGGTCGTTAAAACGGCCCGTCTTCCCCGTTGTCTCGCTTGAGCAACATCGCACCCAGCATATCAGCCATGATCTTGCCCGCGCCGCCGGGTGTGACCCCACCAATTCCAATGCGCTTTCCCATGCGCCACCACAGGCCCGGCATCCAGCGCGCGGACCCCGACCGTTTCAGGCGCACGACAAAACCGTTTGAAGGTTTGAACACGAAAATACTGCGGTCAACGGAGTCGATGTCATCCATCGCAGCGATGATTTCCCCGTCACTCCCGCGCAAGCCGTCTTCCGTCAGCTCCACCCCGCGCGATGTGGCTTGACGCATCCGTTCCGCCACCCAGAGGCACACAAGCCCCATGCCAAGCAAAAAAGCCTGCCAGCCGAAAACAGCTGGTGGATGGGCCAGCCCCGTGTAGACTAGGAGCGCCCCAAGAATCAAAAGCATCCCCACGCCCAAAAACCGGCGAGAAGGCGAGGCATAGAGTTCCGTGATCACCTCATCAGACATGAGCGCGTCGTTACCTGCTTTGTGCGCGGGCTGCGAGGAGAAATTTTGAGGAACCTGGTGTGATCACGAAAGAACGGATTTACGCACCATATCCCAATAGAGCGCCTCCACGTCCTCCATGCTGAGGCGTCCGCCCTGCCGAAACCATGTGTTCACCCCTGTCAGCATAGCAATCACGGCCATGGCCGCGATCCGCGTATCACTGACCTGAAAGGTGCCGGTTTCGACACCATCTGAAAGGATGCTTTCAAGTCGCGCCTCATAGGCCCGCCGCAACCCCTCAATCTGCTCAAAATTGGGCTCTGTCAGGTTGCGCAGCTCCATATAAGCAATAAACACCGCCTCGGGCCGGTCCGCATGGTGGCGAATGTGGAAGCTCACAAAATTCTGCAAACGTTCCAGCGGGTTGCCATCAACCACCTGGGCGTCATAAGCGATGAGCAGCTCATCCATGTGATCCTTCATCAGATCGAAAAGAAGGCTCTGCTTGTCGGGGATGTAGTTGTACAGCGCACCCGCCTGCACGCCCACTTCGGCCGCAATTTGCCGCATGGAAACAGCAGCATAGCCGAAACGCGCAAAAAGCGCCTTCGCCGCGTCGCGAAGGCGCGGGCCAGTGATCTCGGAATGGGATCCTTGGGTGCGTGCCATGCGCAACCATTTACCGAAGATGGTTCCAAATCAATCCCCGCTTGCACGGGCGGGGGGATAAATGGCAAAACACGGTTGTAACCTGCCAGCTCAAAGGATGCGTCATGCGCTGCACCGTCTTGATTATCGCAACCGCAGCAGGCCTGTCGGCATGCACCGCCTTTCCGGAAGTGGACGCGCGCACATCGCCCGAGGTTCAAAGCGCTTCTTATCCCGCGCTTTTGCCCGCTGATGATCTGCGCGCACAAGCCTCCACGGATCCTCTGGAGCCTCGCGGTGACTTGCCGCTGGTGGCGACGCTTGAACAAGATGCCGAACAGATCGACAATCGCGCCAATTCCCTTCGCGCCCGCGCAGCCAGCCTTCGCGGTAATGTGATCGACGACGAAGGGCGTGAACGTCTGGATCAAGAGATCACCATCGACGACGAAGAAGTCTAGTTGACGCCCAACACCCGCGTTGCACCGGCTCTCGCAAGGTTGTAGAGCCGAGCAAAGGAATTTACGCGGATCGGAGCGCCACCATGACCACCACGAATGACCCCCTTCGCCTCGGGATCGCTGGGCTTGGCACGGTGGGCGCTGGCGTCGTCAAGATCGTGCGCCAGAAATCCAACTTGTTGGCCAACCGCGCAGGTCGCGCCGTGGATATCTCCGCCATCTCGGCACGCAGTCGCGACAAGGATCGTGGCGTAAACCTTAGCCAATATGCGTGGGAGGATGACCCCGTGGCGCTGGCCACGCGCGATGATGTAGATGTTTATGTCGAACTGATGGGCGGCTCCGACGGCCCGGCGAAAGCCTCGGTCGAGGCAGCCCTCAAAGCAGGCAAAGATGTGGTCACTGCCAACAAGGCTCTTCTGGCCCATCACGGTCAGGAATTGGCCGAATTGGCCGAAGCCAATGGGGCGATCCTGCGCTTTGAAGCCGCCGTTGCAGGTGGTATCCCGGTGATCAAGGCCCTTACCGAAGGATTGGCCGGCAATGATATGGACCGCGTCATGGGCGTGATGAACGGCACCTGCAACTACATCCTCACGCGGATGCAATCGGCGGGCCTGCCCTACGCGGACGTCTTCGCCGAAGCGGACGCGCTCGGCTATCTGGAGGCGGACCCAACCCTCGATGTGGGGGGCATTGACGCAGGCCACAAACTGGCGCTGCTGGCTTCTGTCGCTTTCGGCACGCAAGTCAGTTTTGCGGGTGTCGAACTGGAGGGCATTGAACGCATCACCATCGATGACATCCATCAAGCCGCCGATATGGGCTACCGGATCAAACTTCTAGGTGTGGCGCAAATGTCGGGTCGCGGCCTCGAACAACGCATGTCCCCCTGCCTTGTGCCGGAAACCAGCCCGCTGGGTCAGCTTGAAGGCGGCACCAACATGGTCGTGCTGGAAGGGGATCAAGTGGAACAGGTCGTCCTGCGTGGTCCCGGCGCGGGTGAAGGCCCCACAGCCAGCGCGGTGATGGGCGATGTAATGGACATCGCGCGGGGCTTCCGCGTCTCTACCTTTGGCGTCCCCGCGGCCGCGCTTACTCAATCAAAACCCGCCAAAACCGCAACGCCGGCGCCTTACTACTTGCGCCTCGCGCTGGAAGACAAGCCCGGCGCGCTGGCGAAACTGGCCTCGGTGTTAGGCGATGCGGGCGTGTCCATCGACCGCATGCGCCAATACCGCCATGACGACGATGGCGCGGCCCCAATCCTGATTGTCACACACAAAACCACCCGCGATGCTCTAGACGCCGCAATCACCGGCATGACCGCGCTTGACGTGGTCACCGGAGAGCCCGTGGCCCTGCGTATCGAAACCGTCTAAACAGACGCGCCATCACCGAAAAGGAACACCCATGTCCGTTCAATTTGACGACGCCCTGCTCTCCCTCGGCCTCGCCCGTGTGGCCGAACAGGCCGCCCTCGCCTGCCGCCCTCTCATTGGACGCGGCGATGAAAAAGCCGCCGATCAAGCCGCCGTCAACGCCATGCGCGAAGAACTGGGCAAGCTCGACATCGCAGGCGTCGTTGTCATCGGCGAAGGCGAACGGGACGAAGCCCCGATGCTTTACATCGGCGAAGAGGTGGGCACCGGCAATGGCCCCGGCGTCGACATCGCGCTTGACCCTCTCGAAGGTACCACCATCACCGCAAAGGCCATGCCGAATGCGTTGACGGTCATTTCCATGGCTCCGCGCGGCACCATGCTGCACGCGCCCGATGTCTACATGGACAAATTGGCCATCGGTCCGGGTTATCCCGCTGATGTGGTCTCCCTCGACATGACACCCACCCAGCGAGTCGAAGCGTTGGCAAACGCCAAAGGTGTCAAACCCTCTGACATCACGGTTTGCTTACTGGAACGCCCCCGCCATCAAGAGACCATCGCGGAACTCCGGTCCATTGGCGCATCCGTCTACCTGATCGGCGACGGCGATGTGGCGGGCGTCATCCACTGCTCCGATGCAGAACGCACGGGCATCGACATGTATATGGGGTCCGGCGGCGCACCCGAAGGCGTGCTGGCTGCTGGTGCACTCAAGTGTCTGGGCGGCCAGATCTGGGGCCAGCTTCTGTTCCGCAACGACGACGAACGAGGTCGCGCGGAAAAAGCAGGCATCTCGGATCTGGACCGCATCTATTCGCGTGATGAAATGGTCACTGCCGACGTGATCTTTGCCGCCACGGGCGTCACCCAAGGGTCCATGGTGAACGGTCTCAAGCTGGGCGCGGGCTACATCGAAACCGATACGATGCTGCTGCGCTCCAAAACCGGTGAACGCCGCCGCATGGCCTGCCGCCACCCGGTGTAACCGAAGCGAGACGCGCCCGGAGGGAGCGACGAGCGACATGCCCACCTCAGCATTCCTCAACGTGGAGACCTCACTCACCGGTCGCCGCTGGACCGGCCCTGGTGCAGAGGTCGACCGACAGGCGGAGGCACTGGCCCAATCCACCACCCTCCCCCGGTCCCTCTGCCAAACGCTGGCGCGCCTCGGCGTCCCGCCCGAGGATGTCGACGGCTATCTCGATCCCAAACTGCGCGATCTCCTGCCCGACCCGCGCGGCTTACGCGACATGGAACAGGCCGCGAGCCGCTTCCTCAAAGCGGTTACATCGAGGTCCCGCATCGCGGTTTTCGCCGATTACGACGTGGATGGCGGCAGCTCAGCCGCACTTCTCATTGATTGGCTGCGCCAAATGGGCCTGACCTGCACCCTCTACATTCCCGACCGCATCGACGAAGGCTATGGCCCTAACCCCACCGCCATGTCAGATCTCGCAGCGGGCCACGATCTGATCATCTGCGTCGATTGCGGCACTCTCAGCCATGACGCGATCGCCGCTGCCGCTGGAACGGATGTCATCATCCTCGACCATCATTTGGGCGGCGAAACGCTGCCCCCCGCCCATTCCATCGTGAATCCCAACCGACAGGATGAAAGCGCCGATCTGGGTCATCTTTGTGCGGCCGCCGTCGTGTTTCTGATGCTGGTAGAAGTGGGTCGCCAACTGCGCGAAGCGGGCGAAACAGGCCCTGACCTCATGGCCATGCTCGATCTTGTGGCGCTGGCCACCGTGGCAGATGTGGCCCCTCTCAAAGGCGTCAACCGCGCTTTCGTCCGCCAAGGCCTGCGCGTCATGGGTGAACGCCGACGGCCTGGGTTGACCGCTCTCGCGGATGTGGCCCGGCTCGACACCGCGCCGTCGTCCTATCATCTAGGTTTTGTCCTAGGCCCCCGCGTCAATGCAGGTGGCCGCATCGGCAAGGCCGATCTGGGCGCGCGCCTTCTGGCCACCACCGACCCACATGAAGCCGCCGCCCTCTCGGAACGCCTTGACCAGCTCAACACGGAACGCCGCGATATCGAAGCGGTCGTCCGCGATGCCGCCCTTGCCCAGGCCGAAGACCGTAGCCTTGACGCGCCCCTTATCTGGGCTGCCGCCGATGGTTGGCACCCGGGCGTCGTGGGCATCGTGGCCAGCCGCCTCAAGGAACACACCAACCGCCCCGCCGTGGTAATCGGCTTTGACGGCGACGAAGGAAAAGGCTCGGGCCGTTCCGTTTCAGGCGTCGATCTGGGGGCCTCCATCCAACGCCTTGCGACCGAAGGCCTGCTGATCAAAGGCGGCGGACACCGCATGGCCGCAGGCCTTACCGTCGCACGTGACAAACTGGAACCGGCCATGGCCCGCCTGTCCGAACTGCTCGCCAAGCAAGGCGCGGGCGAGGCAGGCCCTGCTGACTTGCGCCTCGATGGCCTGATGATGCCGGGCGCGGCCACCCCGGACGTTGTTCATCAAATCGAAACCGCCGGTCCCTTCGGCGCGGGCGCCCCCGGCCCCCGCTACGCTTTCCCCGATATGGCCATCGCATTCGCCAAACGCGTCGGTGAAACCCACCTCAAACTGCGTTTTGGCGACGGCACGGGGCCACAACTCGATGCGATATGCTTTGGCGCCTTTGACGGCCCGCTTGGCCCCCGCCTTCTGGAGCACGGCGGCGCCCGGTTTCATCTGGCCGGTCGGCTCGACATTAACACATGGGGTGGCCGGCAAAGCGTGCAACTGCGCCTCGAAGACGCCAGCCCTGCCTGATCGGGTCCCTATCCCTGTTGAAACGAAAAATGCTGCAAAAACCCCCTTGCACACGCCCATGCTTTTTCATAATCAGCGGGTCTAGACCATTGCCAGGTCACGTGGCCCGTTCGTCTATCGGTTAGGACGCCAGGTTTTCAACCTGGAAAGAGGGGTTCGATTCCCCTACGGGCTGCCACTTTCCCAAACAATTACGAAAGTCGCGTCGAAGAAACGTAGCGAGACATCGTTCTTTTGCAGAACTATGTTAAAGCTGTTCACTGGCATCCCAATACGGCTCAAGCAACATACCGATCAGATCTTGGGCTTTCTCACGGTCAAAGCTGTCCATGAAAAGGAAGTAATCCGCCCAGAACCCTTCCAGCATGGCAATCGTCGCAGTTGCAAGATCCTGTGCAAGGGATGGGTCGTTTTCCGATTGGCCCAACGCATTCGCAATGGCGGTGGTGTAGATATTCCGCAGTCGGTGATCCCGCGTGGATGAGAACTCGCGAATTTTCGGATCGCTTTGCGCAAGGCCGCGCAGGACAGTCAGAACCGCGATCGTGTCCGCGTTCAGAACCTCTGCACACAGATCAGCCCGCACCATCGCGCGTACGATATCCCGAGGGTCGGGGCCCGAGGCTTTCGTCAAACGCTCGATCTTTTCGAAATACATCTCGCCGAAGCGTTCCGCCGCAGCCCGCAGCAGGTTTTCCTTGTTGCCAAAGGTTTTCATGATCATGGCGCGGGTCAGTCCGGCCTCGGTGACGATATTGGTCACGGTCGTTCCTTCGAACCCATGTTTGGCGATGGACCGGATGGTGCCATCGACAAGCCTGTCTGCGGCGGACTTTGACATGTGACCTCTTGCTTCAATTGCAGGCGAAAACCCTTGACGAACACCTGCGTAGTCTGGTTTACAGTAAACGATCGTTTACCATACCTCCACCCCAAATCGCCCAGCGCGCCAAGCCGCGCCTCGGGCGCGCAAGAAAGAGGCGCGGCCGATGTCACATTACGCATCCCTTTTCGAGCCTGTGGCCGTTGGTCCGGTCACCTCCCCCAACCGGTTTTACCAAGTGCCCCATGCCTGCGGTATGGGCCATCTGCGGCCCGGGGCCCATGCGGCCATGCGGGGCACCAAGGCGCGTGGCGGCTGGGGTGTGGTCTGTACCGAGGAATGCGAAATCCATCCATCCACCGATCTGTCGCCTTATCCAGAACAGCGGCTGTGGGATGAACGCGATATTCCCGCGCTGTCGCTGATGGTAGAGGCCGTGCATGGCGAAGGATCGCTGGCGGGGATTGAGCTTGTCCATAACGGCCATATGGCGAGCAACCTCTACACCCGCCTGCCAGTCCTATCGGTGGGCGAACGGCAATTGGCCGATGGCTACCCGAAGATGGCACGCGTGATGGACAAGCAAGACATCCGGGACCTGCGCCGCTGGCACAGGCAGGCCGCACGCAACGCCAAACAGGCGGGGTTTGACATCATCTATGTCTATGCAGGCCATGAGATGTGCTTGCCGCAACATTTCCTTCTGTCCCGTTACAACCAGCGGATGGACGAATATGGCGGCTCTCTTGAAAACCGCGCACGGCTTATCCGGGAGTTACTCGAAGAGACCAAGGACGAAGTGGGCGACACCTGCGCGGTTGCCCTGCGGCTGGCCCTTGATGAAAGGCTGGGAGAAGACGGCATGCAAGCGCGCGAAGAGGGCCGCGCGGTGGTCGAATTGCTGGCTGATCTGCCGGATCTCTGGGACGTCAATCTCTCTGATTGGACGAATGACACGCTGTCCTCGCGCTTTGAACCGGGTGAAGGCGCGCAGGTCGATTACATGCGCTTCGTGCGAGAGGTCACGGGTAAGCCAGTGGTGGGCGTCGGGCGCTATTCCTCCCCCGATCTGATGACAAAGCTGGTGCGCGACGGCGTTCTGGATTTCATCGGGGCCGCGCGCCCTTCCATCGCTGATCCCTATCTGCCCACGAAGATCAAGGAAGGCCGGGTCGACGACATACGCGAATGCATCGGCTGCAACATCTGCGCCAGTTGCGAAGGCTTTGGAGTACCCATCCGTTGCACTCAAAACCCCACCATGGGCGAAGAATGGCGGCGCGGCTGGGATCCGGAGGTGATCGACAGCAAGGTCACTGACACATCCTGTCTTGTCGTGGGCGCGGGTCCAGCGGGGTTGGAATGCGCCTTGCAACTGGGCCGGCGCGGCTATGACGTGACGCTGGCAGACGCACGGGCCGATTATGGTGGGCGGGCTTTGCTGGAAAGCGGACTGAAAGGGCTAGGACCGTGGCGGCGGGTGGTGGACAACCGCCTCTATGAACTGCGGCAAATGCCCAACGTAGCGATGTTCAAGGACAGCCGCGTCGATATCGATATGGTGGCTGCGGTGCAGGCTGATCACGTCTTCATTGCGACCGGTGCCACGTGGCGCAACGACGGCACAGGCCGGACGCATTTCGCGCCATTCGCCTGGCATCCGAGCCTCAATATCCTCACACCTGATGACATCATGGCGGGCGCAGAACCCAAGGGACGCATCGTGATCTATGACGATGATCACGGATATATGGGCGGGACACTGGCCAGCCATTTGGCGCATCTGAACCCAGTATTTCTGTCTTCCGCGAGCATCGTTGCGCCCTTCACGACCTTCACGTTGGAGCAGGCCAAACTGCAGTCTGAACTTGTCGAACACGGGCTTGACCTGCAACTCTCCGCCAAAATCTGCGACAGCACGGATGGGGCTCTGACGGTCGCATCTATCTATGGCGGGGCCACGCGTCACGTTGTCTGCAATACGCTGATCCTCGTCACGGCGCGGCAGGCGAACATGGGGCTGGCGCGAGAGTTGCGTCAAACCGGGCAGAAGGTTGAGCTGATCGGGGACGCACTGGCACCGGGGCTGATTGCCGATGCCACCTTCTCGGGTCACCTCGCTGCGCGCTCGCTTGAGGAACGCGCAGACATCGTGAACGCCGCGCCTTTCCGCCGGGAAATGACAGAACGGCCAACGATCCCTTCCACACCCCACCTTAAAGGAGCTGCAGAATGAGCGATGTCCAAACCGCCCCCCGCACCCGTCGCAGAGGCGCAGGGCGCGCCGCCCGTGTCGCGCAACGCGAAGCCGTTGCGCCATCTCCCGCCATCTGGCCGGGTATCCCCGGGGGCAAGTTCCTGCCACTTGAGCCACGCGATATGGAGCGGGTGCATGACGCCGCGCTCACCATTCTGGAGCGCACCGGCATTGCTGAACCGACCCCTGAATTGCTGGAGATCGTTCTGCCCAAGGGTGCGGTCTTGAAAGACGGACGGCTCTGCTTTCCGCGCGCCTTGATGGAGGATTTGCTATCGGTTGCGGCCAATGAATACTACGTCCACGCCCGTGGAAGTCGTACGGGGAAGGACGACATTCACTGCCGCAAGAACCACGTCTTCTTTTCCAATTCCGGCACCGCAGTTACCACGTTCGAACCCGAAACGCGAAGCTACCGCCCGTCGGTTGCAAGGGACATCTATGATTTCACGCGGCTCGTGGATGCGCTGGACAACTATCACATGCTGGGCGCGACGGTGCTGGCGACCGATGTGCCGGATGACTTCGAACATGACATGACGCAGGTCTACGCCATGATGGCGGGCTCTGAAAAACCGGCCTGCATGTCCTTCCGCAAAGCCGAGCATATCAAACCCGCGCTGGAGATTTTCGATCTGGCCTCAGGGGGTGACGGCGCGTTCCTGAAAAAGCCTTCTGTGATTTTCGGCGGATGTCCCATCGTCTCCCCCCTGCGGTTTGGGCAGGAAAACCTCGAGACGTTGATGGAAGCCAGCCGCCTTGGCCTGACCAGCGACATCGCCGTGGCACCACAATCAGGCGCCACTGCCCCTGCCCCGCTGGCCGGGATTCTTGCGCAGGTTGTCGCGGAGACCTTGGCCTGCGTGGCCGTCGTGAACCTGATCACGCCGGGCTGTCCTGTTTCCTTTGCCGCCTGGCCTTTCATCACCGACCTGCGCACCGGGTCCTTCACTGGCGGCAGCGGGGAACAGGCGATCCTCGCGGCGGCCGCCGTGCAGATGGGCAATTTCTATGACCTGCCCAATTCCGTGGGGTGCGGCATGACCGATGCCAAGATCCCCGATGCGCAATACGGGTTCGAAAAGGCGCTGACCTACACGCTTGCCGCCCATGCCGGGGCGAACCGTTTGTGTGAGGTGGGCGGCATGATGGGCTCTCTGATGGGGTGCAGCTTTGAATCCATGGTAATCGACAATGACATCATCGGCGCCATAGCCCGCACCCTGCGCGGGATCGAGGTGAGCGATGATACGTTAAGCGTCGACACGATCCACGAATGCGCCACGGGCCCGGGACACTACCTGGGGCATGGGCAGACGTTGGAGGTGATGGAATCCGAGTATGTCTATCCCACGCTGATGGATCGCGGCCCCACCGATCAGTGGGAGACCGAAGGGTCCAAAGACCTCTTTGAGCGCAGTCGGGACCGGGTGCAGGAGATCATGGAAGATCACTTTCCCAACTATCTGAGCCGCGAAGCCAGTGCCAAAATCCGGGAACGGTTTCCGATAAAACTGTCACCGGCGCACCTGAACCGGTCGCGTATCCGGTGACGGCGCTCGCTCAAACCTCGTCCTTGAAATCCATCGCCTCGATCCTGCTGTGCGTCGGGTTTCTGGTGGCGGGCAATGGGCTGTTTCAAACGCTCTTTCCCTTACGCGCGGATGCCGAAGGGTTCCCGGTCGTCGTCATCGGCTTTCTCGGCACCGCCTATTTCGCAGGCTTTGCCATCGGGTGTTTCTGGTGCCCTCGGATCATCAAGTCATCAGGGCATATTCAGGCTTTTGCGGGCGTTGCCGCGCTGACCACGGCCATATCGCTTGCGTTTCCGATCCTGCCCGATGCCTACACCTGGGCGCTTCTTCGTTTTTTGCAAGGCATTGCTTTTGCCGCACTTTTCGTTGTCATCGAAAGCTGGCTCAACGATTGCTCGGACAATTCCAATCGCGGGCGCGTACTGTCAGGCTACATCATCGTGTCCAATCTCATGATGATTGCAGGGCAGTTGATGATCAATCTCTACGCGGTCGAGGCAGATAAGCATTTCATTCTCGCTGGGATTTTGATCTGCCTGGCCATCGTGCCCCTCACGCTTGTACGCATCACGGCACCCACGCCGATCACCACCGCGCGGATCGATTTGCGCGCCCTCTACCGCCTGTCACCCGTGGGATTGATCGGGTGCTTCCTCGTCGGCACGGCGGAAGGTGCGTTCTGGTCACTTGGCCCGGTTTTTGCCCAGTTGCGGGAATTTGACGTGAGCGATGTGGCCTTCCTGATGGCCGCCTTTGTGCTGGGTGGCACTCTGAGCCAATGGCCACTTGGGTGGCTCAGCGACAGGGCGGATCGCCGCTATATCATTGCAGCACTTGCCTTTGGCAGCGTCTGCACGGGGCTTGTGATCGGCTATGTGGATCTGACAGGCGATGCCGCGATTTTCGCGCTAGCCGTGGCCCATGGCGCGCTCATGGTGCCGCTTTACGCCATGTGCCTCAGCCATGCCAATGACTACGCGCCGAATTCCAAAATGGTTGAAATCAGCAGCGGGCTCTTGCTGGCCTACGCCACAGGGGCTGCGCTTGGACCGGTAGTGGCCTCTGTCTTCATGGGGCCGGATGGCAGCGGACTTTTTGCGTTCATTGCCTTCGTTCTTCTGATCCTTGGTGTGTTCACCTGTTTGCGGATCGTCAGTCACAACCGCGATTATGATTATGAGGAGCGCGCGGAGTTTGTGCCGGTGCCCAAAACCACATCCGTTGTGTTCTCGCTTGAGGAAGACGATGAGGTTGCAGCTAGCCCTCCTCCACCTGCATGAGCACATCCACCGCCAGAACGCCGTCTTCGTAGACAAAAAGCGGATTGATCTCCAGTTCGACCACCTGACCCGCTCGGGCGACCACCTGGTTCGCCAAACCGGCAAGCGCGGCCGTAACACACGCCATATCGGCCCTTGGCCCGCCCCGGAACCCGTCCAGCAGTTTCGCCACGCGCAAAACGGCCAAGGCCCGGGCAATATCCGCCTCTGTCGCAGGTAGCAGCAGGGTGGATACGTCTTCAAGAAGCTCCACCAGCACGCCGCCACTGCCCAGGGTCATGGACAACCCGAATTGCGGGTCGCGGCGGATCCCCACAATCAATTCGGCCAAAGGACGCGGTGCCATGGGTTCCAACAGGAACGTGTCCGTTACCGCGGTTTCAGAATATTGCGCGACCGATGCTTGCATCGTGTTTGCTGCTGTCACCAACGCGTCAGCCGTGTCTATCCCCAAGGCGACAGCCCCGGCTTCGGTTTTGTGGGCAAGCTCTGCGCCCATCATCTTCAAAGCAAGAGGATAACCCACCTTTTCCGCCGCAGAGATCAGGCCATCCACATCGGCCAAATGTCCCGCAGGGACGGGAAACCCGGCCTCCGCCAGATATGCTTTGCCCTCCGCCTCATTCAACCTGCGGGGCGTTTGTGCCTCTGTCGTCATCACAATCGGCGGGGCGGGCGCGCCCAATATCCGAGTCCGCGCGGCCTGCCACCGCGCCGCATCCCGCATAGCGTCCAGCGTCTCATGAATGCCCTGCATCGGGGCAATGCCGCGCGCGATGAAGGCCTCTCGAATATGCGCAGGCATGTTTTCAGGGATCGTCGCGCAGATCGCAGCAGGCAGGCCCACGGAAACGGCAGCATCTGCAAAGGCATGACCATCGTTGGTATAGAAATACTCACCCTCATCCAGACCGGGGGCGGGGTAATCCTGCACCAGAAGCGTGGCATCTGACGGGATCGTCTCCATGGCAGAGGCAAAGACCGGACGGGTGAGATCAGGCTGGCCCCAGATGGGCGTCGTGTAGTCGAGCGGGTTGCTGACCGTTGCGATGGGCGGCAGCAATTCTGTCAGGGTTTTGCGGGCTTTGTCATCAGGTTCCGGGAAGTTAAGCCCGATCACTTCGGCATAGTCCGCCAGCATCGTGGCCCCGCCGCCTGAACAGGTGAAGCCCATTATCCGCGCGCCTCTCGGCGCTCCTGAAACACAGAGGAACTTAAGAGTTTCAAGAAGTTGGGAAGGGTTGGTCACGCGGATTACGCCCAAACGGTCGAAGAGCGCGTCATACAGCGTATCTGACCCAGCCAGTGACCCAGTGTGGCTGAGCGTGAGAGTTTCACCAATGGAGGAACTGCCCGTTTTCAGCGCTACAACCGGTTTGCCCCCACGCATGGCCTTCAGCGCGGCCCGCTCAAAGGCTGACACGTCCGAGAGGCCTTCGATATGCAAACCGATCGCACGCACTTCTTCGCGTTCGCACAAAAGATCCAATAGTTCTGTCAGGCCAAGATCCGCCTGATTGCCGACAGAAGCCATATAGGCCATGGGCAAAGACCGCTGGCTCATCGTGATGTCCGACGAAAACATCCCCGACTGCGTGATGATCGCCGCACCAAAGCCGGGACAGGTGCCGCCATGGGCAAACGGCCAGAGCGCACAGTTGCCCACGTAGTTGATCAGCCCGTAGCAATTTGGACCAATCAGAACCATGTCACCCAGCGCATCCTTCAGCGCCTCTTCAAGCGCCTGACCTTCCTCATGGGCCTCCCCGAACCCGGCGGAATAACAGATGATCCCGCCCGCGCCCCGCGCCGAAAGCCCCCGGATTGTTTCCGGCACATGTTTGGCAGGGATCGCAAGGAAGACCGCATCAGGGGCTTGGGGAAGATCGTCAATGCTGGCCACGCAGGGCAACCCGGCCAGCGTATCGCGTCGTGGATTGACCACCCACATCTCGCCCTGAAACCCCGCCCGGCGCGCCTCTCCGATCGCCACGGCGGCATCTGTGCCACCGATGAAAGCGATGTGTCCGGGGTTGAGCAGCCGCTCGAAGTTTCGCCGTTTGGCAGGGGTCACGCGGGTCACGCCCCAAGCGGGCGCAGGATCGACCGGGTGATGATATGGCGCTGAATTTCGCTGGTGCCGTCCCAGATGCGTTCGAGCCGGGAATCACGCCAAAGGCGTTGGATAGCCAGTTCTTCCATCAGCCCCATACCGCCATGGATTTGCACCGCGTCATCGGCGATCCGACCCAGTATTTCGGAACAAAACACCTTTACCATCGCGGCATCCTGATCCGCCATCTGACCCTGCTCGTGGCGAGCCACTGCGTCATCCACCATCAGATCCGCCGCGCGCAGGTTCATCGCGCCATCCGCCAAGCGGAACCCTGTCGCCTGAAACTGACCGATAGGTTTGCCAAACTGTTTGCGGTTCGCGGCCCAGTCCGTGGCCATCTCCAGAATGCGTTCGGCCTTGCCACAGCAGGATGCGCCGACCCAGATGCGGCCCATGCCCAGCCACTGGCCCGCAATCTCAAATCCCCGCCCCTCTTCGCCGAGGATCTTGTCCGGCCCAACGCGCACATTGTCGAAGCTGAGCGCATAGGTCTTGTAACCACGGTAACTGACGGATTTCGTTCCCTCGCGGCAATCAAACCCCTTCAGGCCCACATCCACCAGAAACGCCGTCACGCGTTTGCGTTTGCCCCTTGGCGTGTCATCCTCACCCGTCGCGGCAAAAACGATGGCAAAGTCAGGCATGCAGGGACCAGAGATGAAGTGTTTGGACCCATTGAGGATCCAGTCATCACCATCCCGCACGGCATTCGATTTCATACCCATGGCATCGGACCCGGCCTCGGGTTCGGTCAGCGCAAAAAGCTCGCGTTTGTCGCCCCGCACGCAAGGCAGCAGATACTCCTCGCGCTGGTCGCCCTCACAGGCCAGCAAAATCTCCGTCGGGCGCGCGGCCCATGCATGCAGGGCATGAGTCGTTTTGCCGTATTCACGCTCAATCAGCTTTTGCGCGCGCAGGGACACGCCGCCGCCACCAACGTCTTCGGGCAGGTTGCAGGCATACAGGCCCAGCTCTTTCGATCGCGCTTCAATTTGGCGGCCCAAATCCTCGGGCACCTCGCCCGTGCGGTCCACCATCTCTTCATGAGGGTAGCATTCTTCCTCAAGAAACCCGCGCACAGTGGCCAGAAGCAGTTCTTCTTCGTGGGACATATGCATGTTCATCGCGTGCTCCTCTAACTGTCCGCGCCGCGCAGACGCAGTTTGTTGCGCGCTTCTTGCGGCGTGAGGGCACGACCGCCCATGCGCTCGATGATCTCGACGACACGCGTCACAAGCTGGCCGTTGGTGGCCGGCACACCGCGATCAAGCCAGATGTTGTCCTCCAGTCCCACACGCACATTGCCACCCAGGGCGACGGCAGCAGCGGCCATCGGCATCTGCATTCGGCTGATCCCAAAACTGGCCCAGCTGGCACCGGGGGGGAGTTGGGATTTCATCGCCGACATAATCTCTACCGACTGATCCGCACCCCAAGGGATGCCGAGGCAGAGCTGGAACATAGGCGGAGCATCGATCAGACCCTCATCGACCATAGCCTTTGCAAAACGGATATGGCCCAGATCGAACACCTCAAGTTCCGGCTTCACGCCCCACTCCTGCGTCAGCGACGCCATTCGGCGCAACATGGGCGGGGTGGAGATGTAAATCTCGTCCCCATTGCCGAAATTGAGCGTCCCGCAATCGAGCGAACAGATCTCCGGCATGCATTCCTTGATATGGGCAAGGCGTTCTTCCGCGCCGATCATATCGGTGCCGGGGCCGGGCATGGCAGGATCATCGGCGGAAGGGGTCCAATCCCCGCCCATCCCGGCGGTCAGATTGATCACGACATCGGTGTCAGACGCCCGAACCAGATCCACCGCTTCCTTGAAAAGCCCTGTATCGCGGGATCCTTTGCCTGTCTCAGGGTCGCGCACATGAAGATGGGTAATGGCCGCACCGGCCTTCGCCGCCTCGATGGCCGCATCCGCAATTTGGCGCGGCGCAACCGGCACGTGCGGGTTCTTGGCAGTGGTGTCTCCCGCACCCGTCACGGCGCATGTCACGATGACATCGAAATTCATGGGCTCTCTCCCTCTTGTCCCGAGTTTGGGCAGGGATGCCGCGAATAATGTCGATTTTTCGCCATTGCCGATCTATAAAATGGCGATAAAGTTTACCAAGCGCAGGACGAGACAGGGCGATGTCATCGACAGCAAAATCAGCCGAGCCAAAGCGGATCGCCTGCATCCTGCTGCCGCGTTTCAACATGATGGGTATGGTCAGTTTGCTGGAGCCAGTTCGCATTGCCAACTACCTCTCCGAGGCGCCGCTTTACCAGCATACGTTCCACGCATCCAAGGCCGGTTCAGTTCCCGCGAGCAATGGCATGGAAATCACTTGCGATGGCCTGCCAGAGGCACTGACACGAGATGACATCGTGTTCGTGGCGGGCAGTTGGGGGGCGGAAACCTACGATGATCCTGCGCTCTTGGCTTGGCTCAGACGGCAGGCACGGCTTGGTATCCGACTCTGCGCCCTGGAGATGGCCAGTTATGTCTTTGCCCATGCGGGATTGCTGGCGGGGCGGCAGGCGACGGCCCATTGGTCCTATCTTGCGGGGTTTCAGGAGAAATTTCCCGACATTCTGGCCGCCGAGCAGCTTTTCACCTTAGATGGCGGCATCATGACCTGCGCAGGGCTGACCGCAGCGAGTGACTTGATCTTGCATCTCATTGGGGAGGACCACGGTGCGCCACTGGTGGGGGAAATATCCGATATCATCATGCATCACCCGGTGCGCCCCGCGCAAACGCCACAACGCAAGACCATGGGCCGCGGGGTGGAAACGCTGCCCGAAAGCGTGCAGACGGCGATTGATCTGATTGAGCGCAATATCACGGAACCGCTGCGCGTCCCGGATATCGCCCGCGCGGTGGGTATTTCGCAACGCCAGTTGGAACGACAGTTCAACCAGACCATCGGTTGCTCGGTTGTGCAGTTCGGAATGCTGCTCAGGCTGCAACACGCGCGGGTTCTGCTGATTTCCACGGATCTCAGCGTACGGGAGATCTCAGCCGCGTCAGGGTTCAATTCGCTGTCGCATTTTGCCTATGCGTTCCGAAAATGCTTTGACCGGCGGCCCAGTGAATACCGGCACGCCTGGCCGGATGGCGAGGACGCACCGAGTTGGCCGGGGACATTGGCAAAGTATCTCGATACGCTTCAGGTCAACCAGCGGGTGCGGGGAGACTAAAGTGTCACGACGGCGCAGGTTCAAGGCCATTGGGGCACCCCGCCTTTGTCCACTGCCCGATGGACGATTGCTTGCAACCGCTGAGAGGTGGGTCCCACCCAAGCCATGGCAAAGCCGCTATGTCGTATCCCACACGGCCTTCAGAACGGCCACGATTTTTCGATCCCGTTCGGCGGCCATATCCTCAAAATGCCGCTCACCCGCCATGACATTGCAGCCATCAACCATACGGTCGCGCAGTTCCTGCGTCAGTTCGGGCGCCTCCAGCCGCGTCCAGGGCCATTTGAGCGCGGGGCCGAATTGGTCAAGGTTCGTGGCCATGCCCCCCTCTCCACAGGCCACATGAAACGCCATGCACTGGCCCTGTACCACCATGCGGGGCGCCGGGCCGTTTCTGAGCGCGATGTCGATATCCTCGGGCGTCGCCTCCCCATTGGCGACCATGTGGAGCGCCTCGCGCCAAAGCGCCTCTTGCAGGCGGGTCCCGACGAAACCGGGGACTTCCTTTTTCATCACCAGCGGGGCCTTGCCCGCGATCTCATAAAAGCGCGCAGCCCAGTCTACGGCCTCCGGCGCGGTTGTCTTCCCGCCCACGATTTCCACCAGCGGCAACAGGTATGGCGGGTTGAACGGGTGCCCGATCACGCAGCGTTCGGGTGTGGGACACGTGGCTTGTATCTCCGTCATGGTGAGACCGGAGGTAGAGGACCCGATGATAATCTCGGGGGGCAGGATCGCGCCCATCCGGGCGTAGAGGTCCTGTTTGATCTCCACCCGCTCCGGCCCGCTTTCCTGCACGAACTCCGCGTCCTCCAACGCCTCTTCCAGATCGCTGGTCACGGTCAGTCGGTCAAGCGACGCATCCGGCGCAAGACCCAATTCCGTCAAGCTGCGCCAACCCGTTTCGATCACCGCCATCAGGGCATCGTGTTCCGCCGCATCGTGGATATAGGCCGTCACATCATAGCCCCGCGCCAGAAAATGCGCCGTCCAACCGCCCCCGATAGGGCCCGCGCCAAGGCTGGCTACGCGGGTGATCGAGTGTGGATCGCAATACATCATTCGCCCTTGAAGTTGGGTTCGCGCTTTTCGACGAAAGCCGCCACACCCTCGGCCGCGTCTTCGGATTTCAGCATCTTGCGGTAGATTGGCATCGGATCGGTGCGCATCTTTTGGAAGGCCTCCTCCAATGGATGGCACTCGATCTCGCGTTGCACCTCTTTCACCGATTGCATGGCCAGCGGCGCGGACCACGCGATAGACGCGGCCCATTCGCGCGCGGCGTCTATGAGGTCTTCTTTCGGAACGATCTTGTTGACCAGCCCGTAATGGGCGGCCTCACTCGCGGTCATGCGACGGCCCAGCAGGAACATCTCCATCGCGATGTTATGGGGGATGCGGCGAGGAAGGCGTTGCAGCGCGCCTGCATCGGGTACAATCCCAAGCGGCATTTCCGGCAGACCAAATTCCACATGCTCTGACGCGATCAACAAATCACAAGCCATCGCCATCTCGAACCCACCGCCAATGGCCAATCCATTGATCGCGGCAATGACTGGTTTGTTGAGCGCCCAATTCTCCGTCAGACCGGTGAACCCACCAAACCCGTAGTCATCGCTTTCCCACCAGTTATCGAGCTGCATCTCGCCCGAATTAAGCGCCTTTAGATCCCAGCCGGCCGAGAAAATCTTTTCCCCGCCGCCGGTCAGGATGGCGCAGCGCAGGTCTTTGTCTTCATGCAATTCCTGAAATGCCGCCGCCAGCGCCCGCGAGGTGGGCACGTCGATTGCGTTCACCTTACCCCGTTCCAGCGTGACCTCCAGTACATGGCCGTCACGGACCACCTTCACACCGTCAGACATGGTTTTCTCCTATTGAAAGGCGGGCATCACTTCGTCGCAGAAAAGCCGCATCGAGCGTTTCTGCGCGTCCAGATCAAGGCCCATTGAGGCATAGTAGATGAACTCGTCTACCCCCAGCGCCTCATAGCGTTTGAGTTTTTCGATCACCCGATCAGGGGAGCCAAAGAGCAGGTTTTCTTCAAGCATGTCCGGGTCGTATTGCTCGCGGCCTGCCAGCTCTTCCAGCGGGATTTGCGCGGGGAAGCCGTTCGTCACGCCGCCTGCATTGCGGAACAGGTTTTCAAACTGGCCGAGCACCAGCCGAATGGCATCGATGGCCTTCCGCCGGTCGCCTTCATTGTCATAGACAGCGGCGTGACGCATCATCGCAAACGTCGGACGAAATCCGTTCCCGGCCTTCTCCACCGCCTCATCCAGTTGTTTCTTGTAAAGCTCTGCCTCCGAAAAGGGGCGCGTCAGGGGCCAGCTCATCACGTGGCATTTTTCGCGCAGCGCGTAATCATAGGTGATCGGCGACCGGGCCGCGACCCAGACGGGGATGTCTTGCTGAAGCGGTTTGGGGCAGGAGGTAGAACTGGGAAACTGCCAGAACTGTCCGTCATGCGCGTAATCGCCCTGCCAAAGTGCGCGCACGGCAGGCAGCATTTCCTGCATGTATTGCCATGCATCCGATTGCTTGAGTCCCGGGCGCATACGGTCAAATTCACGTTGGTAAGCACCCGACCCGATGCCAAACTCCAGCCGCCCATCGCTGAGCAGATCCAGCATCGCGGCCTCACCGGCTAGGTTGATCGGGTGCCAATAGGCCGCCGTCGCCACGGCTGTCCCCAGACGGATCGTATCGGTGTGTTCCGCCCACCATGTGAGCAACTGAAATGGATTGGGGGCAATCGTCATTTCCAGCGCGTGGTGTTCTGCGGCCCAGACGATGTTGAACCCGCCCTCTTCGGCCATCTGCACCATCTCCAGCGTGTGATCGCGGACGGCGCGCATGTCGGTCGCGTCATTCATGCGCTCCAGATTCACGGCAAGTTGGAACTTCATCGCGTTCTCCTTTATCGGCCCCGCCCCTCAGCGCATCACGAACGGATTGGCCATCGGCTCGTCCGAGGTGTTCATCCAGACCGTCTTGGGGCGCGTGTAATCATACATCGCCTGGAACCCGCTTTCGCGGCCATAGCCCGATCCCTTGATCCCGCCGAACTCGGCGATGGGGGAGACAACGCGGTACGTGTTCACCCAAACGATCCCGGCGCGCACCGCGCTCGACATACGCAAGCTCCGCGCGCTGTCACGGGTAAAGATGCCCGCGGCCAGCCCGTGTTCGGTGTCATTTGCCAGTGCCAACGCCTCATCTTCGGTCTTGAACCGTTGCACGCACAAGACAGGGCCGAAAAGCTCGGTATCCACGATGCGCAAATCCTGCCGGGGGCAGGACAGGATCGTGGGTTCAAAAAACAGCCCCTCCATCCCCTCGGGGCGTTTGCCACCGGTCAGGATGTCCGCGCCTTCTTCCTGCGCAAAGGCCAATTCGCGTTCGATCATATCCCGCTGGCCGGTGGTACAAAGCGGTCCCATCTGCGTTTCTTCCAGCAGCGGGTCCCCGATCTTGATCTCCTTGGCCTGCGCCACCATCCGCGCAAGAAACTCGTCGGCGATATCGTCATGCAGATAAAGCCGCGAACCGGCCACACAGCTTTGCCCGGTAGCGCCGAAGATGCCAGCAATGGAGGCATTGACCGCGCTTTCGATATTGGCGTCCTCGAAGACGATGAAGGGGGATTTGCCGCCCAGCTCGAGGCTGACTTCGGCAAAATTGTTCTTGGAGTTTTCCAGCACATGGCGGGCCGCGCCCGGCCCCCCGGTAAAGGAGATGCGCGACACCAGCTTGTGCCCCGTCAACGCCCGGCCACAAGGGTCGCCATGGCCTGTGACGATGTTCACCACGCCGGGCGGGATGCCCGCCTCTTCAATCAGTTGGGCAAACTCCAGCATCGCGGCTGAGGCATGTTCAGAGGCTTTGATGACAATCGTGTTGCCCGCCGCAAGCGCGGGGCCAACCTTCACGGCCACCAAGAAAAGCTGGCTGTTCCATGGCACGATGGCGGCCACAACGCCCAGCGGTTCACGCTTGGTAAAGACAAACAGATCAGGTTTGTCGATGGGCAGGGTTTCACCGCTGACTTTATCGGCACAGCCTGCGTAGAAATGGAAAAACTCGGCGATGTATTTGGCCTGCCAACGGGTTTCCTTGAGCATCTTGCCGGTATCGATCGTTTCCGTACGGCCCAGATCCTCTGACCGGTCCGCCAGCAGATCGCCCAGACGGCGCAGATGTTTGCCGCGCTCTGACGGGGTCATCCTGGACCATGGGCCAGTCGTGAACGCCTCGTGGGCGGCACGAACAGCGCGGTCGACATCGGCCTCGGTCGCCTCGGGCACCCGTGACCAGACCTGACCGGTGGCAGGATTGACGCTGTCGAAAGTTGCGCCGTCCGAGGCATCCACCCATTCGCCATTGATCAGCATCTGATAGGTTTGGATTTTGTTCATCCGTCAGCCCCCTGTGTTTTACAGTGTCCATCTTTGGGTGATCTTGCGCGCTTGCATGCATTTTTTCGACTCTTTTTGGCGAAAAAATGCATCATTGGTCAGAACATCCGCCGCGCTCCAATCTGTGCTATTCTGGGATTGGAGGGATATGGTGCCAGATACCGTTGTGCGAAATTTCGCCATTAAACCCGGTCACGCGGCGAAAAATCGAAAGTGAGGCTGGCGAACCGACCGCTTACTTGAAATCATAGAACAACAGGGAGTGAAAGATGACACGCACAGTCGACCAACAGGTCCTAGACCGCATCATTGCGGCGGGCCGCAGGCGCGGGATTACACGCCGTTCATTCGTGGCCCATGCCACGGTTGCAGGCCTGACTGTTCCGGCCGCAACGGGGCTTTGGACAAGCAAGGTTTCCGCCCAGACCCCCAGCCAGGGCGGGACGTTCCGCGTGGCGGTGCAGGATGCCAACACATCCGATACCCATGACCCGGGTCAATATCTTTCCGTCTTCATGATCCAGTTGGCCCATTGTTCACGCAGCTACCTGTGCGCGATCGAACCCGATGGCAGCCTTGGTCCGGATATGGCGGACAGCTGGTCGGCATCACCCGATGCAAAGCTCTGGACGTTTGAACTCAATCAGAACGCCAGCTTCCATGATGGGCGCAAGTTTACCTCCAAGGATGCGATGGCCTCTATCAAGCATCACTTGGGTGAAGACAGCACTTCGGCAGCCAAGTCACTGCTGACCAATGTGGTGGATGTGCGCGCCGATGGCGACTTCACCATGGTGATCGAGCTGGATCAGGGCCTGGCCGATCTGCCCTACATCCTGACCGATTACCACATTGCGATGGTGCCCGCCGATGGCGACGGCAACGCCGATTGGGAAGGCGGTATTGGAGCCGGGCCGTATCGGATCACTTCTTTCAATCCCGGCGTCGGCGCCGAGCTTGTGAAGCATGACGGCTGGCACGGCGAAGGCGCGTGGTTCGATGCGGTCAATCTTGTGGCGATCAACGACCCCAACGCACGACAAAGCGCGATCATCGCGGGCGATGTGGATGCCAATACGTCTGTCGAATATCGCACCTTCCAGCGTTTGGAACAGAACCCCAATATCGAGGTGCTCAACCTGCCCTCAGGCTCGGCTATCACCTGCCCCATGCATGTCGATAAATCGCCCTTCAGCGACAACAATGTGCGCATGGCGATGAAGCTGGCGATGGACCGCGATGAGATCAACGAAAAGATCTTCTTCAACGCAGGCACCGTGGGCAATGACTTCCACATCTCACCCAACATGCCCTACTACCCCGAAGGCATCGAACAGCGGACCTATGACCCCGATAAGGCAAAGTGGCACCTCAAGCAGGCCGGCATGGACAGCCTTGAGACGAACATGTCCGCCTCGGATTCCGTGCAACCGGGCGCGGTGGATTTCGTCACGCTCTATTCGGAACAAGCCAAGGCCGCAGGCATCAACATCACGCCGGTGCGTGAATCGGGTGATGGTTACTGGGCCGATGTCTGGCTGAAGAAGCCCTTCATGTTCTCCTCTTGGGGCGGACGTCCCACGCCGGATGTGATCTTCTCGCTGGCTTATCAGACGGGTGCGGCGTGGTCAGAAGCGTTCTGGTCCAACGAGCGGTTCGATGAGCTTCTCTTGCAGGCCAAGGCGGAACTTGACGACACGTTGCGCGCGGAGATGTATCGCGAAATGTGCATGATCGCCCGTGACGATGGAGGGTCCATCGTTCCTCACTTCACCAACTACGTCTATGCACATCTGACGAATGTGGGCCGCCCCGATGTGGTCGGCAACACGTGGGAACTTGACGGCGCCCGCGGCTATCAGCGCTGGTGGTTCAAGACCTGACCACTGGACTTTCGCGGGCGGTGCCATAAGGTCCCGCCCGTATTGCATCTACCTGAAAGTTGAAGCGAATGCCCACGGCGCCCGACGGCACGGCCTATGAGATATCTGGCGCACCGGATGGTCCCAATGTGGTGCTGATCCACGGGCTGGGCCTGAACCAAGACTGCTGGCAATGGACGATCCCGGCGCTCGTGGATCGGTTTCGCATTCTAAGCTATGACCTCTACGGGCATGGGGCCTCGGCGAACCCACCAGAGACACCGTCTTTGAGCCTGTTTTCCCGCCAGTTACAGACTCTAATGGATCATTGCCGCATGCCATCTGGAGCGATCGTCGGCTTTTCACTGGGCGGCATGATTGCGCGACGTTTTGCGCAGGACGCGCCCGAAAGATGCAGGGCCTTGGCGATCCTGCATTCTCCCCATCAACGTACGCCCAAGGCCCAAGCAGCCATTCTGGCCCGGGTGGAACAGGCCAAGGAAGACGGCTCTGCCGCAACGGTCGAGGCCGCATTGAAACGGTGGTTCACGGACTCTTTCCGCATCGCTAATCCAGACGTGATGGATACTGTGCGCCATTGGGTACTGGCCAATCGCAAAGACGTCTACCACACGATCTACCGCGTGTTGGCCGACGGCGTGGATGAAATCACAACACCCACGCCCGCAATCACATGCCCGACATTGGTGATCACGGGGGATGAGGATTACGGCAATGGTCCCGAAATGACCCACGCGATTGCGGCGGAAATTGAAGGGTCGGAGACGGTGATCCTGCCTGGCCTGCGACACATGGCACTGGCAGAAGACCCAGAGGCGATCAATGCGCCGCTGCGCAAGTTTTTGAACGCCGTTTGAAGAGAGCCCCCGGCGCGGAATCAAGGGCTTTAGCCCGCCGCGCCTTCGTCAGGCCCCCTCCAAGGCCTGGCGACTTGGGAATTGCAGACCGTTGCTCAAATGATCAGCGGGACCGAGGGATAAATTGCTGCTTTCCAAAGATCGGGATCGCCAGACCGGGGCCAGACGAAGACGCTCTTCGTCTCTACAACATCTTCCGAAACAGATTGATCGCCCATTGGGCATCCTGCTCGACCAAGTGTCGCACCTTCTGCGCATTACCGGCCTTGCACGCCGCAACAATGCCCTCGTGGCCATCCTCGATCCGGTCCACATCGATCAGGCTTGTCACGCCATGGGCCAGCCACGGGCCGATCCGCGCATAGAGTCCGTCAATCAGCACCAGCAAATCCCCATTGCCAGCCCGCGCATTGATCGCGCTATGAAAGTCAAAATTCGCTTTGATATAGCCGTGCGGGTCGCCCGCAGCCCATGCCGATTTGGTTTGCCCCGCCAAACGCTCCAGCGAGGCAAGATCGGCCTTGGTCATATGCGCCACCGCCAACTCCCCCGCCGCTCCTTCCAAGACGGACCGCACGAAGAAAAGGTTGGCCGCCTCCGCCGGTGTCAGGTCAGGCACGCGATAGGCTTTCTTGGCCGCACCAATCAAAGCCTGTTCCGTGGCCAGCTGTCGCAACGCTTCGCGCACGGGCATGGCTGACAAACCGAATTCATCCGCCAAGGTCCGAATGGACAATGGCGCTCCGGGGGCGAGATCGCCAAGGATCAGCCGTTGGCGCAGATCGACGTAAATGCTGTGGCTCAGGTTGTCACCAAGCGTCGCCATCTCAGCTTTGGGCCATGAACTGCGACAACGCCTCAATCGTCGCGTCCATTTCCGCATCGAGCCCGACCGTAAACCGCAGCTTGTCCGCGAAATCATCCAGCGCAAACTTGCGGGCGACGATGCCTTTGGTTTGCAGGTACGCATCCGCCTTTTCGGCGTGGTCCGGGCTGGGAAAGGCGACCAGCACGAAGTTTGTCTGACTGGGATAAACCGTCAGCCCCATGCCCGTCAGTGCGGTGGTCAATCTGTCAATCCACTTCGCATTATGGGCCAACACGTGGGCGCAGTGCCCCCCATCCTCGACCGCCGCAATCCCCGCCGCCTGCGCAGCTGAATTGACCGGAAAGGATGGCCCCACGCGCTCCATCAGGTCGATCACAGGCGCCGGTCCATAGCACCAACCTAACCGCAACCCGGCCAGCGCGTAGAGTTTGGAAAAGGACCGCGTCATCACCACGTTGTCGAATTCATGCACCAGCGCGGTGGGATCTTCATAATCCTCCGCGTCCGCGTACTCGTGATAGGCCCCGTCAATGATCAGCAGCACATCGTCAGGCAACGCGGCATGCAACCGCCGCACCTCTGATCCCGGCAGGTAAGTACCCGACGGATTGTCCGGATTGGCGATGATCACGACCTTCGTGCGCGGTATCACGGCCGCCAGGATCTTATCCACGCTGTGGCGGAAATCATCATCATCAGCGGCCACCGGAACGGATCCCGCGCGCATCGCGTAGATCGGGAATTGCATGTAGGCGTTCTTGGAATGCACCACCTGATCCCCCGGCCCCGAATAGAGGCTGATGAGGCGCAGCAAAATCTCATCCGACCCCGGCCCAAAGGCCATGCGCCCCGGATCGAGATCAAAGCGTTTGGCCAATGCCTCCGGCAGCGCGCCGGTCCCCAGCTCGGGATACCTGTGAGCCGTCTCCATCGCGACCTGCGCAGCCCGGATCGCTCGGGGGCTGGGACCAATCGCCGTTTCATTGGACGACAGTTTGGAGATCGCATCAAACCCCGGCAGGGACGAGATGCCGACCATGTAATACCCCACATCAGCGAGGCTTTTCTTGCTGGGGGGAAGCGTCAAAGGCATGGCTTGGAACCTGATTTATCTGTGATCACAGATATGCTACGCAGGTCACAAATGCAAGCAATGCCACGGAGACGGACATGACCAGTACCCCCCTTCCCACCAAGGGCAAAACCTGCGGTGAAGCCTTGATGCATCTGTTGGAAGGCTACGGCGTGGATACGGTCTTTGGCATGCCTGGCGAACACACCTTGGAGCTTTATCGCGGGATTGAAACAAGCAATGTGCGCCACGTCCTTGTGCGGCACGAAGGCGGCGCGGGCTTCATGGCCGATGGCTATGCCCGGTCGTCTGGCCGTCCGGGGGTGTGCACGCTGATCACCGGGGCGGGGGTGACAAACGCCGCCACGCCCTTGGCGCAAGCCTACGCGGATTCCGTGCCGGTCCTTCTGATCTCCAGCGCCAATCGCAGTGAATCGCTGGGCAAAGGCTGGGGATGCCTGCATGAACTCACCGATCAGCGCGCCGTCACGGCCCCCCTCACCGCCTTCAGTCAGATGGTCACCGATCCCGAAGAGCTGCCCGAACTCATCGCGCAGGCCTTCACCGTGTTCTATTCCCGCAGGCCCCGGCCGGTGCACATCTCCATTCCCATTGACCTGCTCGATGCGCCGGTGACGCGGGACTGGCAGGTGCGCCAACCGCCCTCTCTGCCCGTTGCGCCCAGAGCCACCATCGAAGCCGCCGCGGACATGCTGGCGAGGGCCAAGCGCCCGGTGTTGATGGTAGGGGGCGGCGCGCAGAACTGCGGAGAGTGCGTAACGCAGCTTGCCGAACATCTGGACGCCGCTGTTGTCTCTTCCAACGCGGGCAAGGGCGTGGTGCCGGAAAGCCACCCGCTCAGCCTTGGCGGCGGGATGATCACGAAGGCGGTGCGCGACTTCGTGGAAACCTGCGATGTCATACTCTCCATCGGGTGCGAGATATCCGAGACCGACAGCTTCGAGGATTACCTGACCATTAACGCCAAACTTATCCGCGTGGATATCGACCCGTCCAAGTTCAACGATCTCTATCCCGCCGATCTGGCCCTCCAAGGCGATGCACGGCCTTCGGTGGAGGCGATCCTGACAACCACGCAAGAGTCAGGCCCGCAACATCACGGCATGGCCGAGCAACTGACCCCAGTACGAGCGGCGCAAAATGCGGCCTTCACGAACGTGGAACAGCAACACAAACGCCTGCTCTTGAAATTGCGAGGGGTGCTGCCAGACGACGCCATCATGTTCGGCGACATCGCGCAACTGGTCTACACAGGCTCCGCCGTCATGCCCACCGATCGACCGCGCACATGGTTCTACCCGGCGGGGCTCGGGACGTTGGGATGTGCACTTCCCGGGGCCATCGGGGCCAAGCTGGCGCAGCCCGACCGCCCCGTCGTGGCGCTAGTGGGCGATGGCGGGCTTCTTTTCACCATTCAGGAACTGGCCACAGCGGTTGAACAGACGCTGCCGATCCCGATCATCCTGTGGAACAATGACGCTTTGGCGATGATCCGGGACGGCATGGTCAAACGTGGCATCCCCGAGATTGGCGTCACGCCGAAAAACCCTGATTTTATCACTGTCGCGCAGGGCTTCGGGTGCCATACGGCGCGACCTGAAAATCTCGAAGCATTCGGTCAGGCGGTCGCAACGGCCTTGACCGCAGATGCTCCAACCCTCATCGAAGTGCGTGAAAACGTAGATTGGTTGGTGGCCTGAAGGCCCCTGCCCCAATAAAGGAATAACACGTGCCCGCCCATTTGGGATTTGACAGAACGCGACTGTCCCGCATTGGGTCTTGGATGCAGGATCATGTCGATGCCGGGCGGCTGGCGGGTTTGGCGGTGCAAGTCACGCGACGCCGCGAGGTGGCATTTTCCGAACGCGCCGGTCTTCAGGACGTGGAGAACGAGATCGCCGTCAGGCCCGATGCGCTGTGGCGGATTTATTCGATGACCAAGCCGGTCACGTCACTGGCCGCGATGATGCTTTACGAAGACGGCGCGTTTCAACTGGATCAGCCCGTGGCGGATTTTCTACCCGACTTTGCCAATCTGCGGGTCTGGAAGGGCGATGACCACGCCCTGTCCGCGACTGAAACACTGACCCGCCCGGTCACGATCCATGACCTGCTGACCCATCAATCCGGTCTTGTCTATGACGATCCACAAGGCAACGAGCTTGAACGTGCTTTGTCCAAGGCCGGTCTGGGTTTTGATAAGGACATCCCCACATTGGCCGATGCCGTGGCCCGGCTCACGGAGTATCCTTTGGCCTTTCAACCTGGGGCGCGGTGGTTCTATGGGCTGTCCACGGATGTCCTCGGCGCCCTGATCGAAACGATCTCAGGCATGTCCCTTGGCGCGTTCTTCCAGACGCGGATTTTTGACCCTCTGGGCATGGAAGACACCGGATTTGACGTTCCCCCTAATCAAGCCCAGCGTTTGGCGGTACTCTATCAACACGCGGATGGCGGGTTCGAAAAAGCGCCCCACCAAAACAGATGGGCCCGCCCCGTGACCTTGCAGAGCGGCGGTGCCGGGCTCGTGTCCTCAATGGCGGATTACCAACGCTTTGCCGACATGCTGTTGCAGCGCGGGGCCTATGAGGGCGGTCACATGCTGGGGCGCAAGACCTTTGACCTGATGGTGGCGAACCACATGGGCGGTGATCTGGCCAGCCGGGGTCAGGCGCATTTTTCCGAGACCACGATGGAAGGCATCGGGTTTGGCCTTGGCATGTCCGTGATGCTGGATCCCGCCCGGGCCAAAATCATCGGCTCACCCGGAGAATTCGCCTGGGGCGGATGGGCATCCACCGCCTTCTGGGTGGACCCGGTCGAGGACATGACCGTGATCCTGATGACCCAACTCGCCCCCTCCTCCGCACACGCATTGCGGCGTCAACTTCGGGTGCTCAGCTATCAGGCCTTGGTCGAATAACGGATCCGGAAACCCCTAGTCGAGGGCTGGAACGTGACCGAGCCACGTTTCAAAGTCTGGAAGGCTGAAGGCGGTGCGACGTGCCGTTTCCTTGGGGCTCTTTGCGTTGAACTTGATCCGAATGCCAAGGAACACGCTTGAGGCTGTTACCGATTCCGTCAGGCCCGTTGTCGAACTCTTTTCCGAACTTTCAAAGTAGCTGACACCACCGACAACCGAGGCGCTGCCGCCCAGAAAATCCCGGTCCAGCACATGTTCGCCAAACAGGGTGATTTCGAACAGGTCTGCCGGATCCGGACCCGCATCATCGTTATCGCTCATGCCGTCAGCGCCGGACAGTCTCACCCCGAAGCTGGAGCGGTCATTCTTGAAGTAGTATTGCCCGACGAGGCTCAGGAAATGCGCATCATCCAGTGTTTCAAGGTTGCTGGCGCTGGAGGTCAGCCGGCCCACTTGAGCCCCGAATGACCAGTTCTCCAAATGAACGGCCCCAGACAGGCCCGCGACACTGAAATCCGCGTTTTGGTCAGAATCAGCATTGTTGAAACTCACTTGGCCCACGCCGTAGAACGCACCAAAGTACTTGCGTTCTTCAGCGATGCCCAATTGGACGTCAGCGAAGGATCCATTCACAGGTGAGTCATTGGTGATTTGTGTCCCGAGCGTCTGACTCACGTTGTTTTCTTCATGCCTGAGACCGAATTGAAGTCTTGCATTGCTGGAGATGGGCAAAGCCAGTCGGCCATCAATGCGCGCTGCTTCGTAGCTATCGAATTCGTCTGGCAAACCAGTGGAATTGAGCGCGTCACCCCCCCGGTCCACGGCACTGAAGGAAAGCCCGACATCGACAACCGTCCCTGGCATTCCGTCAGCCCGGGCATCAACAGGAAAATTGGCGATTACCGCCGCTGCAACCAGCGCTCCACCCCTGAAGGTCATCGTCACCACCATGATTGGTTGATTCTCTGACGATACTTAACAAGCCCGGAAAAACAGATACCACCGGAACCGGGAGGCCCGAAAATCGGCTGGTCCGACTGTAGCGGAAAAGCAACTTGGCACCGAGACCCGATTGGACACCCGTCAACGGGCCTTGAATGGGGCCGTCGAACAGCGCTCCACCAGATGCGTCCCGAGGCAGACCGACGTTGGACGTGCGTCATGTTCGACCCATTGGGCAAGATTTTCCGCTGCGCGCTGGCCCATTTGCCGTGCGGGCAGATGCACGGTCGTCAGCGGCGGATACGTAAATTCTGACGCAGGCAGATTGTGGATAGATATGACTGATACATCACCAGGCACGGACAGCCCGGCGCGATGCAGTTCATGCAGGACGCCAAAGGCCATCACATCGGACATGCAAAACACTGCGTCAAAGCTGCCGATTTGCTCGACGGCCCGTCGGGCCGCCGATACGCCCCCTGCAACAGAGATCGGCGCCTCAAAAAACCAACATGATTGGTCGCTCAGCGCCGCACGGGTGGCATCCACCCGCATCTTGTTGCGGTCATTTCCGGTCAACGGGCCATGGATGACGGCGATCCTTTTGTGACCGAGATCCTTGAGATGAGCGCAGGCAATCTCCGCGGCCAAGCGATTGTCATAGCCAACCGTCGGCAATTGGTAGTCTTCGTCATAGTAAGAAATCGCCAGCGCCGGCACGCGCGTGCGCCGCAAAAGATCATAAAGCGCGTCGCTATGCGTCACGCCGGTGACGAAGAACCCCTCAACACCCACATCCACCAGTTCCCTTGCCTTGCGCGCTTCCTTTTCGGGGTCGTCATCGGTCGTTGCCACAATCAGTGAAAACCCGTGTTCCACCAGCGTCTGTTCCATGCTGCTAACGGTCAGGGAAAAGATGTCGCTTTCCAGCGTGGGGATCAGTGCGCCCAAGATGCGCGTGCGTCCGGAATTGATCGCAAGCGCCGCCGCCGACCGAACAAAGCCCAATTCCTCAATCACCGCTTCCACGCGCTGGCGCGTATCCTTGTTGACCACCTCAGGCGAATTGAGCACCCGCGACACGGTTGCGACCGACACCTCCGCCGCCCGCGACACGTCTCGCAGGTTAGGGCCTTTCTTCTTCGAACCACGTGGCATGGCCCCACGCTAACGGCAGTATGTAACTAGTTTCAAGAAAATCTTGACCCGAATCACGCGCTATGTAACCAGTTACATCGCCAAAAGGAGACAACAGTGCTGCCGCAGCCTGTCATTCGGGAATTCAGCAACATGGGGTTCGAGGGATCGCGCCGCAGTTTCCCGGGCTTTGCCACCTCCAAACAATCCATCACGCGCTCCCTCTCTCCGCGACAGGCGATCCGGATTGCGCTGTCGACCGGCGACATGCTCTCGCTGCACGAAGGCGCGTCACCTCAAAATGCGGCCCTTCTGGTGTTCGACGATCGCGGTCATGTGACCCCCGAAAATCTGGGGCTTGCTGCCAACACGACATTGGGCACGGACGCTTTCGACGCCAGGGAATTGCTGGCATGGTACGCGGGCAACGGAGGCACGCAGGTCAGTGACTTCCCGGCCACCGAAGTGACGGTGCAGGACCTTTGCGTCTTTCGCGCAACCAAACCTTGCACCATCTGGATCGCGCGCCCTTTGCACACCCACGAACTGATCTCTGGTGCCGATGCAGGACAGTTGATCGTGTCTTGCACGCCTGCTGCGCAAAACAATCCCGTCCTGCCACCGCCCTTGGGCGCCGTCCGGGATGAATTCACGGTCTCACGCGGCACTGCCCGGGCCTACGAGGTAAAGCCCGGAGAAGTCGTGCAGATCGTCGACATTGATGGGCAGCAATGCTCCGATTTCATGGCGCTGCGCGCCGACGCCCTGGAACGCGGGCTGGAACGCGCCATTGACAGCACGGCGACCCGTTCCATGGTGCGCGGCGCCTATCCCGGCCCCGGCCTTCTGGACAAATTCTTCGATCAGGACCTGCGCCCGATGATGCGGGTCGTGCAAGACACATGCGGCCGCCACGACACGTTCGGCATGGCCTGCACCGCCCGCGGGTACGAAGAACGGGGGTTTCCCGGACACGTGAACTGTTCGGACAACATTTCGAACGCGTTGGCTCCCTTTGGCGCGGCCCGCCGTCCAGCCTGGCCAGCAATCAATTTCTTCTGGAACACCTGGGTCGATCACCAATCCCACCAGTTGATGACCGAAGAAAGTCATTCCCGCCCCGGCGATTACGTGGCGCTGAGGGCCGTGGATGCGATGGTCTGTGTATCCACCGCCTGTCCCGACGACATTGACCCCATTAATGGCTGGAACCCCACCGATGTGCATGTTCGCATCTACCACTCGGACGCGCCGATCCACCGCGCCGTGGCCTATCGCGAAAAGGAGGACGCACCCATGGCGATCAGCCAGGAAAGCGCCTTTGCGCCGGAAACCTCCAAACTGACCCAGCATTTCGCGCCCGCGCGGGATCTGTGGGCACCAGTATCGTTCCCGTCCACGGGCACCATCGGCGAATACTGGGCCTGCCGGGAAAAGGTCACGCTTCAGGATATGTCGGGTCTGCGGAAATACGACATCATCGGACCCGATGCGGAGGCGCTGTTGCAGCGTGTCATGACCCGCGATGTGGCGCGTCTGGCCGTGTGGCGGGGAACCTACGCGCTCATTTGTGATGAGGCCGGCGCGGTCGTGGACGATGGCACGCTCTTCCGGCTTGCGCCAAATCTCTTCCGTTGGTGCTGCGGCACGGAAGAAAGCGCACGCGTGATGGAAAAAGTCGCGGCCGCGGAAGGCTTGCAAGCCCGCATTCACGCCATGGGTCAGGCCCTGCCCAACCTCGCATTGCAAGGCCCGCTGTCTCGCGATGTGCTGCGCAAGATTGTCTTCACCCAACCCACTGTGCCTTCGCTGGATGATGTGAAGTGGTTCGGCGTTACCGTGGCGCGCGTGGGCGATCGCGAGGGCATCCCCTTCATGCTCTCCCGCTCCGGCTACACGGGTGAATTGGGATATGAACTTTTCTGTTCCACCGATGACGCGCCCGCACTTTGGGCCGCCGTGATGGAAGCGGGCGCGGAATTCGGGATCGAACCCATGGGGTCTGCCGCGCTCGATATCCTGCGGATCGAAGCGGGGCTCGCGGCAGCCAATGCGGAATTCGCCCCGGGCGTCGACGCACATGAGGCAGGGCTGGGCTTTGCCGTCAGCCTCGGCAAGGCGGATTTTATCGGCAAGGCGGCGCTGACCCGCAACGCGGACAACCCACGCAAGGTGTTGCGCGGGCTCTGGTTTGAAGGTGATGACGTGCCGCTACCCGGCGCTCATGTGTTTGATGGCGAACGCCCTGTGGGGGTCATCACCTCCGCCACCCGATCGCCCATGTATGAACGCACCATCGCGATGGCCCGGCTGGCCGTCGAATACGCAGATACGGGGCGGAATTTGGAAGTGGGGCAGTTGGACGGGCATATGAAACGCCTGCCCGCATCCGTCTGCGCCACGCCATTCTACGACCCCAAGAGAGAGAGGGCACGGGCGTGACAGACGCAGTTGTTGAGCTTGAAAACGTCTGGAAAATCTTCGGCGAACGCGCCTCCGAGGCGATGGAAGCCGTGCGCACAGAAGGCATCGGCAAGCCCGAGGTGCTGGAACGGTTCGGCGCTGTCGTCGGCGTCAAGGACGCAAGTTTCTCCGTCGCCAAGGGGGAAATCTTTTGCCTGATGGGCCTCTCTGGGTCGGGCAAATCCACTCTGGTGCGCCACATCAACCGCCTGATTGAACCCACCGCAGGCACGATCCGCATCATGGGCGAAGACATCGGCGCCATGAAATCCGAACAGCTGCGCGCCACCCGCGCAGACAAGATCGGCATGGTGTTTCAGAACATGGCCCTGCTGCCGCATCGATCCGTACGCGACAACATCGGCTTTGCGCTGGAACTGCGCGGGATGGATGGTTACCACCGCGCCAAGGCCGCCGACAAAGCCTTGGAAACCGTCAGCCTGCATGGCTATGGCGACCGCCTGCCCTCGGAACTGTCCGGGGGCATGCAGCAACGGGTGGGTCTGGCGCGCGCGCTGGCGGCTGACCCTGAGATCCTGTTGATGGATGAACCCTTCTCGGCCCTCGACCCGCTGATCCGGCGCAACCTTCAGGATGAATTCCTCAGCCTCAGTGTGGATGTGAAGAAGACCACCGTCTTCATCACCCATGACCTCGATGAGGCGATCCGCATGGGCGACCGCATCGGAATCATGAAAGATGGCGAAATCGTCCAGATCGGTACAGCCGAAGACATCGTCACCGCCCCCGCCGATGACTATGTTGCCGATTTCGTCGCGGGCATTTCCCGGCTGAAACTGGTGTCGGCCTCCAAGATCATGGTGCCACCGGATAAGCACGGGCCGATCAAGGGCAAAGGCCACCCCGTGGCACGCCCGGATGATGATCTGGACACGCTGGTGGGCCTGTCGACCGGGTCCGATCAGCCTGTGCTGATCAAGGATGGCGACGTGCTGGTGGGCGTTGTCAGCAAGGACACCCTGCTCACCGGACTGCAAGGGGGGGCAGAGACATGAGCGGCGCAGAAAAAATCGACATCGAGGACCGCGACGTTTCCGTGGGCACCTTTGTGGCCCGCAATGAGACCTACTTCAGCACAGTTTTTGAACGCTTGCAACGCGCGGAACTGCCCCGCTGGCATATGAACGCATGGGGCATTCTCGTGCCGTGGCTCTGGGCGTCGTGGCGCGGTGTCTGGCTGATGTTCTGGATCGCGCTGGCGATTGATATCCTCGCAATTGTCTGTCTGATGCAGGTGGTGAAATTCACACCCCTTCTGGAAGAGGCGCTCAAGAACCCCGAAGCGAACACCACCCTGATCCCCCGCTACACCGGCTGGATCAACACCTATTTCTACATTGGCTGGGGCTTGCTCATCGGCGGCAGGCTCTGGATGGGGAGCCAGGCAAACCGGTGGTACTACGGGCAATACACCCGCTGGCGGATCGACCATGCGGTGGCGAACGGCGTGATGTTGAAGCGCGTGGTGATCGGCCTGATCATCATGGCCATCTGCGCGCCGCTTACCACTTATCGCGCGACACAGCTGCGTCTCGATGACCGGGCGTGCCTTGGGCAGGTGCGGGCCGGCGAAACAGTTCAGGAACTGATGGTGCGCTACAACCTCAGTGATCTGCCCGCATTACAGCAATCCATCGCCGACGACGTGGTCGTGCTGCAAACGGCGTTTGACCGGCTGGATGGCCTCGAAAACCCGACCGACGCGGAAAAAACGGAGCGCGCAACCCTGCGCAAGGATTTGCGCGCCACGGCGCGGGAAGCCCAGACGGTGGAAGACTACCTCGCCATCACGCCCAAAGATCGGTTCGATTGCAAGTTCATCGATGATTTCCCGACGCTCGCGCGTTTTGATGCACCAGCCGAAGTCCGCTATCGCCGGGTTCCGGATGAAGAAGCCCGCGCCGCAGGCGACGAGGACGCCACCAAGGTTCTCGTGCAGGAAAGCCCCCCGGTCGAGGGCCGCCGCATCAACATCTTCACCTATAACGCAGAGGCAATCGACACAGGCATCAACTACCTGCGCGCGCAATACGCAGGCATCTTTGACGCGATGACCCAAGTCTTGCGCCAGTCGCTGATCCGTGTGGAGGTGGCGTTTATGCAGACGCCCTGGCCGGTGGTTGCCTTCCTCTTCATGGCGCTGGCGTGGGCCTATACCAACCGGGCCACGACCATATTCGTGGCAAGCTCCCTCGCCTTCCTCGCCGCGTTTGAGCTTTGGCAAGTGGCGATGCAAACCATGGCGCTGGTCGTGGTGGCCACGGCGATATGCGTCTTCGTTGGCTTACCCGTCGGCATATGGATGGCCAAGAACAAGGTCTTTAGATGGATCAATGAACCCATACTGGACGTGATGCAGACGATCCCGTCTCTCAGCTATCTGGTGCCTGCCGTGGCCTTCTTCGGCATCTCGCAGCCGCCTGCCGTTCTGGCGACCGTGATCTTCGCGATCCCCCCGATGGTGAAACTGACCGCTCTTGGCATCCTGCAAGTGCCCGAAAGCACCAAGGAGGCCGCCCTCGCGTTCGGCGCGTCTGAACGACAGCTTCTGCGAAAGGTCGAACTGCCCATGGCGATCCCGTCGATCATGGCGGGGCTCAACCAAACGATCATGCTGGCGCTCTCCATGGCCACGATCTCCGCCTTTATCGGGGCGGCGGGTCTGGGCGCGCTGGTCACAGAATCCCTGGGCGATGCCCAGGCAGGCAAAGGCTTGTTGGCCGGTATCGCCATCGCGCTCGTTGCGATGATGATCGACCGCATCCTGCGGGGCATCCGCGCCTCGTTCAGCCGCATTTAACCAAGAACAGCAGACAACAAATAGGGAGACCAAAATGAAACATCTGCTCAAAACGACCGCCATTACGGCGGCGCTGATGGCCAGCACCGCGGCCTCAGCCCAGGAAAAGGTCATGATCTCAGATCCCAGCTGGAACGGCGCACGCGCCATCGGCCATGTGATCAAGGCCGTGATCGAAAACGAAATGGGTGGTGAGGCTGAAATCCTTGCCGGCATGAACCAACAGCCTGTGATCTTTGCTGGTATGGACAAGGGTGACGGGTCCATCGATGTCCATCCCGATATGTGGATGCCCAACTGGCAATCCGCCTGGGATGAGTATGTGGACGGCAATGAATCCGTCCGCGTGAACACCCCCTATCTGGGCACATCGAACATCTACGTTCCGGCCTACATGGCCGACACGGTGTCTTCCATCGAGGACCTCAACAACCCTGAAGTCGCCGCGATGTTTGACACGGATGGCGACGGCCTTGGTGAATACTGGCCAGGCGATGTGACTTGGGCCTCGACCAAGCGCTGGCAGATCAAATTCAAATCCTACGGCCTAGATGCTCTGTGGGAACCCAATATCGTCTCCGCTGACACGTTCAAGGCGGGTCTGGCCGCCGCCTACGCCGCCGGTCAGCCGCAGCTTTTCTACCACTGGACACCTGAGGCGCTTCACGTGCAGTACGACCTGTCCATCGTGGGGGAGCCAGAGCGCTTTGACGGTTGCGAAGACGTGGATCTGGACGCTGAAAACTGGCTGGAAGTGTCAGAATTCGAATGCGTGATCGCACCCAACAACGTGCATGTCGCCTATTCGGCCTCCCTCGAAGAGCGCAACCCGGAGGTGGCCGCAATGCTGAGCCGCATGCAGTTCACGGGCAACGAAATCAACGGCTGGATCGTCGAGATGTTCACCAACAAGCGCGACCCCGCCGAAGTTGCCGCTGAATGGATCGCCGACAATAAAGACATCGTCGACGGCTGGATCAACGGCTAAACCCGTTCATCATTGACCCCATCAACGGGCCGCGCCTTTTCAGCGCGGCCCGTTTTGCATCCAGGGCGGGGCTTTGCCGATCTCGTCGATCAGGAAATCCATGAACACCCGCACCTTCGGCGACAGCACATTGGATTTGGGATAGATCAACCACAGCACATTGTCCTCCGCGACCTCATAACCCGGCAAAACCCGCACCAATTGCCCTGATGCCAGTTCCGCATGAACAGCCCATCTCGCATTGAGCGATATCCCCGCGCCCGCCAGGGTCGCCCGCACCTGGCTTTGTCCGTCATCCAAGATCAAACGACCCTTGGCCATTGCGGGATTAAAATGCCCCGTCGCCCCATCCGGGCCCTTCAGGGGGCGGGCATCGCGGTTTCGAAAGGCAATCAGGCTGTGCCGGGCCAGATCATCGGTTGTCTGCGGCACACCATGCGCTGCCAGATACGCAGGCGACGCGCACAGGATGCGTTGATCATCCGCCAGCTTGCGCCCCTTGAGGCTGGTATCAAACAGCGGCGCATTCCGCAGCGCTAGATCATAGCTTCCCTCGATCAGATCCAGCTGCAAATCCGACAGACGCAGATCAAGCGTGAGCTCCGGATGCTGCGCCAGAAATCCCGGCAATATGGGCGCAATATAGATCTGCGCAAAACTGCTGGGGGCCGCAAAGCGCAAGGTCCCGCGCAGGGTCGTGGTCTGCTTACCAAGAGAGGCCAGCGCCGCCTCCTCCTGCGCGATGATTTCGCGGGCGAAGGGCAGAAATTCCGTGCCTTCCAAGGACAACGACACCTTGCGCGTCGTCCGATGCAAGAGTTCCGCACCAAGATGCTGCTCCAGCTTGGCCAACTTGGCGCTCGACACTGCCGGGGCCAATCCCATGCGACGCCCGGCCGCGCTGATATTCAATAGCTCCGCCGCCAGCACGAACAGGCGAAGCGTGTCGGTGTTCAGGCTCATTATCTTCAAAATCCGAATTATCAATCCAAAATTACGTGGTTTTTATACGGAACACCAGAAGACATATAGGCTCTGTCAGTGCGATAGATGACAGCCATCACCGTCTGTATTGATGCGACGACAAGGATAGAACTCATGCTGGACAGGACTGAGACACCGGCCTTCCGCTCGATCAACGCAGCCTACAGTCAGGTGTTTCAACCCGGACGCCTGAGCATTGGCCTCGTTCTGCCGTTGGAAGCCTATGCCGTGGGCGAAACGCCCACCATGGGTGAACATCTTGAGGCCGCGCAACTGGCCGAAGAACTGGGTTTTGCCGCGCTTTGGTTGCGCGATGTGCCCTTCAACGTGCCCAGTTTCGGCGATGTTGGCCAGATCCACGACCCTTTCGTCTATCTTGGCGCGCTCGCGACCGTCACGGACCGCATTGCGCTTGGCACCGGCAGCATCATCCTGCCTCTGCGCCATCCGGCCCATGTGGCCGAAGCTGCCGCCTCTGCCGACGTTCTGTCCGGCGGGCGCTTGTTGTTGGGCGTGGCCTCCGGCGATCGGCCCGAAGAATACCCGGCCATGAATATGGATTTTCCGGATCGCGGCGCTCGGTTCCGCGACAGCGTGGATTACATCCGCGCCCTTGGCACGCCCTACCCGACCCACGAGAACGGTTCCGGCACCCTGTCCGGTGGCATCGATATGCTACCCAAACCCGTTGGGTCCCGCCTACCGCTGCTGATCACCGGCGGCAGTCAGCAATCCCCGGATTGGGTGGCGCAAAACGGCGATGGCTGGATCACCTACCCCCGCAATGCCGACGCTCAGGGCAAGGTAATCGCCGACTACAGATCCCGCGTGCAAGCCGCAGGTGGGCCGGACAAGCCGGTCATGCAATCGCTTTATGTGGATCTTTTGCCCGACGCCAATGCATCCCCCCGCCCCATCCATCTTGGGTTTCAGGCCGGTACGGATGTCCTGCGCGCGTATTTGCGCGAAATCGAAGCACTGGGCGTGAACCACGTGGCCCTGAACCTGCGCTTCAATCAGGCGCCCATCGACACAACACTCAAACACCTGGCAGATGTCGTGCTGCCGGAATTTTCCTGAAAAAGGACTCATCTGATGACCAAGACCATTCTGATCACCGGCTCCACCGATGGCATCGGCCTGCTGACCGCCAGAAAACTGGCCGCTGCCGGTCATAATGTGCTCCTTCACGGTCGCAGTGCGGCCAAACTGGAGGCCGCCGCGGTTGAGGTCGGCGGTGATGTCGAAACCTATGCCGCCGATCTCAGCGATCTGTCCGCCGTTGACCTCATGGCGCAGGAGGTCCGCGCGAAACACGACCGGCTGGACGTGCTGATCAACAATGCCGGGGTGCTCAAGGCGCCGAAGGTGGTGCTGGAAAACGGGCAGGACATCCGCTTCGTGGTGAACACGCTCGCCCCCTATCTCCTGACAAAACGCCTTCTGCCGCTGATCCCGTCAGATGGGCGCATTGTCAATCTGTCATCGGCTGCCCAGGCCCCGGTGAACCTGAAGGCCCTGCAAGGTGGTGTGCCTCTCTCGGATATGGACGCCTATTCGCAAAGCAAGCTCGCCATCACGATCTGGACGCGGGAATGGGCAAAATCCCTGCCTGACGGCCCGGTGATGGTGGCGGTGAACCCCGGCTCCCTTCTTGCCTCGAAAATGGTGAAAGAGGGGTTCGGCATTGCCGGCAATGACCTGAACATGGGCGCAGATATCCTGATCGACGCGGCTCTCGGTCCACGGTTCGCGGACGCGTCCGGGGCCTATTTCGACAATGACAGCGGCGCCTTCGCCAACCCGCACGCGGCGGCGATGGATGCTCGTCACGCGGCAGATGTCATGCAAGCCGTGTCGAACCTGCTCAACATGGATGACTGATCACAGCGCCTTGCAACGCTAAAAATACGTCCGGCTCATCCGGCCCATGTAATGCGCCCAGTCCCCCCATGTCATGTCACGCGCATACTTCCGGCGGACATGTCGTAATTCCTGCCGAATATGGCCCCGATCAACCCGCGCGCTCACCTGCCCCTTATGCAGCCGGTTCACGACCAAAGGATCCGGCACAATCGCAGGCATTCCCCATTGACCCGCACACCGTTTGTAGAAATCCACATCCATCAGCCAAACCAGATTTTCATCAAACCGCGGCGCACCGTCCCGTCGAAACGCCAGCACAGACGGGCTGCTGACCGTATTCTTCCCGAAATGAATGCGATCATGGTAACGCGGCACCATGGGGTTCATCAGCCGCTCGCCATCGCGCGTATGTGCACTGCCTGTCAGGCACCAATCCGCACGCTCAAAGGCAGCCGCAATTCGACCCAACGCATCGACGCCGTTCAGGAAATCATCCTGAAAGAGCAGCTTCACAAACTCTCCCCGCGCCGCCTCGATCGCGGCGTTGGAATTGGCCGAGGCCTGCCGTTTCAGATGCGCCGTCCGCACATGGCGCAAATTCAATGCGCCGAATTCGGCACAAAGATCGCGGATCGCGGTGTCATCCGATTGATCCGCCACGACCACCTCGAAATCATCAAAACCCTGCCCTGTCAGCACGGTCAGCGATTGGCGCAGAAATCCTGCCCCGTGGCCGCCCATGGCATAGGATGGAATGCAGACAGACAGGAACGGGGTTTCAGGCATCGCTATACCGACCGGTTGCGCGCGAAGGTCCGGGCGGTATCGCTGAATTGAACATCAACTGTCAACGACAGCCAGCGCGTGCCGTGCAGAGAAAAGCAGACATGTTTTAACCCAAACAGACTTTCCGTGGTGGCCCGCTGGCTCTTTCAGCTTGCTTGCGTCACAAATGTGATCGTCTTCGACAACGCCAAGTGACAAAAACCACGCAACGTCGCATTTGAAATTGAAAGACAGGACTGGACCCCAATGATCGACTGGGACGACGCATTCGAAATTTCCGGCCACATTCCCGGCGCGCAGGGCCTGCCCGATATCTGGGCCGCTGACGCCGCCGCCTTCCGCGCCGCATGGTCTGCCAAGGGGTTGATGCAACATGATATCACCTACGGTCCCGCCGCGCGCCATCTTTATGATCTCTTTCAGCCTGAAGGCGAAAGCGCGGGCCTCTTCATCTTCATCCATGGCGGGTACTGGCGGCGGTTCGACAAATCCTACTGGTCCCATCTGGCCGAAGGGGCGCTGCGCGCCGGCTGGACGGTGGCGATGCCAAGCTATGTTCTCGCCCCCGAGGCACGCATCTCCGAAATAACCGAGGCCATGGCGTCTGCCGTCACAACCGCGGCTGAAACCACACCCGGCCCCATCCGCATTGCCGGGCATTCCGCAGGCGGGCACCTCGCCTCGCGCATGATGTGCGCGGATGTGTTGCCAGCTGCAACCGCGCGCAGACTGGCCCGCATTGTTTCCATCAGCGGTCTCCATGATCTGGCCCCGCTCTGCCTGATCCAATTGAACGACATCCTTCGCCTCACCGAAGCTGAGGCGCGCGCCGAAAGCCCTGCCGCCCTGCCCCCGCTCTCCAGCGCGGCTTTCACAGCATGGGTCGGCGCGCAAGAACGACCCGAATTCCTGCGCCAGACCCGCCTCATCGAAGAAGCCTGGACCCGTCACGGCATCGATGCAGGGGCCGTCTACGACACCGGTCACGACCATTTCACCGTCATCGAAGCCCTGCGTCGACCCGACAGCCCCCTGATGCAGGCCATCCTCGCATGACGCTGCCGCGCAAGGATCTCTTCTGCCTGCCCGAGGGGGTCATCTATCTGGACGGCAATTCCCTTGGCCCGCTGCCCAAATCCGCGGCGGCGCGTGTGGCCGGGACCGTGGAAACCGAATGGGGTGAAGACCTGATCCGCGCCTGGAACGCGCGAGGCTGGATGGATGCGCCACGGCGGCTTGGGGACCGGATTGCGCCAATCATCGGTGCGAGCCCGGACAGCGTGATGGTAGGCGACACGCTCTCACTCAAGCTCTTTCAGGCGCTCTCAGCGGCCCTTGACTTGATGCCCGACCGCCGCGTGATCCTGTCCGACAGGGGCAACTTCCCCTCGGATCTCTACATGGCAGACGGCCTCGCCGCGCTGAAAAACCAGGATCACGACCTGCGCCTTGTCGATCCCGAAAATGTCGAAGCCGCCATCGATGGCAGCGTCGCCGTCGTCATGCTCACTCAGGTGGATTACCGCACAGGCAGGCGCCACGACATGACCCGCATCACCCGCGCGGCCCACGCGGCAGGGGCCTTGGTGATCTGGGATCTGGCCCACAGCGTCGGCGCGATCGAGGTCGATCTGACAGGAGCGGATTGCGATTTCGCGGTGGGGTGCACCTACAAATATCTGAACGCCGGGCCGGGCGCCCCCGCCTTCATCTACGTGCGTCCTGATCTGATCGACAGCGTGACGCCTGCGCTTGCAGGTTGGCTGGGTCATGCCGCCCCCTTTGCATTTGAGTCTGACTACCGACCCGCCCCTGGCATGGACCGCATGCGTGTCGGCACCCCGCCGGTTCTGCAAATGGCCGCACTGGAGGCGGCGTTGGACATCTGGGACAGCCTCGATCTCTCCGCGCTCTGGGACGCGTCAGAGGTGCTCTCCCAACGGTTCATTGCCGGGGTTGAGGCCGCCTGCCCCACCTTGCGCCTTGTCAGTCCACGCGACCCCAAGGTACGAGGCAGCCACGTCTCTTTTGCCACGGAACACGCCTATCCCGTCATGCAGGCCTTGATCGATCACGGCGTGATCGGGGACGTGCGCGCACCCGACATGCTGCGCTTTGGCATCGCGCCGCTTTATCTGGATGGCGATGATATTGACCGCGCGGTCGAGATGCTGGCGAGGGTTCTGGATGAACGGCTCTGGGACCGGGAACACTACAAGACGCGCAAACCCGTGACCTGAACGAAACCGGGGTCCCTGTGCCGCGTACGGGATGAGGCGCCGTTCTGCGCGGGGCTGCTCCACCGGGCACATCAACACCCGAACAGACCCGTCACATGTCGATCCAGTCCCCCGGGTCATCGCGGGGATCAGTCTGCATGGCCTGTGCAGCCACCACTCGGTCGCGCAACGCAGACAGATAAACGCCATCAACCACGGCCGCCCTGTCCAACGTATCGGGCGGTCGCGGCGCGGTCTCGGTGATCTTGATCAGATTTCGCATGATGATGCGCAAACAATCCGCCGATTGGCGCACCAGATCCACATCTTGCATCAACGCCACGGGAAACGCTTGGGTGGCATCGTGCGATGCCACCGCATCGCCCATGGCCTCATCCAGCGCCACGGCTTTCCGGGTCAACGTGTCCAACTCCTGCGACATGTTTTCCAGTGCGGCCACGAAGGACATTGTCTTCTCCCCACCCGTCATCAAAGCGGCCCGACCACCTGCTCGATGCATGCCTTCAGCTCCGGCGTCGAAAACGGCTTCTTGATGTAATTGTTCATGCCCAACTGATTGCCGGTATCGATCATTTGTTGCGTGGCTTTGCCGGTGATCAGGATGAAACCGATCTTCTGGGTGGTCTGGTATTTTCGCAACCCGGCCAGCAACTGCAACCCGTTCGCGCCGGGCATGTTGTAGTCCGAAATTACCAGATGAACGGGCTGTGCAGCCAGTCGTTTGAACGCGGTTTCGCCATCGGCACAGTAATCGATCTTCTTGATGCCGAGATCTTCCAGGGCCTGAATGATCAGACCACGGCTGACAGCCATGTCGTCGACCACCATCACCGACAAACGATCCTTGGTACTCATGAGCTTCTCTCTTTTTTAAAAGTGTCACAGCGCGACCCCGGCTTTTCCGGATCGGCATTTTCCCAGTTCAGATGCGTCGATATTGCGTGATGCCAGCCGGTTCAAAGCGGGCCTCGCCTGCGCCGCTCAACCGTTCGGAATGCCCGATGAACAGCATGCCACCGGGCGACAACGCATCGGCAAATCGCGGCCACAACTCGGCCTGTGTGGCCTTGTCGAAATAGATCACGACATTTCGGCAAAAGATCACGTCAAAGGCGCGTTCCATCGGCCACGGACCGATCAAGTTGAGTTCCGCATATGTGATCAGATTGCGCAGCTCGGCAGTGGCCCTTTTCATCGCACCGTCCCCTGACGTCTCAAAGTAGCGCGATGAAATGCTGTCCGGCATCCGGTCGAACTCAGAACGGGCATACACCCCTTCGCAGGCGGTCCGAAGGCTCGTCGGATCCAGATCGGACGCCAGAATCCTGATGTCCAAATCCAAGGCTTCCGGGCACAGACGCACTACCTCGATGGCAATGCTCAAAGGTTCTGCACCGATCGAACAGCCCGCCGACCAAATCCGCACCGGCACGCCGGTTTTCGCCTTGGCAATCAACGGCGGCAGCACTTCGGCGCGCAAAGTGTCGAAATGATGCGGTTCACGAAAAAAACGGGTGACATTCGTTGTCAGCAAAGACAGCATCTCGCGCCGCTCCCGCTGCCCACTTTGGGCACTGACGAAATCCAGATAGCTGTGAAAATCTTTCAAATTCAGCGCTTTCACCCGCCTCCCGAGGCGGGAGACGATCAAGTTGCTCTTGCTTTTGCTCAGCTTGATACCGGCCTCGGCACGCACAAGATCGGCGATGCGTTCAAAGGCAACGTCGTCCAGGCCAACACCCCGGGAGGGCGTCAGATGTGGCTCTGAGTGGCGGCCAGACGGCTGGATGGCAGTCTCAGGCGGCATGTTTTCCCTCTTGATCCAGGATCATGCCCAGTTCGAGCCGCCGGATCATCTTATCATCCTGTATCAGCACACCGGATATGAACTGCCGGACCGTCTCGTCGACAATCTCGGGGATCGGCTGCAAATCCGCCTCGGATACGGTCAGGATGTCAGAGACCACTTCCGCCAGAAGGCCCACGGTCTGATTGGCGACGACCGCGATGATGATGACATGACGCGCGCCGGGGTCTGCCGCCCCAAACCCGAGACGTTGGGACAGATCGATCACCGGAACGACAGAACCGCGCAGGTTGATGACCCCTTTCACGAAAGGTTGTGCATGGGGCAGCGCCGTGGTGGATGTCCAACCGCGAATTTCCCTGACCGAGGCCAGATCGAAACAGAAATCCTGCCCTGCGACGCGAAACGCCACAACTTCCAGATCGCGATCGGCGTTTTCCAAAATTGCGTCTTGCATGTCTAAACCGCCATTTTCATTGATGTCTCTCCGGGACCGCCTGATCCCAAATCCCGCATGACTGTGTCTGCGTCGATGATCAGCGCGATGCGCCCATCGCCCAGAATGGTGGCCGCCGCCACACCGCTGATTTGTTGGTAATTTGTCTCAAGGCTCTTGATCACGACTTGGCGCTGATCCTGTATCGCATCGACCACAAGTGCATAACGTGGCCCCTGATCCGCAGCGATCAGCAACAACACGTGATCCTCAAGCGTATCCGGTGCCGAGCGGAATCCGAAGAACGCGCCCAGATCGACCACCGGCACCAACTCTCCCCGGTTGCGCAGAACCAGTGAATCGACGCCAAGCCGGTCCAGATCCTCCGCGGTGGGTCGGATGGTTTCCTGCACCGAAGAGATCGGCACAACCATGGTTTCGCCGCCCACCTGCACGACCATCCCCTCCAGCACGGCAAGCGTCAGCGGCAAACTGATCGAAAACGTTGCCCCCTCGCCCGGGTTCGATTGAATGGCCACGCGACCGCCCAGTTTATGAATGGCGCTGCGCACCACATCCAGCCCAACGCCGCGACCGGACAATTCCGACACTTCCGTTTTCGATGAGAAGCCCGGCATGAAAAGAAGGTGATCAATCTCGCTGGGGCTCAACTGATCGGTGTCCTGAATGAGCCCGCGTTGAACCGCGAGCTTGCGCACCACTTCGCGGTTGATGCCGCCGCCGTCATCGACCACGTCGATCAGGACACGACCCGACCGATGCGCCGCACTTAGCGTGACCGTGCCCTCCGCAGGTTTACCCACCGCCTTGCGATCTTTAGGCGATTCCAACCCGTGGTCGATTGCATTCCGGATCATATGCGTCAACGGATCAACCAGACGTTCGATCACGGTCTTGTCCACTTCCGTGTAATCCCCGATCGTCACGAACCGGACTTTCTTGCCCGTGGCGGTGCTGGCCTCCCGCACGATACGGGCCATGCGCTGGAACATCGGCTTCACGGGTTGGGCGCGAATGGCCATCACGCCTTCCTGGATCTCATTTGCGATCTGCTTGACGCTGTCCAGCGCGGCCGACACGCCCGATCCCCGCGCGATATCCAACTCACCCACGGATTGAGACAGCATCGCTTCCTTGATCACAAGCTCCCCCACAAGGTTGATCAGTTTATCAATCCGGTCGAGATCCACGCGGATAGTGCTGGATGATTTGGTCGTTTTTGCAGCCTGTTTTGCGGGCGCCGCAGCCACGGCTGATTTGCGATCAGCGCCGCTTTGATCAGCGGACGCACGCGCCTCACCGGCTTCGTTTTTATTGCCTTGGGGGCTTCCGAAACCTTCCGCCCCGCCGCAAAGATCCGGCAGCAGATCACCCAAACCCGGCATATCGAGAACGGCCGGTCCGGCCCCATCGATGTTGACACCATCCGGGCCATGATCACGCAGGTCTCCATCATCCGGAAACCGAAGGTCACCGCTCACATCTATGGAGCTGTCGATCGTCAATTCGCAGCAATCCTCGACGAATTCGAAAACGTCCTCTATTTCGGCCTCGCCGCCATCCGTCGTCACCCGGATCAGCCAGCTTATCCGGCACGACATGGCATCCAGATCAGACAACGCGGGAAGGTCGCTGATATCTGCGGCCACCTCCGTTTCGCCCAAACGGGTCAACGCTCGGAATAGCGGAGCAGGCTCGTTTCCTGCTGCAAACAACTCCGCCCTGGGCTGGAACCGAACAGTGTAGACCAAGAGGCCCTGGCCCGTTTCCGTTTCCGTTTCCGTTTCCGTTTCACCGTCCAAACCGGCATCAAGACCCAGATCAAGCGTGACCGGATTGAAATCCGGGACCTCTTCTTCCTGCATGTCGCCCGTGATCTCGAGCAGACGCTCTTCAAGCTCGGCAGAGGCTGCTGTGGGGTTGTTACGGCCAGCGCGGGCCATGGTTACCAGATCGGACAGGTTATCGCCGCACATGCGGAACAGGTCCAACATGTCATCGGTCAGATCCACATTGCCCGACCGGATCGCATCCATCGCCGTTTCGAATTTGTGGGAAAAGTCGATGACCGCTTCAAGACCAAACGCACCCGCACCGCCCTTGATGGAATGGACCGCGCGAAACACCCCGTTCACCGCCTCGACATCGTGCGGATCGTCGGCCATGGCATCCAGGCCATCCTGCGTTTGTTCGAGAAGCTCTTCACATTCCTCGAAAAAACTGCTGCGGAAATCTTCTTTGCCGGACATGACTTACCCTTTGCTGGCCACGCGCTCGATGGCCCAGAGCAGTTTTTCCTCGTCAAATGGCTTCACGATCCAGCCGCTGGCCCCGGAAGCGCGCGCGCGGGCCTTCATCTCCGCGCCAGATTCTGTGCTGAGCACCAGAATGGGCACAACGCGGTCGCGCTTTCTTTGCCGCGCCGCCTCAATGAAACCGAAGCCGTCCATCTTAGGCATGTTGATATCGGTGATCACCACATCGGGATCCGTGTCGTCAAAAACGCGCAAACCGTCTTCACCGTCTTCAGCAAGATCCACATCAAAACCGGCCGGGCACAGGGTTGCCTGCAACAGGTTTCGCATGGTCCGGGAATCATCGATTGCGAGGATTTTCAGGCTCATGATGCCCCCTGACCTGCTGCGGGCACAGCATCCGCAAAACCCAGATCTCCATGGGCGAGGCCCAGAACCTCACCGGCCCGGATCAGTTCGCCCGAAACCTCCACCACCCGGAAGGCGTAGTCATCTTGCCTCCACTGTTTCGTTGCGGAGGCCAACACTTGCAGTCCGAGCGCACCTGCCGTTTTGACGCGCCCGCCATTCAGCTCAATGGGTTGCCCACGGCGTTTCAGCAATTCCGCCGCGACCTGTGACGCGGTTGTGCCGTCGAAATGCTCCGGCAAGAAAAGTCTGTCGTCGGGCATGCGCGCTCCTTCTGCGTCCATCGTCCACTCACACAGGCCGGAAAGGCGCGATACGCACAATGCCGGGCCACGGTACGCCAAGGCAATTCGATCCGGGCCAGGTCGCTCAAGTCGGGCAACCCAGGTCAGGACGCACAAATGAAACGCGTCTGCTGTCCGGCCAGTCGATGAAATCTGCCGTTGATGTCCGACGCGACATTTGCCGCAACAGACAAATAATCCGTTAACCGCCACCGGGCTCTGGGGCGCAAATTCGTAAAATTCAGGACAAGCGGCCTTTGCGCCCGGCACGCTGCCGTTGTCGGATTCTTAAGGGGCACCTCTTAAACCTCTGGGAAACCAAAGCCCGATTATGGATCTGCTCGTGCCTCAAACTCCTGTACGTTCTTGCTTTCTTATCGTTCAGGGCAACCTGCCACGCGCCCTGCGGATCATGTCCGATATGCGCACAGCCTGTCCGATGGCCATGCTGCGTCATGCTTCGGATCTGTCCGAGGCGCGTGACCTGTCAGAAAAGGCGCATCCGGACCTGGTGATTTTGGATAAGGATGTCCTGCAAGAAGAAGGGATTGCCGTCTTCATCTCCTTGCTTTCGGCCTTGGCCGTCGATTGGGTCGTGGTCTATTTCGACACAACCACGGATCGCCTGCCCGAGCGGCGGCAGATCCGGTTTGATGCACTTCAGTCCTTTGTGACGTCCGATTGGCGATCCCGTGCCGCCACGACCGATGTGCCAGATTGGCAAGACGATACGCGACCTCCCGTGCCCCAAGCAGAGGGCAACAGGACGGAATGGCAACAGGGCACAAAAAAGACTGACCGCGCATCAGATGCGCCCACCGGTCAGCACTGGAAGCCGGTTGTGATTGGCGCCTCGACGGGCGGGATCGATGCGTTGATCGAAGTGCTTTCGCGGTTTCCGGCGCATGGCCCGCCAACACTGGTCGTTCAGCATATCAAAGGGTCGTTTGTTCCGGGCCTTGCCGAACGACTGGATCGGATCTGTGCCCCGTCGGTCCGGGCGGCGGAAGGCAACGAACTGCTCGCCCCCGGGCACATCCTCTTGGCGCCGGGCAACAGCCGACATCTTGAAATCTCTCAGGACGGGCGCCGCTGTCGACTTGAAAACGGACCGCCGGAAAATGGTCATCGCCCGTCCGTAGACAGGTTGTTTGCATCTGCAGCCCGGGCCCTGGGGCCAAACGCAGTGGGGATCATCCTGTCCGGCATGGGGCGCGATGGCGCATCCGGCCTGCTGGCAATGCGTGATTGCGGCGCCTGGACGATTGGGCAGGACCAAGTCACATCCACAGTTTACGGCATGCCGCGTGCCGCCGCTGAAATGGGTGCGCTGCGCGAAGAACTCCCATTGTCACGGATTGGGTCAGCCGCGCTCAAAGCTGCCTCCCTGCCGCATGGAACAGATACACCTCAGAGCATGGCACATCCCGGCATACATGCCCCAACTCAGAAGAAGACGCATGATGCTTAACTCTACCAGAGGTCCCTTCAACGTAAGACAAGGTGAATTTCGCGTGTCGAACAACCCCAGTGATCGTTTCTTCTGCGTTCTGGGGTCCTGCATCGCCACGGTGTTTCACGACCCGGTGGCACGCATCGGCGGCATGAACCATTTCCTGCTGCCCGGGCAAGACCCCAGCGCATCGGCAGAGGTAAAGTACGGCGCCCATGCGATGGAACAACTGGTCAATGCGCTTTTGCGGGCCGGTGCCGCCAAATCCCGCTTGGAAGCCAGCCTGTTCGGCGGCGCGAAAGTGATCCGGGTGGGCCCCCCGATCGGAGCAAACAATGCCCGATTTGCGCAGGAATTTATCCGGCAAGAAGGTTTCAGACTGACGTCATGCGACGTCGGCGGCACCTATGGTCGGAGGCTCGCTTTCATGCCGTCCACCGGCGCCACGAAGATCGATGTTCTGCGCGAAACGGCTGCTTTGCCACGCACAAGCACGCCCGCGCAATCGCAGCGCCCCTCCGGAAGCATCGAGTTGTTCTGAATTTTCTGGATCGAGGCGAAAAAAGCGTTCCGAAACAAAGGGGGCGGCAACGGGTTCTTAAAGTCTTGATGGCAAGACCGGGTGTGATGCCAGTCGCCTTGTTTGGCGTTTGAGTGAGGAAGGATATCCAATGCTGCGTTCCGCGACGCTGAACACCAAAGTTATGCTGACCACGATAACCACCGTGATCGCCTCCATGGTCGGTTTTGCAATCATCATGGGCATCTTCCAACGTGACGCCTTGCAAGCGGAAAAGGATTTCGAAACCTCCGTCGCGATCAACGTGATGACAGAGGCGCTGATCCGCAGCGCCCAACTCGACCTGTCCGTTGCCACGCCCAAAACCGTCACCGATGAACGCGGAACGATCGACTCGCTGACGTGGGATGCGCTGCCTCGCGATGGGCTGGACGCAACCCTGGGCCGCGTCACCACGCAGTCCCGCGTCTACGTCTCCCTTCTGTCCCACGACGCCGCAACCGGCACGTTTTCGAGAATCGCAACAACGCTGCCTGAAGTTCAGCTTGGCGCGGTGTCCGCCGATGTCGCCGACCAAATCCAGAGGGATCTGCTGGATGAGGTCAGTGGATACAATGGCCTTATCTCCGGAAGGTCCCGTGACTTCATCGTAAACTGGGTGCCAATTCGAAATGCCACCGGCACACTTGTCGGCGCGCTGGAAGCGGGGGTCGACAACGCACTCGTCACCGACAAGCTGACCTCCTTTGCGTCGACGGCCGCCATTGTCATCGCCGTGCTGTCCGCGGTGATCACCCTCACCGTGTCCGTAGCCCTGAACCGGGTCATGAAACCGCTTCATGATCTGCGCGGCGCGATGAAGCAAATGTCGGATGGGAATTTCAACGTGGACATCCCCAATACCGGGGTGCGGGATGTGGTGGGCCACATGGCGGACACCTTGCGGGACTTTCGCGAAAACCTGTCCAAAACCAAATCCTTGCAGGAAGACCAGGAAAGACATCTCAAGGAAATTGCCGTGCATCGGTCTCAGGAAGATGTTTTTGCCGAACAGCGCCGCGTCGTGGAAGAGATCAGTGCCGGCCTTTATCGCCTCGCACAGGGCGACATGACCCAAAAGATCGAAAGCCCTCCCTCAAACCCGTTTCCGGAAGACTACGACGACCTGCGTCAAAGCTACAACGCCGTGCTCGTTGAAATGGGTCAGACCATCGCGGATATGCACGAAACGGTCGACGCGGTGGAGACGGGCGCCAATGAAATGCATCAAGCCTCGGATGATCTGGCGTCCCGCGCCGAAACGCAGGCAGCCACGCTGGAGCAATCCGCCGCCGCGATCAATGAGCTGACGGAAAGCGTAAAAAGCACCAGCGATCGCGCGGATCAGGCCGAAAAGGCCGGGCGCGACAACCGCGACATGGCCGAAAGTGGCGCCAAGGTGGTGCGCGATGCCATGGACGCCATGAAGCTCATTGAAAGCAGTTCAGAAGATGTGCGGCGCATCATCGGTGTGATTGATGACATCGCGTTCCAAACCAATCTGCTCGCGCTCAACGCCGGCGTGGAAGCCGCGCGCGCGGGGGAGGCTGGCAAGGGCTTCGCCGTCGTGGCCTCCGAGGTGCGGTCCCTGGCGCAGCGCGCCTCAGAATCAGCCACCGAGATCAACCAACTCATCACAAGCAGCGCGACACATGTCACCAAAGGCAGCCAATTGGTGAAGGACACGGGCAAACGGCTGGAAATGATCCTGAAAAACACGGTCGAGATGCAGACCGTCATGTCCGACATTGCCGTGGCCGCGCGCGAACAGGCGCTTGGCATTGATGAAATCAACAATGGCGTCAATCAGCTTGATCTCGTGACACAGCAAAACGCCGCAGCCGCAGAGGAAGTGAACGCCTCTTCCACGTCTCTCAACCACAAGTCAGCGGACCTGTCCCGCAGCCTCAACCGTTTCAAGGTATCTCAGTTCGGCGGCCACGGCAGCTCCGCGATCAAGATGCCGTCATTTGCCCGCAATCGGGCAACCGATGCGCCGCTCGGCAACGCGGGCCCGCACCAAAACGGCACATGCGGCCAGAACATGGATGAAGACACGCTCGACGCCTATCAGCAGGAGGAAGAGCGCCGCTTCGCTGATTTCCGAGGCTTCTGACCTCGGGTGCGGCTGTGTCCGGGGGGGCCGCTTGGGTTCACATTCCAGATGCTTTGCCTGTCAGTTTGCCCAATGCGCCGGTCATCATGTCCAGATACTTGGCATCTGCCCTGATCCCGCCCAGATCCTCGAACATGGCCCGGGGGTCTTCATAGGCCAGCCAGACCTGACCGGCCCCATCCTGATAGACCAAAACCTTGAGCGGTAAAAACAACCCTGCCATCGGGTCATCCTGCATCGCCGGTGTGCCAAGTTTGGGATTGCCAAAAATCAGCACTTGCGATGGTGCCAGGTCCAGGTCCACCTTGGCTGCCCCACCCGCGTGATCCACCCGCGCGAACACCGTGGCACCCGCGCCCGTGACTGCCGCTTCCAACGCATCCATGGTCGTGGCCACATCGCCTGCCGCCTGAACCCGCACCAGATCGTTATTCTTGGCCCAGCCCGGCAATGCCAGCGCAACAAACACAATGCTCAGGACAAATCGAAACATCAGGGATCCCCTCGTGATCAAAATCGCTGTGCGCAGTGTCTGGCAAATCGACCCGTTTGCCCATAAACAACCTCGTGACACGCTTTGAGACCCCGCCGAAACAGCAAGAACATGCTCAAAACCCGCATCATACCCTGCCTTGACGTCGCCGATGGCCGCGTTGTCAAAGGCGTGAACTTCGTCAATCTGCGCGATGCCGGTGATCCGGTAGACGCCGCGCGGGCCTATGACGCCGCAGGCGCGGATGAGCTTTGCTTTCTGGACATCAACGCCACCCATGAAAACCGTGGCACCATGTTCGACGTGGTCCGCCGCACGGCAGAGGCCTGCTACATCCCGCTCACTGTGGGTGGGGGCGTGCGCACCCATGACGATGTGCGCGACCTGTTGCTCGCCGGGGCCGACAAGGTCAGCTTCAATTCCGCCGCCGTCGCCAACGCGGATGTGGTGGCCGAGGCCGCCACCCGGTTCGGCAGCCAATGCATCGTCGTGGCCATCGATGCCAAAACCACTTCTCCCGGAAAATGGGAGATTTTCACCCATGGTGGCCGCAAATCCACCGGTATCGACGCGGTTGAATTTGCCCGTACCGTCGCCGCCAAAGGTGCAGGGGAAATTCTTCTGACCTCCATGGATCGCGATGGTACGCGCGCAGGCTTCAATCTGGCCCTGACCCGCGCCATCTCTGATGCGGTCTCGATCCCGGTCATTGCCTCAGGCGGCGTCGGCACGCTCGATCATCTCGTAGATGGCGTGGTGCAAGGCGGCGCGTCCGCCGTCCTTGCCGCCTCCATCTTTCACTTTGGCGATTTCACAATTGCCGAGGCCAAGGCGCACATGGCGGCCGCCGGCATCCCGATGAGGCTGGGCGCATGACCCTGGAAGAGCTTGAAGCCATCATCAAGGCGCGCGCAGATGCCTCCCCTGACGACAGCTGGACCGCCAAATTGCTTGCCAAGGGCCCTGAGAAAGTGGCCGAAAAATTCGGTGAAGAGGCCGTGGAATGCCTGATTGAAGCGGTTCGGAACGACAAGGCACGGCTGACATCCGAGGCCGCCGACGTGCTGTTCCACCTGCTGGTCATGCTTCATGCGCGCGGTGTTTCCGTCCATGACGTGATGGCCGAACTGACCGCGCGCCAATCTCAGTCGGGCCTGTCTGAAAAATCCTCCCGCCAGACGAAAGGCTAGAGCCGAAAGATCACACAGTTTCAAACAAGCTGTGATTGAGGCTGGATTTCAAAGCACTTCTGACCGATACTCGATCCACCGCACAAAAAAAGCGCCCAGAGCGAAGTCTGGGCGCAGTCGCGGAACGAGGGACAGTGAAGGGTGATGCCGGTGTTCCGTACCGGCAGCCCTAGACCTCAGATAGGTCTTAATTTTCAAATTCAAAGGCCTCGTCAAAAACCTGTGATGATAGCCGGGCGCAGCCCCGCAATTCAGTCGAAAATATCTTCGATCTCGTCAAAGATATCCTCCAAAACGCGGCGAAACATGGGCTTTTTCTTATGTTTCTTCTTAGTTTTCCGATCCTTGAAGCCCCAGCCTGCCGACCCCACAGAGGCAGCGGCCGCACCCTTGGCCGATTTTGTCTTTGAGGATTTTTTTGGTTGTCTTTCAACGGGTTGGGGCATGAATTTCATATCGTGCAACGGCGCGCCGCAGGCCGAACATGTCAACTCATGGCGTGCCTCGTCAAACACCAAAACGGCACGGGTGCCGCAATAATTGCAGGTGGCAATTCTCTTTCCCATGACCGCTCGCGCTTCAAACCTCTTACGTCAATAAAAGCCGCAAACACGCAGTTTCAAGGGGCACGATCATCCCCGGGAAGCATAAAGCGCCACGGCCGCCGCATTCGAGACATTCAAGGATCCAAAACCACCCGCGAAAGGGATGCGTACCAACCTGTCCACCGTCTCCCGCGTCTTAGCGCGCAGCCCCGGCCCTTCGGCCCCAAAGACCAACGCAACCGGTCGATCCCCCAGATCACCAAGCGCTGATTCGAGCGTGTCCTCCGCCTCCCCTGCAAATCCCAGCACGACATAGCCCATCGCTTGCAGGTCCGTGATCGCCTGCGCCAGGTTGCGCACTTTCAGATAAGGTTGCCGCTCCAACGCCCCGCTTGCCGATTTCGCCAAGGCCCCGGTTTCCGGCGCGGAATGATGACGCGGCGCCACCACTGCAGAAGCGCCAAACACCTCTGCTGATCGCAAAATCGCACCCACATTATGCGGGTCCGTGACCCGATCAAGCAGGACCGTGCGCAAAGGCCCGGCCCCGCCGCGCAGGCACACATCCTCCAAGGTGCCCCATTCCAGAGGACGCACCTCCAAAGCGGCTCCCTGATGCACCGATTGCGGGTCAATCGGGGCCTGAAACTTGCGTGGGTCCACGATCTCTGCCTCGACCCCCGCCTCTGCAATGGCATCGCCCAGTTTCGCAGAGGCATTCTGAGTCACGACAAGCCGCAGCTTTTCGCGCGCGGGATTGAGCAACGCATCGCGCACCGCATGAAGGCCAAAGAGCCAAACAGTTTCCTCCCGCGCGGCCTTTTTGGCCTGTTCCTTGGCCACCACCCAATCTGGTTTTTTCGCGGCCATGGGCGCGCATTCCTTACAAAATCAAAGCACAGGTAAAGCGATGGCACCATGCGCCGCCGCGCTGCCCGCGTCCACCTGTTTTTCGGCCTATTTTCCGGTTGACGGTCCCCAGCCCGACCTCTAGGAACACGCGTCAGTGGGCGACAGGCCGCAAGGTGTGGCAGGGGACTGTAACTCCCTCGCGGAGACGCACGCTAGGTTCGATTCCTAGGTCGCCCACCATCTTACAGTTTTGATTTGAAAAATGCCTTAACCCTTTGAATAAAAGAGCGTTTATTACCTGTGTGATGGTTTCACTCAAACCCCTGTGAGCTAGAACCTTTTTGGCATGATCTTGGAGTTCGGTCTTACCGCGCTCCGGTTTTTCGATGCGTTCCATATAAGCCCTGATCATAGAGTCAGACCTGGCATCTTCCAGGATCGCGTTGTGCATCAGAGCGATAATGGTTTCTTGCTTTGGAGCAATACGGGTAGACAAAAACTTGCGGAATACGGTTTCATTCGGTCCTTTAACATCTGTAGGGACGACCAGTTTGCATAATTATGGTGTGCGCCATCTTACAGTGAGGATAGCATCGCGACCTACATGAAAGCACTTCGTAGCACCAACCAGTGAAACCGGTTCTCCCACTTCAGCGGATACTTCAACAAGTGGTGCCTTAGAGCGTGCAGCCTATCGGAACAGCTGTTATGCTCGAAGCACTAGGAGCACGAATGAACATCAACAACACAATCGATGCAGGCGCTTCTCCTCTTGAAGACAACCAAGTCGTTCAAGGCAACTCGCTTGAACTGATCAAGTCCGTTCAAGACCAGTCCGTCCACTTGATTTTGAGCGATATCCCTTACGGCATAGGTGCAGAAGACTGGGATGTTTTACACAACAATACCAACTCCGCCTATCTTGGTTCCAGCCCCGCTCAGAGGAACGCCGGAGCTGTTTTCAAAAAGCGCGGGAAGCCAATCAATGGCTGGTCAGAGGCTGACAGAGCAATCCCAAGAGAGTACCAAAAATGGTGCTCTATGTGGGCTCCAGATTGGTATCGAGTTCTCAAACCCGGTGCCAATGTCTTCATCTTCGCAGGTCGCCGCCTTGCGCACAGATGCGTCTGCGCGATGGAAGACGCAGGATTTAGCCTGAAAGACAACCTAGCATGGATTCGCACACGAGCACCTCACAGAGCACAACGTTTGAGCGTTGTGTATGATCGAAGAGGCGACATGGCCTCAGCAGAAGAATGGGAAGGTTGGCGAGTCGGAAATCTGCGCCCAATCTACGAACCAATCCTCTGGTTTACCAAACCATATAAAATCGGGACCACGATTGCAGATAACGCGCTTCAACATGGCGTAGGAGCTTACAATGAGAAAGCCTTTCTTCGTTACGCGGATGAGCCTGAAAACGTCATAAAATGCGGACTAGAAAAGGGTGAGAGCGGATTACACCCAACTCAAAAATCCGTTCGCTTGATGCAGGCCTTGATCGAGCTTACAACCAAGAAAGATCAACTCGTCCTCGATCCGTTCGCGGGAAGCGGCTCTACCCTGATTGCAGCCAGTAATCTGAATAGGCGATATCTGGGTTTTGAAGCCGTGCCTGAGTATGTTGAGATCTGCAATGAAAGACTCGCGGGCGATCTGCTATCACGCTAACTCCATCAGCAGGTTATCGGATACGGCCTCAATTGTCGCAATCCGGCTATCGATTTTGTGCATGTCGATCAGCTTCTTGATGGCCTCTTCATGGCTCATTTTCATGATGCTCTCACGCTCAGACGAATAATGAGCCCGCGCGATTTCTTTGGATATTTCGATACTCTCGACGGTGGCGATCTTTCCTGTTTTCCAAAGCTCAGAAACACGCGAACCGTGATCTAGCATGGTCATGTTTATAGTTTGCCAATAACTTGAAGCATCTTTTGACGGGTTCATCGCTTCGACGGATTTGAAGATTCTATGCAACAGGACAAGGGCTGCGTCTGTGCCCTGTTCCTCAGCCAAGCGTGCCAGAACCGCGAGATGGGAATAAGAGAACACGCATACATTGCGGCTACCAGCTTGCTGATAGATTTGACTGTTCCTTGATGGGAGCTGGTAAAGCGGACAGACGACCATGGCATATGGCTTGCCGCGTTTCCACCCATCCATAGCTTGAACTTTGAAGTCCTTCTGGTTCTTCGCTGTCCGGCTCAATCGAAACACCTTGGCATCGGCGACAAAGCTGAAGTCCTCAGCAACGGCTTCAACATCCGCTGCATCGGCGCGCTCGGTCAGAACAACACTCTCTAGGCCCATGAAAGAGTAGGCAGCGGAAATCAGCGCATCAGTGTATTTGGAATAGAGCTTTTCCTCGCTGGTATCATGGCCGTAGGACTCAGGGATGGCAGAACAGAGGCGCAAGTGATCCAGAAGCGCCCTAAGGCCATTGTCTTTGATCTCTTCAGATAGCTCAGCTTCAACGCGGGTGGAATCAGAGCCAAAATGGCCGCTCAGCGTTACAATCTCATCAATCCAATACAGTCTGCGATCAACGGCGCTTTTTGAAATAACCTCACGCATTCAATGGCCTCGCCATTCAAGTCTTTCTGCAGCTTCGACCAGGATCTGAGCTGCGCCTTCCAAATGTTGTCATCGCGAATAACCGCGCATCTTTCATTTTGGATACCACAACCTTAAAGACAGTGAAGGGTGTTTTTCCAAGCCCCTTAGTTAACTTCCCGCGCTTAACCATGTGAATCATCGGAGTGATTGTTTAAACTTGGTTTTTTCCAACGAGTGCCGGGTATTGCGACGCTCTTCGGAGCCGCGTCAAGGCATTGAACTCGTCCCGGAACAGGCCCCAAACAGTGCAGCCCAGCGGCAGTCGTTTCCTAGAAACGATGAGAGCGGCGCTCAGACGGCCTCCGCCTCCTCCTTCTCCGATCCACCAAACAGCGCCCGATCCACCGACAACGGCCCCGCGCCCCGAAACACCAGATACAGCAACAAAAACACCCAGAAGGCCCGCTGATCCAGGATCGCGGCATCTGACAGGTTGTCAAACCACGCCCCCGCCTCCGCGCCGTGACCCATCATGTCGGTCAGGCTTTGCACCACGACGAACCCGATCATGCCAAAAGCCGCCGCGCGGGTGAAAAGCCCTACAACCACAAGCGTCGGCAGGATGAATTCGGCCCACACCCCGGCCAGCATCACCAGCTTCTGAAACCCGGTTGCCTGCGTGATGTCATAGCTCACCGCCAGCGCCGCATTTGGATAGATCTGCGCGAAAGCGTTGAAACTGGGGGAGAAAAAGCTCCCCAACCCGTCAACCTTTGTGAGGCCCGAATTGATGAAGTACCAAAACAGCACAGCGGCGAATACGAACCGCGCCAGCGTCGTCATCACCGGCACCGTCATCGGCTCAGTCCAGGCCAAAGCGCGGTCAGGCAGGGTCAAAATCGTCTTCATGGATCTCCTCCGATGTCGAGAATGGCCGCGTTGCCAATCAGCAGGGTCAGCGTTTGCGTCAAGTCAAACCCGTCCGCCTCCCCCTTCGCCTGAGCCAGCGCGGTGCCGAGCGGCTCCCCGGTCAGAAGGCTCAGGATGAACGCGCCGCCCCCGACGGGCAGCACATGGGGCATAGGGTCAAACCCGGGCCGCAAGATCACCACGTCCTGGGCCTCCGCCACCGGTTTTGGCGCGCCCACTTCGCGGTTGAAACGCCAGATCGCGTGGATCGGCCAGGGTGAGCGCACCAAGCGCAAGGACGGCACAAGCGACAGCCTCGCCTGCATCAACGCCTCAGGGGACAGCGCACCCAACGCGCTCGGATCAACCGGCACCGCGTCTTCAGCGTGATAGCTTTCGCGGATCGCAATTTCCAACCGCGCCACATCAGGCAGATACTTGATCCCGGAAACCGGTGCGTAGCCTGCTAAAAACGTAGGCATTTCAGCACCGTAGAACATCATGAGCGGCGATGACGGCGGATAGAGGCGCACAAAATCGCCTGCCAGAATTTTGAAATTCTCCGCGCCCACCAGTTTTGCAACCACCGGAAAGGCAGCCTCCAACGCCTCGATCAGCGAGACAATCACGTTGTTGCGGTAGACGTCAAACCGCCGCCCCGCTGCACGGCCTTGGCCATCGCTCAGGCCTTCAGGACGGGGCGCATGCGGATCAAAGATCGCGTGCCCAAAATTGGTCTGGAAGGTCGCCATGGGTTCTTAAGCGTGAACCGGTTGAAGGAACGCCGCCGCCCGCGCTGCCTCCGCCCGCAAAACGGGCCAGTCCGGCACATCGGTGTCCCATTCGATCAGCGTGGGCCGGGCACCTGCTTTCTCTATGGCGTAGCCATACAGTGCCCAGACCGGATCAGCCACTTCCGCCCCGTGGCTGTCAATCAGCAAGGGCGCGCCATGGTCATCTTCGTCTTCATCATGACCGCCCAGATGCATCTCCCCCACATGTTCCATCGGGAAAGCATCGATGTAACTCTTGGCATCCATGCCAAGATTCGTGGCGCTGATAAACACGTTGTTGACGTCCAGCAGCAGGCCACAGCCCGTCCGCCGCGCCAATTCCGTCAGGAAATCGGTCTCCGACATCGTGCTTTCATCAAAGGCAAGGTAAGAAGACGGGTTTTCCAGCAACATGCGCCGCCCCACAACCTCTTGCACTTCGTCAATATGGTCCGCCACCCGCGCCAACGTGGCTTTCGTATAAGGCAGTGGCAGCAGGTCGTTCATGAAGCCTGTATCATGCGTCGACCACGCCAGATGCTCTGAAAAACTGGCCGGTTTCACCCAGGCACACAGCTTTTTCAGCCGCGCCAGATGGTCCGGATCGAGCCGCCCTTCCGCCCCGATGGACAACCCCACACCATGTACGGAAATGGGAAACCGTTCGGCCAGATGGGACAGTTGCGCAATGGGTCGCCCGCCAGCGCCCATGTAGTTTTCCGCATGCACTTCCAGCCACGCAACCGGGCCCGGGTCGTCCTGAAGGGCAGTGAAGTGATCCGCCTTGTAGCCCACTCCGGGGGCCAACGGCAGATCCGTGTGATGGCGCGATTGATCGTCCAGCATCTCACATATCCTTCGACAAGGGGATTGGCAGCATGGGTCTGACCCCGCAAGGCGCGGGGCCAGCAACAACCTTAGGCTGGCAGGTCGCGTGTCAGCTTTTCGAGGGAACCCTTCCGCGGAGTCCCGTCCGCCATGTCAGGCAGATCAATCTCGGTGCAGGTGCCTGCATCCACCAGTGTCCAGGCATTGCCCTGGTAATCCACAGTGGATGTGCCGGCGCATGTCGTGCCTGCACCGGCGGCGCAATCATTTTCACCAGCCAGGGAAACGCCAAAGCACTTCTCTTTGGCCTGCGCTTGAACCGTCGTTGTCATGGAAGCCGTCAGCGCCGCGGCAACAGCACCCGCAACGGCAAGGCTTTTTGGATCGATGGACATCTTTGTTCCTCTCTCGTTTGGACAGTTAGTGTCTGGGCCACAGGGTCCTGTGTGACGCGATTACAGTAAGGGCTTTGGATGCCTCACATCCAGAGACCTGACTTGAAAATAACAACAATGTCAGGCGACGTGACAATCCCAGGGCGTCAAACCGGGTCAAGCCAGCGGCGATTTGCTGCACGTTTTCACAATTTTCGCGTCCGCGATCACAGGTCGGTTAGGCCCCTATCTTTGCGGCGCGCAGCCATCCATATCGGGGGCACGATTCAACACCGACAGGAGCGCCTCCATGAAATCTCTTCTTACATCCGCCGCCGCATTTGCCATGCTGACCGGGGCCGCATTCGCTGGCCCGCAATACATCGATGAGACAGGCTATGCCGTGTCCGGCTACGATGTGGTCGCGTATTTCAGCCTTGAACAGAACCCCATCGGCCAGAAACAGCCCGACGCCGTGAAAGGCAACGCTGACATCACCGCCGACTACAACGGCGCCACCTTCGCTTTTTCTACCGAAGCCAACCGTGATACCTTCCTGGCGGATCCGGCCCGCTACGCCCCGCAATATGATGGACACTGTGCCTATGGTGTGTCCAAGGGCGGCAAGGTTCCGGCCAACCCCTATCTGTGGCGCATCGTGGATGACAAGCTCTACCTCAACATCACGAAAAACGTGGTGGGCTTCTGGGAAGAAGATGTGCCTGGCAACATCTCATTGGCCGAAGGCAACTGGGGCGGCATTGAAAACGATGACGCCTCCACCAACACCATCCCCAAGTTCACATCCGCAGCCCCGCTGCAAAATTGATGTGAGCGCAACAGAAAGGCCCGCCGCGTCCTCCGCGTGGCGGGCCCTTTTTCGTTCAATCGTTCGATTCTGCCAAACGGCAACCACCGGCCGGCACCGTCACCGCTTGTGTTTCGGTTTCCATGTATCCAGCCACGCCCTGACCCGGCCACGCCGCGCCGCGACCGCGTCACCGGCGGCATCAAACCCATCGCCAATATCGTCCATGACCGGATCAATCCGCGTGCTCCGGAACCGCCGCCACATCGCACGGATCAGCAGCACCACGACCAGAAAGCTCAAGATGATGATGATATTGACCCAAGGCACACCTTTGGGCGCATCAGGGCCCTCAACGTCCCATACTGCGATGGCGTTGGGAAAAATCGAAAAGAATTCGTTGCGCCAGCCATAATGCTTGATCGCCACCCATTTCGGCGCTTCCACGGTCGATTTGCGGTCAGACGCCTCCGCCTGCAAGTTCGAGGTGTCGAACTTGAAGTAAGGCGGCCATCCCCAGCCCGTATCTTCATTGCGGTAGACCATCACCCGCCCGCTGGGCAGCACCGTCTGAATGAAGAACACATCGCGATTTGCGAGCGTGCCGTCATTGCCAACATCGGGTGCGGCCCAGAAGATCGAATTCTCCCCGAAATCGATCCGCTTCTCATAGGTATCGGTCACCCGCGCGATATCGGTCTGCGGCAGGGTGTAGTGGAACACCGCCACGGTCAGCAGCATCAGAAGACTCCGGACCCCCCATTTGACGTAGACCATCGCGACACCTTCAGTGGAAATTCGTGAAATAGATGATCGCGATCACGATCGTCACCGGCACGATATAGACCCCCCAGATCAGCTTGCGCCTCAGCGATCCTTCATACTCTTTCAGCCCTGCCTCGATATAGGCATCCCGATCGCCTGGGCGGCCCGCTTCCTCGTACCATTCCTCCAGTTTGCCCTTCCGGACAGACCGCGAATAAAGCGACAGGCAGAAATAAACGACCGTCAGCGCGATAAAGCCAAAGATCGCAAGCCTCGCAAATGCCACCATGCCCTAACGTCCCCTCACCGTGCTCGCTTTACTGGCCCCCATGGGCCCACCAGATCCACCATCGCATCAAGGTCGGATTTGGGCTCAACCTCCATGCCGGGTTCATGCCCAAAGAGTGCCTCGCGCGCGCCCAGTTTGTCCACCTGATATTCGCGGGTCAGATAGCTGACCACGTAGTCTTTCTTGGCCTCCGTCCAACCTGCGTAAAGCTGATAAAACAGCTCCTTATGGCAGATGAAGAGCTGTCGGAAATCCTTGGGCGCCAGCTCTGACAGAAGCATGTTCACCAAATCCGCGTCCCTTTGATCCGCCGCGCGCAGCGTATAGAAATAGGCCGGGCTTTCGGCAGGGATCGTAGGCCACGGCCCGTCATTCTCCGCCCAATTCACGAGCGCGCCCAGCAAATGAAACTCCTCGGGCAGCTTGTCCGAATGCGTCCGCGCCAACCGCCGCATATCGCTCTTGGAACGGTCAGTCAGTTCAATCCCCTCACCCGCCAACGCATTGACCAGAATGAAATCCATCTTCTGGCGCAGCACAGCCGCCGCATCGATCCCGCGCGCCTTCACAATGGGCTCCACCAACCCATTCACGTCCAGATAATTCGCCACCCGGTCCCGGTCCGACAGGTCCATGACATATTCCACCGGCACGTCCACCGGCGCATCGCCCACCGCAATCACCCCCGGCAGATCCAGATCCTGAAACACGTAAAGCCCACCAAAATGCGCCGTCCAGAAGTTGCGCTGCTCAAACGCCATCTCCTCCAGATCCACCGGATTGCGCAGGATATCCCCGGTCTCCCCCGCCAGTTCGATCATCTCCGCGATCAGCACATCATCAAACCACGCGTCTTCCTCATTGAGGAACCGCTCTACCTTGCCATCCAGTTCCGAGGCCCGCCGGATCCGCCCATTCGTCGTATCCGCCTCCACCTTGACCCTTCGGATATCAAAGAGCTTGGCCGCCGAATTGAGCGAAAACACCGAATTCACCAACTCCCCCGCCACCGCATCCCGCGCCGTCAGCGCAAACAGCGCGCTCTCATTGGCCTCGATGAATTGCCGCAGGATCGACCGAGACGTGGAAAACTTGGCATCCAGAAGCGGCGCCCGCTTCTGCTCCGTCGTCAGCAAAATAAATTGCCGATTGACGCCAGCGTGGTTGAGGTAGAGCGGATCCCCCAACTCATGCCCCACCTCCGGGGAATAACCCGAAATATCTATGTAGAAATCCGTGAGGCGCGTGGTCTTGCCCGTCAAATGCTTCAACGCGCGATTATACCGCTCCACCAGCGCGGGCGAGGCCACATGCACCAGATTGCCAAACATGAGGCCAGAGGTAATCAGCCGCTCCATAACATCTTCCCCAAGCAGCCCAACAGAGCGCCTTCTCTATGCCGTGGCGTGGCGATCCAACCGTCGGACAGAAGCACTTTATCCTTAAGTTCCCGGACTCTATTTGAACGATGCACTGACCCAACCCATTCGCCATGCCGAGGAGACGGCATAGCGAAGGCGCGGCGGCCCAAGGGCCTTGATTCCGCGCCGGGCGTTGAACTTCTCTCCATCACACCCCGTCCCGCACCTTGTCTTCCCCTCTCAGCCGCTCCACCCGCTGCGCCGCATAGAACCAATAAAGCGCCAGCAACGGCCCCCACAGTATCGCACTCCGGATCGACCCGCCCAGCGCCAGCGCCACCATGCCGTCCACGCCGTTGATCTCCAACCCGGTGGCCAAATCACGATCATCAAACATCAGATACACCAGAATGCCCAGCAGGATCATCACCCCCGCCGACACCCCAATCCCCGCCGCTACCCGCCTATGCGACCGCGTCTCCCTCGGGATCAGCACATACGGCACCAAGATCGCCGCCCCGCCCAACACAAAAAGAGGCACCCCGATCCACCAAAGCATACTCACCGCGCATACCGCCAGATGAGCGGCACCACGAGCGCCAAGAGCGGCCCCGCAAACGCCCGATAAGACACCTGCACATTCCACACCAAAAACGCCGCTCCGGTAAGCCCCCAAACACCCCACCTAAGCGGCATCAAAGCCCCCAGAACCAGCGCCAACCCAACCGTCACCCAAAGCAAAATCACGCCACACCTCCCTAACAGAGCGCCTTCACCTGGCCCCGGCCTGGCGATCCCGCCCTCAGTTCAGCAACACTTTATCCCTCGGCCCCGACGACCCTCCGAGCGACATCCTGCAATTGCCATTTCGCCAGGCCCTGGGTGGGGCCAGGCGAAGGCGCGGCAGGCTACGCCCTTGATTCCGCGCCGTGAGCACTTTCGGCACCGGATAGACCAAAATGCTCAACACGGGATCGAGTTGTCTTCACTCGTTCATGTTTGACTTTCAAATCATTGAGCAAGCCGTGCGTCATGAACCTAGTTTTTCGGCTTTTTATTCAGCAAAGACCGTATCTCTTCGGGTTTTCGGGTCACGCCTCCTCGATGGATCATAGCATGACAGTTGGGGCATACTGGAATGAGGTGCTTGATTGGATCGACAACGCGCTCGCCCTCAGTTTTTGCTATGGGGTACAGGTGATGCACATGAATGTACTCACTCCCTAGCGACCCGTATTGTTCCTCGAAATCGAACTCGCAAATACAACAGGCAAAACCGTAGTGATCAAGACAAGCTTGGCGTGCATCGCTGCTACGCTCAACCCTCCAACTCGAAACTGGTCTCTTTGAGCCTTCCAAGAAGAAACGTTTTTCACCTGTTTGATGTATCAATGGATCAAAGTCGCTTAATGGCACGGCGTACCAGTCTCGGCCCTGTCGTACTAGAGATCGTTCTTCCAATTCTTCTTCGAAAGAGATGATTTTCACGTTTCCAGTTTTTGGATCAGGTGCAGACTGCACTTGCCTAAACGTGTACAAACGAAAACCTTGGTCTGTCACGTTGCCAAGGTGTTCAATTGCCTGTCGATAACCAGGATATCGTCGGTTAGTGAGTTTATTCCTTTCCCAACTGCCAGACACAATGAGTTGCTGTTGTCCAACTTCATGTTCAGTAGAAGCGCCAAACATCACAAATTTTTTTTCAACGTTCACCCAAGACCAGCTCCAACGCACATTTTTGCTAGTGGCACCATAGCTCTTAGCAAACGCCGTTCTAGTCACCCCTTCCCCTCCAAATACCGCCGCTTCGCCTCTTCCATCCGCCCCATATCCCGCACGGCCGCCTGAATCGCCGCCTCATCGGACTTATCCGCATACCTAAACTCTGAATCCGCGTAGCGGTTGATCTCCTGCA